>JAKQJD010000368.1 GCA_029561355.1 Bacteroidota bacterium | reverse complement strand
CATACTCCTCGCGTTGGGCTTGACCCTCCTGAATGCCTGCAAAAAAGACGAAGACCCGATCAAGCCGTCTTCCGCATTCAGCGCTTCCAAAACCACCGTCGTGGTAGACGAAGAAATCACGTTCACCAATACCTCTTCCGATGCTACCGCATTTGTCTGGAGTTTCGGTGATGGCACTACTTCCACGGAATCGGCGCCGAAAAAAAGTTACCAGACTTCGGCTTTTTTCACGGTAACCCTTTCCGCTACCGGCCCGGGCGGCACCACGGTTTCTACGGCACAGATCACGGTGAAGCCGTTTGTCGCTTTCACCGTTGAAAATGAAAATGCGCTGAAGACAACTACTCCCGTGCAATTCACCAACGCTTCCAAAGGCGCCACGTCGTACGTGTGGGCGTTCGGAGATGCCGCCAACTCCTCTTCGACGGACGCTAATCCGTCGTTCACCTACACTGCTGCGGGTACCTACACGGTAACGTTGATCGGCACCACTTCTGCAGGAGCCAGCATTGCTACCAAACAGATTACCGTTGCGGCCCCGCCGGCGTCCAAAGAGATTTACTTCGTTGAATACAACGCAGGTTTCATCAACAAACTGAGCCTCGACGGCACAGGTACCGTAAGCCCCGTACTCGACGTGACCGGCAAGGCCGGCCCGGGTATGGCCATCGACCAGGCCAACGGGAAAATCTATTTCAGCGATTTTGAAGTGACCGGCGAAGGCAAAATCTGGCGCATGAACCTCGATGGCAGCGGCCTCGAAGCCATCGTGACCGGACTCACGGACCCATACGGCATCGCGCTCGACGGAACAGCCGGCAAAGTATACTGGACGGATGATGCGGGTAATGTTTCCCGCTCCAACCTCGACGGTACCAACCAGCAAATCGGCATCGTGAATATTGCCGGCGGACAAATGCGTGCGATCTCCCTCGACCCTGCGCACAACAAAATGTATTTCTACGAAGTGAACCTGGAAAACCTGTACGTGGCCGATCTGGATGGCTCCAACCCGTCCGTTCTCGTTGCCGGTGTGTATGGCTACGCAATTCTGGTAGATGCCCAGAACGGTAAAATTTACTACGACAACCAGAATGCCAATGGCGGCGACGGCGCCCTGGTGTGGGCCAACCTCGACGGCACCAGCCCAAGCAACATTTCCAGTACCGCTACACGCATTTACGGCATGGCGATCGATTACACGGAAAACAAAATCTACTGGTCGGGGCGCGACAGCGGCGAGATCAATCGTTCCAACCTCGACGGCACGGATACCGAACTGCTGAAAGACGGACTTTCCAGCCCGCGCGGCCTCATCATTAAACTGTAAAAGGGCAACCTGCTTATGAAAAACATTTTTGTATTGTTTTGCACCGCTTCGTTGCTTTTCGGCCTCAACGGCTGTAAAAAAGAGGATTTTCCGGTGCCACCCGCCAGTACGGTTCCCAAATTTACCTATACGGTGGACCATGACGGTTTTGCGCCCGCTACGGTGACGTTTACCAGCACCTCTATCGTGCCATCCACGGTAGGTACGGTGACATTTTACTGGAATTTCGGCGACGGCTCTTCCGGTGAAGGCGCCAACGTGGCCCATACCTACCTGAGCAGCGGCGCATTCACCGTGCGCCTGGTGGCGGTCGCTTCGGTTTCACTGGAGATCAAGGAGACCACTCAGACCATTGTCATCAAGGACGCGAACGCTTCCGGTGTTCCGATCTTTTTCACTGATGGCAGTCTGGTGTATTCCGGACTGGTGAACGACCAGGCGCCGATCGTATCGGCGTTGCCCATCGCAGGTGTGCAGGATTCGTACGGCATGACCTATGATTCTTTGCGCAACAAACTGTATATCAGCGACTACGGCGCCGGAAAAATACTCCAGTGCGATCCCGATGGCAGTAACCTCGTCGATTTCCGTACCGGCCTCGATGCACCGAACGCCATGAGTATCGACTACGTCGGCAATGCGATTTACTGGGATACCAGCAACGGCATCCAGCGCGGCGATCTTGCCAGTACCGACGTAAACCAGAAAGAGGATTTTGTGACCGGCCAGGCGAACGACCCCGACGGCATTTGTATCGATCCGGTGAACCGGGTGATGTACTGGGTGAATTACAATGGCGGCGTGTGGAAAAAGAACCTCGACGGCAGCGGCGAAGCGGAGATCATTCCCGGCGTGGAAGGCGGCAGTATGCTCGTCGTCGGCGACCGGATCTACTTCGATCAGTACATCGCCGCAGGTGATATCCAACTGAAATCGGCCAACCTCGACGGCAGCAACGTGGCCGTTCTGGCTACGGGTATTTCACGTGTCGTATATGCGCTGGCCTATGAAAAAACCGAGAACAAGATTTACTGGGGCGACCGGAATCTGGGCACTATCATGCGCGCCAATCCGGACGGTTCGGATCCGGAAGCATGGCTTGTGCAGGCGGATTCCAGCCCACGGGGAATTGTTTTTGGGAAGAAGATGTAACGTGCAACGCGGATTACGCGGATCAATAGCGGATTTACGCGGATTTGGGCTCGAAAAACGTACAAACTGTTCATTATCGAGCCCAAATCCGCGTAAATCCGCTATTGATCCGCGTAATCCGCGTTACACTATTCGGCTTTACCCGGCTTAAAAACAAGTTTCCCTTTATCGCCGCAATCGATCTCCAGCATGTCCCCGTCGAGGTCGTACGACTTGCTTTTTTCCAGGGTCGTCAGGAACATATTTTCCCATTTGGCAGCGGCTTCACAATACATTTTGGTACTGAATAAACCTGTGACAATCAGGTTTTTACCATTCAGTGTGTAGGCGCCGCCGACGTGGTTGCAGCCGCCGTTGCCGTCGATTTTGCCTGCTTCGAATTTAATGGAAATGATAATCGTATCGGGCACGGTTTGCGGCTGATCGCCGCCGGTAAATTTCACTAATTGCCACACCCGGCGTTCGAGGCCGACGGCTGCCGCTTGTTTGCACTCCCCTTTTACATAACTTTTGATACCTGCACATTCCGCCGCACAGGCATTGCCGTAGGTTTTGTTGTTGCAGCCGCATACGGGGTCATACTGGAGGGTGCAGATACAGTCGGGCTTGGGGTTTTCGACGCAGTTTTGTGCCGGATTGCAGGCAACTACTCCGATCAGAAATAGGGGAAACAAGAGGATGTTTTTCATGGTAAGGTGTATTTAGTTCTGAAATAAGGTTTTACAGGCGGTAATATTTGTTTTTACAACGCAAAGACGCAGGTTGGAGTTGTAACAAAACTAGTTTGATAACGAAATAGTCCGAATATGAACAACCCCGTTCGTGATCGGACATTTTTTTTAAACGAATTTCCCATAACAAACTGACTATCAAATTTTTATAACAATGGCCCGGTACTTGGGTTTCTCCCTGTTATAAATCTACCGACCACCATGTTAAAGAATTACATCGCACTGATCAGCCGGCAACTTGCCCGCTACAAAAGTTACGTAGCCGTCAACGTACTGGGTTTAAGCGCTGCGGTTGCCGTAAGTATTCTGGCTTTTCTGAACTGGAAACACAACGCCGATTTCGACCGTTTTCATACCAAAGGCGATCGGATTTTCCGGGTTGGCATCAATAAGGAAGGCAGCGGCGTGCAGCAGGGCATTTGTCCGGCACCACTGGCACAGGCTGCCCTGAAAGGTATCAGCGGCGTGCAGGCGGCCTGCCGCTGGGATTCCAGACAGGTTATCCTGAAAAACGGCACGGAGGTGTGGACTGAAAAAGTCCATTACACGGACAGTAATTTCCTCGATATTTTTGATTTCAGGATACTCAGCGGCGGCAAAGACCTTGGCGACAAAAGCAAGATCTGGCTCACGCCCGATATGGCGCAGAAGTACTTCGGAAACGAAAATCCGGTTGGCGCCACTTTGCTGTTAAATGCCGGCGAGCCCGGTCAGCAAACACTGACGATAGGCGGCGTAGTGCAAAAACCGCCGACCAACTCTTCCCTGCAATTCGATTTTCTGACCAGTTTCGAGAACCTGACAGGCGCCGCTAACCAGCCTGTGGACGCCGGCGACTGGACCTGGCTGACGGATGCCGTTTTCCTGCTTCTGGAAAAGCCGGAACAAGCGCCGGCCGTGCAGCAATCGCTGGCGACTTTCGTAGACATCCAGAAGAGTGTTCGGCACGACGACCTCAAAGCCCAGTCCTACTGGATGGAAGCCATGCCCCAGGTGTCGCGCCACCGGTTTATGCGGGGCAATAATCTGCGTGAAAATGCGGGCCCCGAAGGCATTTTCGCACCATTGGCGATGGCTTTGCTCTTGCTGCTGACAGCCAGTTTGAATTTTGCCAACACGACCATTGCCGTATCCAACCGGCGCTTGCGGGAGATCGGCCTGCGCAAGGTACTGGGAGGCGCACAAGGCCAATTGATCGGGCAATTACTGCTGGAATGCTGTGTGCTGGTAATGGGCAGCGTACTGCTCGGGGTCGGCATTTCCTGCTGGCTGATACCGGGTTGGAATGCCATGTGGTCATTTATGCAACTGGAAATCAACCTTTTACACAACCCACCGCTATGGGCTTTTCTGGCCGGCATCACCGTTTTTACCACTTTGCTGGCAGGATCTTATCCGGCATTTTACCTGAGTTCTTTTCGGCCGGCCATCATTCTGAGGGGGATTTTGCAATATGGCGGCCGCAATATGTTTTCCAGGTTCCTGCTCGCCGTTCAAATTATGATCGCGCTGATCTCCATCGTGGCGGGCGTTTCTTTTTCCAAACAGGCCGATTTTATGAAATCATACCCGACGCAGTACAGCGCGGAAAACGTGATTGCGGTGCCTATTGGAAAAGAGGAGCAATACGAGGTACTTAAAAACGCGCTGGCAGCCAACCCGGATATTACAGCCATTGCCGGATGCCGCACCCACCTGTCTTCGCCCGGTTACCGGAAGGAAGTAACTGTGGACGGACAACAAAAGGACATTCGCATCAACGATGCAGGCGCGGGTTACCTTCAACTGATGGATGTGAATCTGGTGGAAGGGCAACTTTTCGACGCCGCACAGCGCACGGAAGACCGGCGTGAAATTGTTGTCAACGAGAAGTTTGTCGAGCAAATGGGCTGGAAAAACACAGCCATCGGCCAGACCATACAAATCGATTCGCAGCAATATGCCATCGCCGGCGTGATTAAAAATGTTGTCAACACGTTTTTTGAACCGGTGGAACCGCTGGCCATTCAATACATTCCGGAAGAAGCGTATCAAACGCTCGTGGTGAAATGCCGGCCCGAGCAGTTGCCGGCAGTACAAGCCGAAATAAAAACCGTCTGGAACAATCTGTTCCCTTTCCAGCCGTATACCGGGTATTACAACAGCGAACTGCTGGCCCAAAGCATGTCGGTAACCAATAACATCCGAAAGATCTTTTTGCTGTTTTCGCTGGCTACCATTATTCTGACCCTCACCAGTTTATTCGCATTGCTGCAACTGCATACGCTCAAACGCATGAAAGAAGTCGCCATTCGCCGGGTGCTCGGCGCTTCGGGCGGCTCGATTGCCTACCTCCTCCACCGCAATTTTATTTTCCTGCTGGTGGCCGGCATGGCAGCGGGTTGCCTGGCAGGTATGGGGCTGACGAATGTATTTATGAACAGCATTTTTAAAATAAATACCGGCGTCAGTGCCGATGCGCTCGTTTTTTCAGCGGCAGGTTTTGCGGTGCTGGCCGCATTGGCGGTAGGCACTGTTTTATGGCGGGTGATGCGAACGAATCCGGCGGAAGTGTTGAAGAGCGAATGAGAACTCACCAAGCACTGCCACACAAAACCTTTCATTCCTGCTGATTTGCACGGTACTGCCGATTTTCTCTACCAGCATCTGCATGTTTTGTAGTCCGGAGCCGGTTGAGGATTGTTGAAGGTTGAGATTGTTGAGAGTTGAGGGGTTGAGGGGTTGAGGGTTGAGATTGTTGAGGGGTTGAGGAGATTGTTGAGGGGTTGAGGGGTTGAGGGTTGAGATTGTTGAGGGGTTGAGGGTTGAGATTGTTGAGGGGTTGAGGGTTGAGGAGTTGACACAGACGCTAAAACTCAACCTCTCAACCCTCAACAATCTCAACATTCTCAACCCTCCTTCAAATCCGGCGCATTTCCTCGGCAGAACCCGTCTGCCGGTCGCGGGCCGATTTGAGTTTTTTGTTACCGAAAGTGTTGGTCCAGGAAAGTATAAAAGTGCGTTCTGCGATCTGGAAAGACGATTTTACCAGCAGGTTGATGTCGGGTTGGCGGGTTTCGCCGAACCAGTTGGAATCGACGAACAGGTCGCTGGCGCTGATGCGGAGTTTTCCCCATTGGTCGCCGAAATTCTTTTCCAGCCCCAGGTTCACGGAGCCGGTCGCTTTCCAGAAAGCCACGCCCCAGTAGCCGGGTGAATCGTAGTTGCCAGAAATTTCGAGCGTATACCGGTTCGGCAATTGGAAGGCATGGGTCATGTTGAAGCCGTAATCCAGGTTTCGAATTTGCAGGGACTGACCTTCCAGTTTGAAATTGATCTCTCTGGAATTCAGGAAAAAATTGTTTTGAATCGTCCACCAACGGACCGGGTGAACCGGGAACGACAGGCTGGCGCCCAGTACCTTTTCATTATCCAGGTTTTCATAGGTGTTCACCTGCCGGTTGGTCACCGGATCTACCTTTGGCACAAAGCGCATGGGGCCGCGTTCGATGCCGTATGACACGCCGACGTGCAGGCTTTTCAGGGTATACGCAAGTTTCAGGGCGTCGGTGAACGAAGCCTGCAGGGCTGGGTTCCCGCCTTCCAGCGTCGTCGGGTCGCTGAAGACCAGCCAGGGCGCCAGGCGGCGAATGCTCGGGCGGGTAATACGGCGGCTGTAGGAAAGGTTCAGTTTTTGGTTTTCAGTGATTTTGCGGCTGAGGAAAACCGAAGGAAACCAGGAACCGTATCGCCGGTCCACCACGTTGGGCTGTTCTTCCGAACCAAGGTTGGTGTTGGTGTATTCGTAGCGCAAACCGGCTTTCAGGTCCGTTTTATTGTTGATTTTCCAGGAACCGGCGCCGTACGCGCCCACCACATCTTCGTCGAGGTGGAACAGCGAGGTGAGGTCGGGTATGACCTGCCATTCCGCGCCAGGCTCCCGGCTTTCCACCCGCACGTCATTGTCGAAACGCAGGAAAGTGACTTTGGCGCCGGTTTCCAGTTTTACATTTTCGCCCACGGAAAGCGTGTAATCGGCCTTGCCCACCATCACCCGGATCGGCGTTTTTTTGTCGATGGCCAGTTCGCTTTGCGAAACGGGGTTCCCGGCAGCATCCTGGTTCTGCAAGGTATAATGACTGGGGTTGCTGATGTCGTACTGCACCACATCGGCGTCCAGATTCAGGGTCTGGTTGGCGGAAATCCGGTGCGAGAGGTTGACGTTTCCGGCAATAGAGCGGTTGTGGTTGGTTTCGGTATTCGGCATGCGCAGGCGGCTTTCCACCGTGCCGTTTCTGGAATAAACGACGTCGTTGACGGCTTCCATGAACCAGTTTCGGTCGAAAAAAGTACCCAGAACGCCTACGATCGTTTTCGGTGAAATCTGGAAATCGGCGCCGAGCCGGGCATTTTGTGTGCCCGTAGGCGTATGCGGCCGGTCGCTGTAGGTGTCGGTTTCCAGGAAATCAGCGCCTTGCCGTACGCCCCGGTAATTGGTAAATACCTGTGGATTGAGGTTGAAATCGTAGTCGTAGTTACCAAAAAAATTAACCTTGTTTTTTCGGTAATTGAAATAAGCGCCCGCCCCGTATTTCGGGCCGAATCCGTATCCGGCCTTTGCTGAATACCCGCCGTTAAACCCTTCGTCGCCGCTGCTTTTCAGGATAATGTTGATGATACCCGCATTGCCTTCCGCTTCGAAGTTGGCGGGCGGCGTGTGGATCAGTTCGATGCGATCGATGTTGTCGGCATTCATACCTTCCAGCATCTGAACGATGGCGTCGGCGGGTTGCCGCGATATTTTGCCGTTAATCATCACTACCACACCTTCCTTGCCGGACAGGGAAATACTTTTGGTCAGGTTGTTCACCTGCACACCGGGCGAGCGTTGCAAAACCTGTAGCGCGGTACCGCCGGCATTGGCAATGCTGTTGGCGACGTTCACGATGGTGCGGTCGATTTTTTGCTCCAGAAACGGCCTTTTGGCCAGTACAGTGATTTCGGAAAGGGCCGCACTGTTTTCTTCCAATACGACCGGTTCGAGTTCGGTTTTTGCAGCATTTACCGTCAGGTTGAATGCCGGAGAATAATGCTGTTCGAACCCCAGCATCGAACAGGCTATCCGATAATTTCCGGCAGGGATGTTTTCGAACAAAAAGCCGCCCTGGGCCGAACTGAAATCACCGCGTACGAGCGAACTATCGGAAGCGGTTATCAACAGGATGGTGGCGAACGGGAGCGGTTTACCGGAGGCGTCGCTGACAAGGCCGCTGACCGTATTTTGTGCGCTCGTCAACTTTGACAACAGGAGTAAGCAGAGCAGTAATTGGAATGCGAAGGTTTTCATTTTTCTGTTTTGAATTTTAAAGAGTTTTTTATGGTGGAACAGGGCAAAAGTGCGGACTTCTACAAAGGCCCGGGACCACATGAGCATGTGGGAGGGAATCTGCTACATGATTGATGCCTTGTACAGATTCTGCAACTTTCATAATGATGAATGTGGTGCGCTTTGTGTTTGGTATTGAGTAAATCGTTGATAATCAACTTTTACCTAAATACAAACACAAAAAACCAAACAAACTTATGATATGGGCTTCGCCGGATGCGAAAAATGAAACATGAATACGGGGGCGGATGGAACAAAGGTGGGGGGTAATACGCAGGCTGCCTGCCATATGTTGATGTGGCTGGAAGTGCGGGCATAATTCATTAAAATGGGGAACGCAGGTCCTTATACCAGGGCCCGGTCCAGCAGCCAGAAGAGCCGGATGACAATCCCAATGGCGGCTATCAGCAGCAGCAGAGCGAAAAGATGCGGAGCCGACCACTTCGTTCCGGCGCCGTCTTCCCGGGCCACCCGCACCCGCCCGAGTAAATTAAGCATCAACGCCAGGGCCAGCAAAAAGAAACCCGGAAACAGGAAAGGCCAAAGCACAGAACAGGCTTCCGATACCAGGCCGAGCACACCTGCCGTAATGGCAATCAGGCCCGTACCGGCCAGGATAATTGAGGATTCGTGTAAAAAACGGGAGACAGACATTGGGTATGCAGGTTTAGGTTTTTTGAGGATATGAGGATGCGAGTATGTGACTGACAACCAATCATTATGTCCACAAATCCTCAGGCCACCATGTATTAATCACGCATTTGAATGTGTAAATGGTCGTCGTGTCGAACCGCCCGGCAGCCCTGAAAACCAATTTTTTCTATAGCGTTCAGGCCCATCCTTGATTTCAGGTGCGGTTCGAGAAACATCTTTTGTACCGATGCTTGCGCAGCAAACAATCCGATCATGGCCCGGGTGCGTACTTCATCGAAAACGTACTTTTCCGGATCGGAACCGAGCGTCAGGTACTTGCTGTAATCATACTGCCAATAGCCTTTTTCCAGACACATTTCAGTCGTATTGTTTTCGCCAGTGCGCGGGCCTTCGAACACACCGTATCCGCTGAAAGCCGGTTGAAGATTAGTCGGCTTGCCTGTTTTTCGGTCTGTATAAAAATAGGCCAGATCAAGTTTGCAACCATCGTTGTGGCTCAAATGCGGTAGCAATGGGAAGCCGTTCATAAAAGGCAGGCTGGCATCCAGATACCTGATCTCTGTATCGGCAAACTGACCGGCCATGTTACCAGCGACGGTTTCCAACACCCTTTTCAACTCCGGCCTGACATAGTTTCTGTTCAGGATACAAGTCCAAACCGAAACGGGCCGGATATGATTTTCTGAAAACAACGGCAATGG
>JAKQJD010000360.1 GCA_029561355.1 Bacteroidota bacterium | reverse complement strand
GGCGCCGTTCCAGAGCACCATATCGCGGCCTGTTTTTTTGATCAGGTAGGCGCCGAGGTTTTTATCGGGCGCAAAAATGATCGGCCTGTCTTTCGGAATACTTTCGATCACCTGCACGGCATTGGTACTGGTGCAGCAGATGTCGGTGAGCGTTTTGAGTTCGGCCGTACAGTTAATATAACTGACGACGATATGGTCCGGGTATTTTTCCTTGAATTTGCGAAACAGCGCCGGCGGGCAGGAATCGGCCAGCGAACAGCCCGCTTTCAGGTCGGGCAGCAGCACTTTTTTAGTTGGCGATAACATTTTGGCCGTTTCAGCCATAAAATGCACGCCGGCAAAAACGATGATGTCGGCTTCCGTAGCGGCTGCTTTTTGTGACAGTCCAAGGGAATCGCCGATGTAGTCGGCAATGTCCTGAATTTCAGAATCCTGGTAGTAATGTGCCAGGATAACGGCATTTTTTTCTTTTTTGAGGCGGTTTATCTCAGCCACAAGATCGAGCGTAGGATCCACTTCGAGGTCGAGGAAGCCGACGCGGTCCAATTGTTGGCTGGCGGAAGCGAGGGTGGCAGTCATGGTGTTGTATGTTGAGGGTGTTGAGTGGTTGAGGATGTTGAGCAAAGAACGGCTGAGCCGGGGGCTTGTTCAATACCGCCGCAAAGGTAGGGAGTTAGTGCGAAGTCTGAAGGCAGTGCGAAGTTTTCAGTGCGAAGTATGAAGGCAGTGCGAAGTCTTCAGTGCGAAGTGCGAAGTCGCCTTACCACCAGGTATTCTCGACTTCGCACTTCGCACTGAAGACTTCGCACTCCACTGGCTACTTTTGCAGAAAAAAATCATGCAGATAGCCATCATCGGCGGAGGCGCTGCCGGCTTTTTTGCTGCCATTACCTGCGCGGAAACGGATCCGGAATGCACGGTCACCATTTTCGAGCGGGGAAAGTCGGTGCTGGAAAAAGTACGGATCAGCGGCGGCGGGCGTTGTAATGTAACGCATGCCTGTTTCGATGCCCGTGCCCTCACGCAGTTTTATCCGCGGGGGCAACGCGAACTGCTGGGGCCTTTCATGCAATTCGGGCCGGCCGATACGGTTTCCTGGTTCGAGCAGCGCGGAGTAGCGTTAAAAGCCGAACCTGACGGGCGCATGTTCCCGGTTACCGACAACTCTCAGACGATTGTCGATTGCCTGCAAAAGGCTGCGCAGCAGGCAGGTGTAGAGGTGCGGACCTCCTCCCGAATAGAAAAAATCCGGCCGCTTTCAGGTGGCGGGTGGGAATTACACGTCGGTGGCGACGAGCGCCCCCGAATCTTTGACAAACTGATGCTCACCACCGGCAGCAATCCGGCTGTGTGGGAACTGCTGCGGCAACTCGGCCACACGATTGTAGAACCGGTACCCTCGTTGTTTACCTTCAACACCAAAGACACCCGGTTGCGCGATTTGTCGGGCGTATCGGTGCCTGATGCGGTGTTGCGTATTCCGGGCACTTCGCTGACGGCGCGCGGCCCTTTGCTGGTTACGCACTGGGGCTTGAGCGGCCCTGCGGTGTTGCGTATTTCCGCCTGGGGCGCCCGCGATTTGCACGAAATGAAATACCATTTTCCGTTGGAGATCAATTTTGCGGGAGCAAAACCCGTCGCAGCAATACTGGAAGAATTTACCCAACTCAAAATCACGCAGGGTAAAAAAACGGTGGCGGCGCATCCGCTGTTCGGCATCCCCCTCCGTTTCTGGCAGCAACTTGTACTGGCAGCCGGTATCGTTGCCGACCGGCGTTGGGCTGATCTCGACAAAAAATCATTACAGATGCTGGCAGCCCAGATCGGAGCCGCCAATTTTCAAATATCCGGGAAAAGCACGTTCAAGGAGGAGTTTGTTACCGCCGGGGGCGTTTTACTCAAGGAAGTGCATTTCAAAACCTTCGAAAGCCGCATACTTCCCGGCCTTTATTTCGCAGGCGAAGTGCTCGATATCGACGCGATCACGGGCGGGTTTAATTTCCAGGCGGCGTGGACGGGGGGGTGGATTGCGGGAAAATCTTTAATAGAGAGTGAGAGGGTGAGAGAGTGAGAGAGTGAGAGAGTGAGAGAGGTGAGAGAGTGAGAGGGGTGAGAGTCCGTAGATTACACCGCTTCGCTCCATGTATCATCAAAATATGGAGCGAAGCGGTGTAATCTACGGACTCTCACTCTCTCACCTCTCTCACTTCTCTATCAGCGCACTCGCCTGCCGGCGTTGCACGCGCCCTACCACCAGGATGCTCACTTCATACAGCAGATAAAGCGGAATGGCGACTAGCGTTTGCGACACCACGTCGGGAGGCGTAATAATGGCTGCAACGATCAGAATAATGACAACGGCATGCCGCCGGTAGGCTCGCATAAAACTGGTGCCCAGGAAGCCGATTTTGGCCATAAAATAGGCAACTACCGGCATTTCGAAGATCAGCCCAGTGGGCAGGGTGAACATCGTCATGTACGTTACATACGAATCGAGGGTGGGTGACACCACGACCCCCTGCAAGGTATATCCGGCCAGAAAACTGATCGAAAACGGCGCAATGACAAAGTATCCGAATAAAACGCCCAGCAAAAAAAGAAACGAACAGATAAACACAATA
>JAKQJD010000358.1 GCA_029561355.1 Bacteroidota bacterium | reverse complement strand
TTCGTTTCGACGCCACTCAGCAGCGACTGAACAACATTGGTCAGCCATCCACAATTCCTGCCGGCAATGCGGCGCAAACGCCTGAATTTCGCGAAATGAGCGTTCATTACGTCGAACTGGCCCCCAATGCCCTGACGGCACTTGGCGCCGGCGCTATTGTTTACCATGCAGAAGAAACGACCCTCGGCGGCGAAAATGCCGTCAACTTCGATAAAGCCGCAAAAGCCGGTCAGAACCAGGTTTTTACCACCGTTTCCCTCAAAAACGTGCCGCCCGGCACCTACGAATGGGTGCGCGCCAGCGTGACGTATCAGAACTACGACGTGCGTTTCAACATCAACAACCTTCCGATCATCGGCAACCTG
This sequence comes from Bacteroidota bacterium, assembly GCA_029561355.1. Lineage (GTDB taxonomy): Bacteria > Bacteroidota > Bacteroidia > Chitinophagales > Saprospiraceae > M3007. The sequence goes on along the minus strand of JAKQJD010000358.1, from coordinate 2,812 downwards.
ACGAATCAGAAAGGTACGGTGGCTTCTTTTGTCGGTTTCAATACCTATCTGACGACTGTAAAGCCGCGTGAAAAAACGCTGGCAGTAAACGACGATAAAAAGCAGGGGTTCTGGGCTTTTGAAACACAATTGAGTGATCCGTACAGCGCGTACAACCAGATTTACTCGGGAGAGGCTCCTGCGGGCGCTACTACAGTGGTCAACCCGCTTTTTGCCAGCAGCCCTGTTCCTGCCGGCTCCTGCGTGGTTACCGGTAAATTCGCACAGCCGCTGGTCGTTACCGGCAATGAAACGGAAGATATCCTCGTAACCCTCTCGTTTTCGGTCAACAAGAGTTTTGAATGGCAGGACACCAACAGCAACGGACAACTCGATTTTTACGGCGACGGCACCACGCCCCCGGAAAAAATTGTGGATATGGGCCTGCGGGGGTTGGTGCCAAGGTGGGAATGAGTGGTTATCAGTTATTAGTTATCAGTTATCAGTTATCAGGGTGCGTTGCTCCCGGCTGAGTGGCCCGGTCAGGCGTAGTGACCGGGCCGCTTCCAGCGACCCGGTCACTGGGTTTTTAGTGTCATGATTTTTACATAGTGTCATGATTTTTACAGACTGCTCTGTTTTTTCTATCAGCAGCAAGAAAACTTAATATTCTTTCTCCGAAATCTCTAACAGAGTGACTGGGTCGCTGGAAGCGACCCGGTCACTACGCCTGGCCTGGCCACTCAGCCGAAAGCAACGCATCCTGATAACTAATAACCAATAACCAATAACTAAAAATAGAACCGCTCCACCCTTTCCGTCGCCTCCCGCAGCAATTCCGGGTCGACTTCGGCCGACTCTTCAAAAAAAGTATGGGTAATATCGACTCCTTTTTTCGTAAAAGCCCGCTGCCAGATGCCATGTACCCATGCATTCTGAACGACGACGGGTTTGAAGATGCCGTTTCCCGTGATCGTCTGCACTTTTCGGGAAGGATCGAGCGAGGCAGCACGGTCCTTATAACTCACCAGGAACTCGTCGAAAGCGGGCAGCAGGTGCACGATCGGTGCGGTTGTTTTTTGTTCGCGGAAATCGTTGGGTAGCCAGTAGGTCCATTTTCCGATGGTTTCGGAAATCAGATCCGGCTGTGCTGCCTCCAGTCCGGCGCGCGCCTCCGACATTTTTAACCCCGACCACCATTGGAAATCGTGCAAGGTGGCAGGACCGTGGCTTCGGAAGTAGCGCCTGGCCAGTTCTGCGATGGCATCCGGGCGATCCAGCATTTTGCCTTTCGGCACACGTTCGTCGATGAGCGCGTAGGTAAATTGCTTCCCGCGCCGGGAGCCGTTACAAACCACACCGTCTACTTCGGCGCGTATCATGATATGGCTGCTGCGCAGGTCGTTGGTGGCAATACCTGCCTGGTTTAGTTCAACCATCAATTCCTCCCGGGTAAGTTGGCGGCCGCCTTGCAGCGATTGTACGATCACCTTTTTCGATTGTTCAAAGGCGGACTCGTCCAGACCCAGCAAGCGGTTGGTTGGCGAAATGATCGTATGGATTTGCGGCGCCGTCAAAGCGAGCATCCAGCGCAGGTCTTCCGCTGCCACGAAGTGCCAGGTAGGCCGCAGCATGTGCGTGCGAATGATTTCCGCCCGGTCGATGGCTGCTTCTACATCGGCATCCGTAATGCCTGGAATGCGCAGTCCGAACGCCCATTTGGCATGCGTATAGTCCTGCGCCTGTGTAGCGCCCATCCACGCTGCCATACCTCCGATGGTTTTTATCGAAGCATGTATAATCTGCTGATTTTGAAGCCTGTAGCGGGCGACGTGCGCCAGTTCATGATTCATTTTTTAATGCGTAGTCTGTGGGTAAACCATCGATGCTGGACAGGTTTTTTTCCTGAATATAGGCGCTCAGGCCATCTTCCCCTTTTTTGGCAGCCCAATCCGACATGACCTGCCGCTCTCTGACGTAATCGTACAGCGGGATGCCATATCCGCAGGAAGTCTGCACCAGGTGAATATCGGCAACAATCACTTGCCTGACATTCGGATACGTGCCGAAAAGGCCGGCATAACTTTCCCATTCCACTGAGCCGGGTAGTACCGAACGACCTTTCCCGTACAAACGCAGGATATTCGGCGGACCCTGAAACGAGCAAAACATGAACGTGATGCGACCGTTTTCGAGTGTATGTGCCGATGTTTCATTGCCGCTACCGATAAAATCGAGGTATGCAACCTTGTTTTCCGACAACTGCCGGAAGGTGTCCATGCCTTTCGGAGAAATGTTGACGTGTCCTTCGCCGCTCAAAGGCGCCGTTCCTACAAAAAACAGGTGCTGTTTGCGAATGAATTCACTGTGAGCGGGCTGTATGTGTTCGTGAAATTTTCCCATACCACAAAGTTAGTGTGTAGTTTTTGGTGTTTAGTGTTTGGGGCGCTTCGCCCTTGGCCTTTTTAACAAACGGACCAAAGGCGGAGCGCCCCAAACACCAAACACTAGACACCAAACACTAACTTTCCAGCAAGGCTTTCAGGCTTTTCAGCAGCATACCCCAGTTTTGAGCAGAGTGAACCTTGTTTTCCAGCGTATCGATATTGCTTTGGACAATTGTTACGCTGGTACTGTTTCCTTTCGCCCTGACTTTATAGGTAATGGTTTGATAATTTTCCGGCGTGTCGGCTTTATCCGACCAGGAACTGAGGTAATCGTATCGCAGCATTTTTTCGGGTTCGAATTTCAGAACGGTTCCTTTGTCTTCGTAAGGTTTTTCATCCCATTCTCCGGTAAAGCGCACCGGCGTTCCCGGTTGCCAGGTCGTGTG
>JAKQJD010000336.1 GCA_029561355.1 Bacteroidota bacterium | reverse complement strand
ATGTTGAATTGCATAGAAGGGTAGGTTGTTCTTGAAGTAATTTCGCATCAACCGAATGATGTTTCGAAATATTCAAACGATCAAGCCCGCAGATAGTTTTTATTCTGGTTGTTAATTTTCAAAAAAAAATGAAAGTTTATTTTGGGGTAAATAAAATGGGGTAAAACGAATAAAATTTTGATTTCTGGGGGGTATCAATACTTGGATGTCTTTGGTTTGTTCGGCTACGAGGGGCGTAGCCGAACAAACCAAAGGCATCAAATTAAACTGGAATATTTAATCCCGGTCCCTTTTCCCCAGATTAGGCAAAGTCCACCCGTACCGCACCACCACCAGTCGCAACAGCACGACCGAAAGGATCGACAGCGAAGTAGCCAGCGGCGCCACCATTTCCCACGATGACAGCAGAAAATACAATAACCCGCCCAGCAACGATGCCGACGCATAAATGTCTTTCCGGAAAACGAGCGGGATTTCATTCAGCAGTACGTCGCGCACCACGCCGCCGAAACACCCCGTCACCATGCCGAGCGTTATACAAATACTCGGGCTCAGTTGCGCTTCCAGTCCGCGCTGTAGGCCCACGATGGTGGCAAAGCCGAGCCCGATGGCGTCGAAAATGGTGAGCGTGAGCGGCAGTTTTTTAAAATGGCGTTGAAAAAGCAGCGTCAGCACGTACGAGATAAAAATGGTGCGGATGGCCGTCTGGTCTTGCATCCAGGCCACAGGCGTGTTGCCGATCATTACGTCGCGGATAGTGCCGCCGCCCACGGCCGTGGCGAAAGTGATGATGAGCACCCCGAATACGTCGAGGCGCTTGTTGAGGGCCGCCAGGGCGCCGGAGATAGCGAAGGAGGCGGTGCCGAGTATTTCGAGTATTTCTTTGAACATAGATAGTTATTGGTTATCAGTTATTCGTTATCTGTGTTGAAAATCAGGCATTTGCAGGTAAAATAAACGATATGTATGCTGCAGGAAATTCTACGACGGGCAATCAAAAAAATCTGCATTTTTGTACATCAGAATCTACGATCAAAAATGAAAATACATCTCCGTCTCCTTCTCATCTTCAGTATAATTTTTTCGGTAAATTTCAATGCGCATGCCTTCCAGTTTGCCGATGCCACCGCGCCCAAACCGCCCCAATCCGGCAAATTCATTTTTTACTGGGGCCAGCAGCAATGCGACCTGACGGCGGAGCAGCGATACAGCAGCCACATGCGCCTCACACCGACCGAGTTCAGGCAAATGCTGTTGAGCACCCCGAAATTATGGAACGGCGCCGGACTGGTGCCCGATTTTACGTTCCGGTTACAGGATTATCCGGTGCGGACTAAAGATTACCTCGGTCAGATCGCTGCGCTGGATCAGCAGTTCGGACAAGCCGCCATTGCCGGTAAAATGCTGGTAATTAATCAGTTGAATCTGGGAAATGGCGTATCGGCACATATCGACGTGGAAATGATCGCACCGGAAAAAGACAAACGCGGGATTTTCGGCTACCAGGGCTACGCGCCGTTTCTGAACAACCAATTACTGGAAACGGCTTCCTGGGGACTGGATGAAAAATTCAATATCACAGAACGCGACTTTTTCACGGTGTCGGAATTCTGGCAGATTTTCGGCCAGGAGCCCTACCTCGAATGGCGGGGCTGGCAGGAACCGAAACCTGTGCTGGCCGAACTACAGATCATCGACGCGGAGGAGGTGACCATGGCGGTGCGGTTTCAACTGGAGCAATCTTCCTATTCCGAATTCGTAAAGCAGGCGCGCATTTACCAGCACCTGATCAAACCGGGCGTGCGGACTACGTTGTTGCTGCAAACCGGTGACGAATACGAACGCCTGTTTCAAAAAAGTTTGCAACTGGTGGCCGACAACGATGAAAGGCTCCGGTTTCGACGGACCCGCGATTTTCATACCGTGCAGTTCCGCTGGGGCGACTGGATGGAAAATATCGAGTTTTTGTACCTCCGGAAAACCACAGACTCGGAAGGCAAAACTACATCTGTCGACCAGCCGATTGTACGAAGGTCGTTCTTCACCGGCAGCACAGACAGTATCAATGAATGGGCCGCCATAACACCCGCTTTTCTGGTCGATCAGGATCGGGTCAATACGGCTTCGTTTACCATTCACATCGGCGACAACCTCGAATACCGGGTGCAGGACGGGCGTTTCGACGCGGAGGACTTCCGGCGGACGTTTTCCAACGATTCCCTGAATAAATACGGTTTGCGAATTACGGACATCGAACTGCCGGGCTATGATTTGCCGTCGATTTCCCTGCTGACACAGGGAAATCTGTTCAATACCCGGATGTCGTTGTTCATGGCCAACAAGTTCGAAGCACTTCAGCAAAATGTCGTTACTTTTCCCGGTTATACCCTCCAGGCGCCCGTACAGGAAGGCAACGACTGGAAATTCAAGGCGGAAATACCTTCCCGCGGCGATTTGCTGTTCAGCATTTTCAGCAGCGAAGGGTCGAACATTTACCTGGAAGACACGACCGTCAAAGCGGGGCAGAACACGTTTACAGTGCCAACGAGTACGTTACCGGAGAAAGGAAAATACCATGCTTTTTTGAATTCGATATTCGGCGTGGTAAAAGTGGAATTTGAGGTACCGTAAATGATTGTTAGTCAATGTAAAAATCCAGCGAAATGATGTTTCTGGAAGCCTCGTCACCGGGGCATTTTACCTTTATGTCATCGAAAAAATAGCGGTCACCCGGAGCGGCCTGGCTGATCAGTTTTTGAACGGCAGGGTTGAAACGACCACCGGAATTTTCCAACTCGACCGTGTCGTCTTTTCTCGGAAGCCGCACGACGGTAAAGCCTACGATTTCACAATTCGTATCGTAATCAAAATTTTCAAGTGAGATCGCAAGGCCCATTTGCGCCTTGAATTCTCCGTTTCTCATATGCTTGGATTTGTGTTTTCCGCCTAGCATTGGGGTCGGATCAGGGATGCGTTTGACCCGGTATTTGAAAGTCTGTGCCGCGCCGTTGCAGGAAACCGTCAGGCGCGCTTCGCCGGGCGTGCTCACCCGCACGTTGTAATGGATATCGTCCTTTTTTTCGAGCCGGGCGCCGCTGCCGGTGTTCGCAATGAGGCGCACGTTTTCCTGCGGCGCGCCGGATACCAGTACGGAAATGGGATTGTCCACGCCGATGTAAAACACGTTCATTTTGTCCAGACTGATCACGCAGGCTGGGGTGTTGTCAAAACGGACGATGGCGAAAGCGGTGGTCAGTATAAAACCGAGAGCGAACCAGAGCAGGCCGGATTTGGATGGGAGAAGCAGGTTTTTTTTCATAATCATTTGATTTTAAAAACCATCGAACCCAGTTGTCGTGAATGCACATCGCCCGGGCAACGAACCTTGATATCTTCAAAAATGTAGGTATCGCCCGACGTAACCTGTTCGACCAGTTTGTACACTTCCGGATTATACCGGGCACCGATATTTTGCCTGGTCACCGGGTCGTTGGTGCCGGATATGCGGGTGAGTTGATAACTGATCATCTCGCAATTCGCATCGATATCCATGTTGAGAATGGGCGCGTAAATGCCATACTGGGCCCTGAACTCCCCGACGCCCATTTTTCCGCCGGATTTGCTCCCCAGGTAAACGCCCGGGTCGGGGAAGGCTTTGGTACGAAAGGTGAAATTTGTCGGGGGCAAATCTCCGCCTGAAACGATGATAGCGGCTGAACCCATAGTCGTAATGCGGGCGTTGTATAAATGCTCTCCCTGTTTTTGCAGGGAAATACCCTGGGTTTCTATTCGAACCTGTTCGTCGGGCACACCTTGCACTACGATCGAAAGCGGGTTGTCTACACCCGCATACAATACATTCATTTTTTCCAAACCAATCGCAAAAACCGGCGCTTCCTGCCTGAATGCGAAGGCGAAAACAGCAGCAAGCGATATGCCGCCGCAAAACCAGGCGCAGGCGCGGAGCAGGGGAACGGAAA
>JAKQJD010000335.1 GCA_029561355.1 Bacteroidota bacterium | reverse complement strand
CGAATAATGATGGCAGGCAATCAGGCCCCAAAGCCGGTTTTTATGAACCAGCGAGATCGTTAACGTAGCGCTCACCCCCATATTGATCAAATACTGAATATGAATAGGCGATGTGCTTCGGAGCGTTGCCATACTCAAATCCAGGTTTTTATCGGGGCTGTCATTTACCGTATAAATGGGCGAAGGAGAGTAATGAACATCCGAAATGATGCGCAGCAGGTTTTTGATGTACAGTTGTCTGGCCTGTACGGGAATGTCGGTATGTGGGTAATGCAACCCCAGAAAGGGCTCGAGGTCGTTGCGCAGGCTTTCGGCGAAAACCTCCCCATTGTAATGATCGTCGAACCGGTAAATCATAACCCGGTCGTATCCTGTGATTTTGCGCGTGTCGGCAGCCACGAGTTGACACAACTGCTGTAGTGTCTGAGACTGTTGCATGTACGACAACAATTGCTGCGTTTGTTGCTGTACCGCCTCGTAATGATCGGACGTGGAAGAAACAAGCTCGCCTTCCAACACCAGAATACCGGCGCTTTTGTGCAGCGAACAGTAAAAAGATCTGTCTGCATATTCCAGTGTAACAAACCTGTTGCCGCCCGTACCGGAGTCCTTCTGATAGTCAAGCAATACGTTTTCCATTTCCGGCCCGAATACGTCGGCAATGGATTTTCCTAATAAAAAATCATATGTAAAAGGCAGGTAATCAATACAATTTTCACTACAGTAATCAATAATAAACAGATGCTCGTCCGTAGTTTTTATGCCTAAGAGAAAACCGTGTTGCTGAATGCTTCCCGGAATATGAATGGGTTCGTGTTCGCAATTTTCAAGATTAACGATCTCCCGGTTGACTATATCCCGGATATCGAACTTTAAATTCATGGTTGTTTAAAACTTAGTACATGGTAAAAAGCATGAAACGCGTCCACAGCGCCTTTCACAATAACCTCCGTTTCTCTGTTCCCCTCCGCATAGGTGTTGAGGGCTTGCAGGAATGTCTTCCACTTCAATCCTGTGCTGTCGCCGTATCCGGCAAAGTACGAAGCGCCGGCAGCGGCATTCAAATCCAGGCAACCGGACAGGTTCTTCAGGATTACGCGTCCGCCCAGCGTGGAACCTTCCGTTACGTACATCACACCCAGCGCATAGGGCAGTGTTTCCGATAAGGGGTACTGGAAATACGATAAAAAAGGCTCTTCGGACTTTTTCGCGGCTAAATTCGCCGGCAGATGGCCAATCGATTCAAGGTCTCGAACAATGAAAGCCGCCCTTTTCCGCTCTTCTGCATCAGGCACGAATTCGCTTGTTATCGAAAAAAAACGAGTTTCAATATAATCCAGCAAACCGTAGGTAGCAGCCAGATATGCAGCATATTCTTCCAACCGAATGGAAGGACTCATGAGTACCAGAGACAGCGGCAAGGCTTCCAGTTGCCGGTGAATGGGAGCCGTTTCGGTGCGAAGGCGTTCCAGAATCGGTGTGTGCAATGACATTTCCTGTTCGTAACGTTTTAGAGCATGTTGAAATTTTGCCGTGGAGGCGGCTGTTGCCCACCAAGTAAAATTTCAACATGCTCCTGGTTCAACGAATCATTTTCTCAGCGAATTAATCCAGATCGCAATCTTTTCAATGTCCTTTTTTGGAACATGCTGCATCGGCGCCATGGGGGTGTAATCAGGCCAGTGTTCCGGCTTCGGATTATGTACCAGTGCGATGATTTGTGCGGTAGTGTATTTTCGTTTGGCCACTTCCGTATAGGCGGGACCTACTGCGCGTTCACTGATTTTATGACAGGCGGTGCAGGTGTGTTTGGTTAAAAGCGTCAAGGCTTCTTTTTCCGTCACCACCTGTTTGGTTGCGGCAGATTTTGCAGGCGCTGTTTTCTTGTCTTTTGCCGCTTCTCCGGCAGTGGATGGGCGCGCCTCTTTCATCTGATTATCGGGCGTATTCGCGGCAGATCCCGGGTCTTTTACCGGCGTCGATTTTGGTTTCGGCTTGGCTGCAACCAAGGGAAAATCGGCTTTGGCGCCGTCGGGAATCGCATTTAAAGTATAATATGCCGCGCCATGCAGCAAAGGTAGTTTTTCGCCGGCCGACCGCACGCCTTCCGGTTTGATATCGTGGATGTAACCTTCGCGCAGACCATCGACCACAATGCGGACACGCATACCATCGGCGCTGACTTTGGCGCCGCGAATGGCATTTTCTTCAAAATTCACGATCGGGCTGCCGTACACCGGGTGGTATTTGTAGGCATAACTAGTTACGGCGTAGTGAGCAATTTTTTCGGCACTTGCCTTGTCGACTGCCTGTGTAAATTCAATTTCGAAACCGTCGGGCATGGCACGTACTGCCTTCATTTCAAAAGGCGTCTGTCCGGTCCAGATCAAACGTTCGAGTGCATAAGGTTCCTTGCCCGTACTGCCCCAGCCGCGGTTGGTACCACCTACGTACAAGGCATTGTCCGTACCCCACGACATGCGGAGCACACCCGAGCGGAAACTGCTGCGAAAATCGAACGAAGCGCCCTGGTATCCACCTTTTACTTTTTCCAGAAATACGCGCGCAATTTTTGACATTCCCTGATCGCCTACCAGCACCTGTCCGGCAAACGGTCCGAAAGCGCCTTTCGTATCGTCGGTGATGATCTCGGAAGTAGAAACGCCCAGAATGCCGTGCGGAAGCCACACTGCGGGCGACTTGATTTGTTTATCCTGGTAAGTGCTGCGGCCCATTTCGTAAATGGTGGTCATGGGCTCGTCTTTAATGTATTCCGGCTTGGAGTTGGGTTCGTCGCGCGGGTTGACCTGTTTAAAGACCAATTCCTTGCGCATTTTAACGGGCGATTCGGGGCGGTCAGCCCAGTTTAGGGACGCCGGGTGGCCTGCAAAATCGCCCCGTTCGATGTGACTGATAAAACCCGAACCCATCCAGTCGCCCTGGTTGTCGCCGTAAAAAAATTCGCCGTCTACCGTTCCGATCCCGCAGGGTGAGCGCATACCGGCTGCGAAAGGCTCCATTTTTCCATCTTCGGTTATTTTCATGGTCCAGCCGCGCCAGGGCACGATGGATTTGCCCGACCACCAGTCGGAATTACCGAAACTGACATTGCCGGTTACAAAAAAACTGCCGTCGGCGCCAACTTTGGGTCCGAAACTGTATTCGTGGTAGTGTCCGGAAATAGGCCAGGCGTATACGGTTTCATAACGATCGGCTTCGCCGTCGCCGTTTCGGTCGATGAGTTTGGTGAGTTCACCGCGCTGGGCGCAATACAATTCGCCGTTTTTGCAGGCCAAACCCAGTATTTCATGCAAACCGGACGCAAAACGCCGGTAGTCGGGCTGGCTGGAAGCGGGGTTGGCGATGATCCATACTTCACCGCGCCGGGTACTCACAGCAATACTGCCATTGGGCATCGTACATACGCCGCCTGCTTCCAGAATGACACCCTCCGGAATCGGAACTTTTAGAATACGATAATAGGTATCTTCTGTAGGGAGAACAGGTCCTGTGGACTCCTGGCCCGTCAAATGGCAGGCGGCCAACAGGTATAAAAAAAGAAATGAGAGGAATTTCATATCAGGATGAAATTGGGTTTGACATTAAGAGGAGGCAGCCGTGAGCATACAAATTTCAAAAAATCACCACATCAGGCTGTAAGAAACCTGGCTGGAAACCGGCACGTACAAAACAGCCATACCATTCTGTCGGGCAACTTCGGCTTTTACGCCTTTGGGTAACTGGATGTAATAATTTTTTCCATCGACCATCCAGGTGTTGTCGCCAGAGGTTTCGATTTTTTCACCAATGGCCAAACGGCAAACGTACTCCTGCCCTGCCGCCTGGTTGCTGAATTTGAGGGTTCGGGTGAGCATTTTCCCATCCGAAACCAGTACATGATCTTCCACATCCATTCCAAACCGCTGGTAGCGGAAAGTAGGCGTTCCGGCGTCATCCAGATCGTACCCTTTCGGACGATATTGCGCTACGGGTTCCGTGATGGAAGGTTTCATTTCAAACAGATCCGATTTGGAAACTATTACAGACACGTCGTCGAATGGCAAAATAGCGCCTTCAGGGCGTGAAGAGCCGTCGCCCCGGTTATCCCACATGGGCGAGGTGTTCAGGAAATTACCTTTCCACAGTTGTGCCAGCGCGCCGTTATCGAGGTCGTACGTGTAGTGTAAGTGAGAAGGGTCGCCGACATGCACGGCATGTACGATACGTTTTCTTTTTGCATCCGCGAAAAAGTTGGGCTTGTCCTGGTATTCCGGCGCCGTAGGGAAGTGTTTCAGGTCCATATCCATAAACGAACGGAATACAACAGGCCGGGCGGCTTCCAGTGAAATCGGATCGGAAGGAGTAACTGCCAGGGTGGAACTCATGGTATGCAGGGCAGCCGGCCGTGAGCCGGGGCCTTCCACCCATAATCCGAGATATGGTTGCATCCAGCCTTCCATTTTATATGTCGTCAGTTCAACGGGAACGGATCCGGCCTGTAGATCGAGTTCCACTACACGTTGATTGGTAGTATGCGTCCAGGCATCCGGCAGAACTTCGCTGCCATTGATTTTCAGAGACGAACGGCCGGAGTTTTGAAGAATGATGCGGTGTTTTCCGGCTTCCCGGACCACCATATTACCGTTAAATACGGTAGCAAAACCGTCATCTTTTTTGGAAACTTCCCAAGTCAGGTTTTCCGTAGTGCCTTCCAGGTCTGCCTTTTTGCCGGCAAATTCGGCGGGGGTGCGGAAATTGCCGTAGATGACTTTGTACCGAAAGGGGCCGCCTGTCACCGGTGCGCTTTGTTTGGAAACAATCCGGAAATTTCGGAACGCCACCGGTCCGTGATCACCCTGAATCAGGAACGGCCCGGTGGCTGCTTCCTGTTCGGAAATGGGCCCGCCGGTAGGTCCCGTCAGGTCCAGGTTTTCATGCAACAATGCACCGTTGAGCACTACTTTCAGCAGGCGGGCATTACTTGTTTTCACTCCGGAAGCATCGAAGCGCGGCGCCTGAAAACTGATTTCCATGTGTTGCCACAGGCCCGGGGCCAGACACGCGTTGATTCTGGGCGGAACCCCATCGAAGAGTTGTTCTGCGGGATTCCAGCGGCGGCGGGCAAAAATGCCGCCACAATCAGCGAACGTCGGCTTTTGAACGCCCCAACTGTCCATCAACTGCACTTCGTACCTGCCCTGTAGGTAAAAACCGGAGTTGGAATGTACGGCCATCATGAAATCGAACGACACGTCCACGTCTCCATATTCGCTGACGGACAGCAGGTTGGAGCGGTTGTTGGCATCTGGCAAATTGGCCAGCACACCGGTGCCAGCCACCACGGCCATACGTTCATGCTCGTTCATGTCCACGTTGGCGTCGGAAGCGACCTGCCAGTTTTTGCCGTCGCCGGTTTTCCAGAAACTCAGATCGGTCAAAGGAAGTACTTCCTGAGAATGAACCGTCGCGGCAATAAGCAGCAACAGCCCAAGCGGCATTTTTCGAATGCGGTAAATTGAATACATGGTAAATGTTTTAAGAAAATGCCTTTCGCAAGAAAAGGGCGGCTCGCCTGGATACGCCTGTATCCGGCCGCATTTTTTTGAAATGTCTGTTGAAATTCGCTTTAATCCTCGTCCTCTTCTTCGTCCATTTCTTCGAGGTAATCCATCATAATTTCGAATAAAGGGCGGTGTTCCGCCACAAACAGGTCTTCTGTAAGGCGTTCCAGCTCAAACCATTGCACTTCGGCGATATCGTCGTTTGGTGAAGGTTTCCCGTCCACCAGCGCACAGGCATACATATGAGTCATGATGCTGTCGAAAGCATCGCGGTACCGCCAGTCGTCAATTTTGGAAGACCCCAGGTAGGTCAGTTCGTCGATGGTCAGTTCGCCGCATTCCTCCCCGAGTTCACGCAATACGGCATCCTCATAACTCGGGTCGGCAGGGTCCGTAAATCCGCCCGGAAAACGGTACCGAGTCTCGTTCGATTTTCTGGCGAGCAGCACTTCCGTATAATCGCGGCGGAAAACGGCAATATCGACTGTCGGATAAACGGTCGGAAACCGGCGGATATTCGCATAGATCATTCCTGCCCGGAAATCGCGCAGATTGCTGAGCGTAGAGAGTTCCGGTTCTTCGGGAAAATCGTCTTCGTGGGCTTCGAGCACTTCTGCCGTGTAGCGGCCGGAATACCGGTCCACGAAATTATCGCGGGTGCCGTACAGCGTAACGGTTCCTTCGGGCCGGATTTCGAGAATACGCCGATCCAGTTCCTGGCTCCAGATGCGGTCGTCCGGCAGGTCGGGCATCTCCTCGATGCGAAGTTTGTCCTTGTATTTTTCTTCGAACATCAGCCTGCGCAATTCAAAATCGAGGGGATTATGCAGGCCGGGAGCGGGATTGGATGCTAGGTATATGGCTACCTGACTATGTTTTTGCAACACCGACGTTACGAGCCGGCTGTGCACTTTGTTCAGTTCAAAAACCTGAAATCGACCGACAATAATGCCGGTTCCACTTTTCTTGGGCATACGGAGGAGGATTTAGTGTGAACGGCTTCCGAAGGCCGTCGGGCGAAGGTCTCACAGATTTTTGGAAATCCCGGCGTTCCCGACGAATTTACCACCAACTTTTTCAGTAAATCCTGCAAGTTGCCGGTTGTTGCCAAAGGTGAATTCCGTAAAAGAACTGTTTTCCCTGCTTGACAACAACCGGCCCTGCCCGTTAACGCGATACCGTTACGTCTCCGCTGAAAATTTCCGAAACGCCATCGATAAAAGTGACCATTGCCTGCCACACGAAGACACCGGGATTAACAGGTTGTCCTTTAAAAATACCGTTCCAGCCCTGCATCTCGTCGTTGATGGGGAGGTGTTCCACTTCGTACAACTGACTGCCCCAGCGATCGTACACGCGTAGCCAGCGAACGTCCTGCACGCCTTTTCCGAATAAATTGAAGAAGTCGTTTTTACCGTCTCCGTTCGGAGAAATGACGTTGGGCGGGTATAACACCCGGTTCGTATTCACCCTCAACTGGGTGCGCGCTTCGGCAATACATCCGTTCAAGTCCTTGATGGTCAGGGTATAACTGCTGTTGGTCGTGGGCCTTGCCGATGGCTCGGGGCAGTCGGCACAGGAGAGCCCGGTTGCCGGCGACCATTCCCAGGAGGCTATGTTGTTTTGAGGCAGGTTCAGCACCGGCGTCAGTAGTATGGAATCTCCCAGAGCGAGAATGTTGAGTGCATCCAGTGATACGGAAGGCAGGAAAGGCGCAATTACATCGACCGTTTCGATGGCTGTGCAACCGTAGTTGTCCTGAACGACGAGCTCGTAGGTTGCCGGCGACAAGGATTCGAACGAGTTTTCCGAATGATAGGTCTGTCCGCCGTTGATCGAGTAACGATATGGAGCCAGACCGCCTGTAACCGTTCCAAAATCGACTGCTCCGGTAGGCACATGGCAATCGGGTTGCCAGATGACCGGCTGGAATTCCGGCGGAAGTATCTCGCTGACGGTCGTTTGCGCTGTAGACGTGCATCCGGTGATTGTGTTGGTTACCAATACCTGGTATGTCCCTGGAGCCGTGATGGTTGGTGAAGCGCTATTGATACCCGAAACGATCTGGCCGTTGGTTGTATTCCAGTTGAAAGTGACGCCGGATGTCGTACTCGAACCCGATAAATCCATTTCCTGCCGGTTGCAGTTCAATTCCTGGGCCGGAGCTACCGAAGCACCGGGGGGCGCCACATTTTCAGAAACAGTGACTGTCTGCGTAGTACTGCATCCATTTTGGGTGTTTTCGATCGTTAAGGTATAGGTAGCAGGTTCATCTACTACCGGCGCCCAGGTATTTTGACCGGAAACAAAATGGCCGTTCGTACTGCTCCAGATTGCCTGGAATGCAGCGCCCTGACTGGAAGCGGCGGCATTGAGCAGCACGGATTGACGGATACAAGTGAGCGCATCCGGTACGACAATGGCTATAACAGGAGGTGTCGTATTGGATGCGACGGTAGCCGTAGCCGTAGCCACGCAGCCGTTGTTGAGGTCCGTTACTGTAACGGTGTAAGTACCCGCTCCGGAAACCTGCGGACTGGCAGTAGTGCCGCCGCTTTCGATTACCGGCCCATTCCAGGCGTATGTGATGTTCGTACCTGTCGAGGAACCGGTGGAGCCCAACGAAACAATCGTATCATCGCAGGTAAGTGGATCGATGGCCGTTGCTGAAGCCTGCGGTGCTACCACATTTTCAGAAACGGTCACGCTGACAAACGCATTGCAGCCGTTGGATTGGTCCAGCACGTTCATTTGGTATGTACCGGGATCTGAAACGGTAGGTGTGGTGGTATTTTGTCCTGCGACAAAAGCACCTCCAACCGTCGTCCATTGAACCGAGTAATTGCTTGCGGGCTGCGTGACGGAGCCTGAAATAATTCTTGTGGTATTCAGGCAGGTCAGTGCCGGCGGCGTTTGTACGGCGAGCACAGGTGGTTGCGTATTGCTCCCAACCATAACGGTATCCTTTGAAGAACAACCATTTTGCGGGTCGATGGCAGTGGTCACATACATGCCCGGCATGTTAACAGTCGGTGTAGCCGTGTTGATGCCGGAAACGATATTGCCGTCGGGGCTGGTCCAGGTAAATGTGCCGCCTGCAACGGGTGTTTGAGCGTTGAGTTGTACTGCAACGGTAGTGCAGGTGAGAATATCCGGAGGAGAAATAGCCAGATCCGGCGCCGTCAGGTTTTCTGCCACAGACACAGAATCGCTGCGGATACAGCCATTGGAAAGGTTCGTTACAGCCAGAATGTACATGCCCGGTGCATCCACGGTGGGTTGCAGCGTTGTTGCACCGCCAAAAATATGGCCGTCACCGGTGGTCCATTGATAGGAATAGTTATTTCCGGTGCTGGCGGTTGCCTGCAAATTCGTTTGGCTGACCTGACAGGTAAGCATACCATTCTGCCCGGCTTCGGCAACAGGAACGTTGGCATCCTGGAACACTTGCACCGAATCTTTTGCCTGACAACCGTTCAACTGATCGGTGACTGATAAAAGATAAAAACCGGGCAAATCCACCGTCGGGGTTAACGTATTCGCGCCGAGTGCAATATTTCCGGAAGCATCGGCCGTCCATTGATACGTCAAGGTGCCTTGTCCGGAAGCCGTGCCGGTTATGGTAAGACTGTTATTCAGGCAATTGAGTGTATCGGAAATGCCCGCATCCGCTAAGGGAAGCGTGGTGTTTTGAAGGACATCAACGGAATCTGTTGATTTGCAGCCGTTTACAAGGTTTGTGGCAATCAGTTGGTACGTCCCGGATGTATTTACAGAAGGTGTCAATGTTGTGTCGCCGGTGTTGATGTGGCCGCCGTTTAAAGCAGTCCATGCATAACTGAAACTTCCGCCGGAGGCCTGGTTCTGGGCCTGCAGGGTTTGTATCGGCGTATTGCAGGTAATGGTGTTTGCAGGTAAAATCTGGACAGGCGGCGGCGTAATGTTCTGGAATACGATCGCGCCGCCGGTTTTGATACAACCGTTGGCAGGGTCGGTAACGGTAAGCGCGTAATTGCCGGGCGCATCGACCATGGGCGTAGCCGTAGAATCACCGCTGAGAATATTTCCGCCGGCAGTTTGCCAGTGGAATAGCGGAGTCATGGCAGTGCTGCCTGAAGCGGTCGCAGTCAGATTTATGGTTGTTACCGCGCAGGTCAATGGAAATGGCGGGGATACAAGTAATGTCGGTGTCTGCTTGTTTTCCGTAACTACCAGCGAATCGAAGGTAACACAACCGTTATCCATGTCTGTTACCCGCAAATAATATACCCCCGGAGCATCACAGACCGTAGAAAGTGCGTTCGGATCCAAAACAAAATGGCCGGTGGCCGTGGTCCACTGAAAAGCGCGGTTGGTAACCGGAAGATTCTCGTTTCCAATCAGGTCGAGCATTGGACTCGCACAGGTAAGTATTCCACCCGGCCCCGCTTCGGCGGCGGGAGGCTGTACATTTTCCAGTACGGTCACGGTATCCGATGCGGAGCACCCGTTGTTTTGATTTAAAATCTGTAAAATGTACTGCCCTGGCGCATCGACGACAGGTGAAGGCGTTGCCCCACCCGAAAAGATATTGCCGCCGCTGATGGCCGACCAGGAATAGACATATTCGTTGCCGGTGGAAGAACCGCCGGAACTCAGGTTTTGAGACGTCAGCACACAGGTGAGTGGTCCGGGCGTAGTAGTATTTACCACCGGAATACCTGCTTCCTGGGTAACGGAGGCGCTGAAAGTAGCCGAACAACCGTTAAGCGGATCGCTGACGATGACCTGATAAGTGCCGGCTGCATTAACGTTGATGGAAGCAATGCTGACGGGCGTCAGAATATTTCCACCTGCACTTGCCGACCAGTTGTACGTATAATTCGCGCCGGGTTGAAGCGGACTTGCTGTAACTGATTGTACTGGAACCGAGCAGGTCAGTTCGTTGGGCTGGGCAATCTGAACGTCCGGCGCCACGATGTTTTGCAATACGGTTACCTGATTGGAAGCCGAACAACCATTGGCCGTATTGGTCATGATAAGCTCGTACACGCCCGGCGCCGTCACCTGCGGCGTGGATGTATTCGCTCCATTCAGGATGAATCCTCCGGTTGTGCTCCACGCATATACAAATTGCGGGCCGGTGGAAGATCCGCTTGTATTGAGCAAAAGTGAAAGCGTCGTGCAATCGAGGGTGTCGGATACGTGTGCAACAGCCGTCACCGCATTGGTGTCGGCAACCACTGTCACCATCGATGTAGCGGTACAGCCGTTGAAAAAATCCTCTACCGTAAGTGTGTAAATACCCGGCGCATTCACTTCCGGATTCAGCGATTGATCTCCCATAACGATATTTCCGCCGGAAGAAGCCGTCCATTGATAACCATAATTGAATCCAGCGGAGGAACCGGCCCCGGAAAGTATTACCGAATTTTGCTGGCAGGTGAGCGAATCGGCAGACTGTGAAACGGAAATTGGCGGTGTAAAATTCGTGATCACCGTCGTTGTGTCGATGCTCACACAACCATTGATCGGATCTGTTGTGTGCACGATATAGGTGCCCGGAGCAGTCACCTTCGGCTCGGGTGTAAATTCGCCGGAAGCGATATGTCCACCGTTTGTAGTGGTCCAAACAAGCAATACAAATGGCGGCGGCGAAAGATGAACAAACAGCGACACCGTATCGGAATTACAATCGATGGCATCCGGAGGATCGATGGAAGCGAACGGCAGCACTTTATTAGAAATAACTACGACCGTATCGCGCACCACACAGGCATTTGCCGTATTGGTGACGGCCAGGATGTAGGTGCCGGGGGTGGCGGCTTCCGCGCCGATGGCATTGGTCGGAGGAATAAGGGAGCCGTTTGTGGTCGACCACTGATAAGTAAAGCCCGGTCCGACACTGGAACCCGCGCCGGAAAGTACCGCCGTTGACTGTATACAGTTGATGGTGTCGGAAGATGCATTGGCCACAGGAAGAGCGGTTTCTGCCGTAACCGCCATGAGGGCCGTCGAGGTGCAGCCCGTCAATGAGTTGGTTACCATCAGTTGGTAGACACCCGGCTGATTGACGATGCAGTTTTTATTGGTGGTACTTCCTACTATATGGCCGGGCGTTACCACGGTCCATTGATAAGTGACGTTCGCCACACTGGGCGTGGCGTTGCCAACAAGCGTGACGGTGGCTGCTCCGCACCCGAGTTGCGGGGGCGGAGAAATGATGGCCGTAAGCGGGTTGCTGGAAGCAAAAACGTTGACCGTGACGAATTTTTCGCACACCACGCCGCTGGCCGTCTCGTAACTGACGGTCAGCGTGTATGCCCCCGGGCTATTGACGATCGGGTTCAGCGTATTGGCGCCGCTGACGATGCTGCCGCCGGTCGTGGTCCATTCATACATGATGCCGGGTCCTACACTGGACCCCGTACCGTTCAGGTTTACACTTGCACCTTCACAGGGAAGCAACACGGTGGTCGTAGTTGCCATGGCTTTTAAATTTACCACTTCAACCCGAACGGTGTCGGATACCTTACAGGTAGGTGAAAAAACGATGTCGTCCACTGCAAAGTCGTTTCCACTGGGCGCCGTGTTCTGATTTACAATACAAATGGTGGCGGAGGTAGCGGATCCGCTATTCCATACAGCGTAAAAATTTTGCCATGTACAGGTTGCGCTGGATAAGTTGAAAATGGTGCCGATAGTATTGCCATTGATGGAAAACTGCAACCTCGCAGGGGAGGCAGGCACCAAAGCGGTTGCCCAGGCTGTAAACACATATTGTGTATTGGGCGAAACAGTCACGGTCTGGCACCATACGTCCACGCCTGCCGTAGCAGCTCCATTCACCGCCATCATGTTTCCGGAACCGGTAGTATGATCGGCGCAAGCAGGAAAATTCGGGTGCGCCGCGTTCGGATTGGTCAGCACGTCGTACACACTTTCCGGCCACAAGTCGCCCGGATTCAAGGTGTAGTCGCTGGAAAATCCGACAGTTCCCTGTTCGAAGTCCCCGTTGTCGATCAGGTTAATGGATGCATCCAGGGCGATGGCCGACAGGATGTAATTCGTGGTCGTCGTCGGGTTGACCGTCGGCGTCAGCGTGGTAGCATTCGACATACCCGCAGTCGGAGACCAGGTAAATCCTAAATAGCTTCCCGAAATACTGCCGGACAAGGTGGCGGTACCGGGGGAACTGCAACGTACAATATCAGGCCCTGCCGAAACCGTTATGGGGCATTGCGCGATAGTGCTTGCATAAGTGATAAAAAACAAGAGGAACCCTGCAAAGTGACGAAACATGTGCTGGAAGTAGTTGATAGTTCGTGGATTGCTGGGAGGGCAAGCAAATGTACAACGTGTTTCGGCAGATGCAGGCAGGTTTCTATGAGGAATTTGGGAAATGCCATTTTTTATTTCCCAAACACCCCGGACGACAGGTACCGGTCGCCTCTGTCGCAAATGATACAAACCACGACACCTTCCTCCAGCGTTTCAATCAGTTTTCCTGCCGCTGCCATGGCGCCCCCACTGCTCACTCCGGCGAATACGGCGTCTTTTTGAGCCAGGCGCCGCATCATGGTGGTGGCCTCGTCGAGCGAAACGTCGATGACCTGGTCGACGCGTTCCGGTTCAAAAATTTTGGGCAAAAATGCCGGTGACCAGCGCCTGATCCCCGGAATATTGGAGCCGTCGGTAGGTTGAACACCTACGATTTGTACCGCCTGGTTTTGTTCCTTCAGGTACCGCGACACGCCCATGATGGTACCTGTGGTGCCCATGGACGATACGAAATGGGTAATACTGCCGGCCGTATCGCGCCAGATTTCAGGCCCGGTGCTGCCGTAGTGCGCCCGCCAGTTATCGGGGTTGGCAAACTGGTTGAGCAGCAGATATTCTCCCGTTTCCGACATTTTTTCCGCCATATCCCTGGAATACTCGATGGTACGGGCAGCAGGAGTCAGTATCACTTCGGCGCCGTAAGCTTCCATGGTCTGCACCCGTTCGTCTGTGGAGTTGTCCGGCATGATCAGTGTAATTTCCACCCCGAAAAGGCGGGCGATCATAGCCAGTGCGATACCCGTATTTCCGCTGGTGGCTTCGATAAGTTTCATACCCGGCTTAAGGTCGCCCCGTTCCAGTGCTCCTTTAATCATGCCGTACGCCGCGCGGTCTTTCACACTGCCGCCGGGGTTTTGCCCTTCCAGTTTGCCGAATACCTGTACACCCGGTTTCTGTACGGAAAATCTGATTTCTACCAAAGGCGTGTTGCCGATAAGGTCGCTGATCGTTGCCATAATTCTTTTAGATACTGCCGGCCTGAATGTTTTTGCCGCGGCCGTAAAGATACAAATTGAACGGGATGCGTGTTAGGAGCATTGGTTTGACTAACTTTGCGCATTCTCCTGATCATGGGTTATATATGAACGGCCCGCGGGCAAATTCCGGAAATGCCCTGGTATGATCCGGCGCATACAAATCCTTATTTCATGCAAAAAATCCTCATTCTAGATTTTGGATCACAATTTACACAACTCATTGCCCGTCGCATCCGGGAAATGAACGTGTA
>JAKQJD010000329.1 GCA_029561355.1 Bacteroidota bacterium | reverse complement strand
TGCAGTTCGTTGAAGCGCATGACTTCGGTTTTGCCCAGCAACTGGATCACAAGCAGCGACCATTTGTCGCCCAGTTTGGCGAGGACGTTTCTGACGGGGCAGTCGGCGTGATTTTTACAATTATCTTTTGTCATAAGCCATTGATATTCAACAGTAATTACCTGGAGGTGCGTTCAGCACTTTTAAGTGCCTTCTTGCTGCTTAAAGGTACTGATTTTACTTTTGCATAAACAAAGGTAAGTAACTTTCGTTTAGTGACTATTGGCCTTTGGAAATTGTTTTCAGGCAGGATTTTCCGACATTTTAAATTGAAAAAAATGAGTTCAGGTTTATTTGAACCGTTCGAAAAGAACGGTGTCCAGTTCAGTAATCGACTTGCGATGGCGCCTATGACCAGGTGCCGTGCTTTGGGCAATGTTCCCAATGATTTGATGGCAGAGTATTACGCACAGCGCGCTTCGGCGGGCCTGATTATTTCCGAAGGCGTAGCGCCGTCGCCCAACGGGCTGGGTTATGCCCGCATTCCGGGCGTTTACAGCCCGGCGCAAATCGAAGGCTGGAAAAAAGTAGCGGATGCCGTACATCAAAAAGGCGGCAAAGTGTTTATGCAACTGATGCACACCGGCAGGGTATCGCATTCGGCCAACATGCCGGAAGGCGCCAAAATTGTAGCACCTTCCGCTATTTCCGCCGACGGCGATATGTGGACCGATACGCAGGGCATGCAAAAAACGGAATTGCCGGAAGCGATGACGACGGCCGAAGTGGAAGCCACCATTCAGGAATACGTGCAGGCTGCCAAAAATGCAATTGCGGCAGGTTTTGATGGCGTGGAAATACATGCAGCCAACGGTTATTTGCCGAATCAGTTTCTGAATCCGGGTTCTAACACCCGCACGGATCAATACGGCGGAAGCATTGAAAACAGAAGCCGTTTTGTGCTCGAAATCGCCCGGCAAACCGCCGAAGCCATCGGCGCCGACAAAACGGGTATCCGTTTTTCGCCCTACAATCCTTATAACGGGATCGGGTATTTCGATGAAACCTTCGCCACCTACGACTATCTCTCTTCCGAGTTGAACAAGATCGGAATTCTGTACATCCACCTGCTGGATGGCGCAGCGCGCGGAAAAGAGGAAGGACTGGAACTGATCCAGAAAATCAGGAAAAATTTTGAGGGCATTTTCATTCTCAACAGCGGATACAATGCAGCGCGTGCAACACATGCTATTGAAACGGAAGGAGCCGATCTGATCGCTTTCGGCACTTCTTTCCTCGCCAATCCGGACCTTCCTTACCGGCTCCGGAACGAACTGGAACTGAACGCGCCCAACACGGCTACTTTTTACACGGCCGATGCGGTGGGTTATACGGATTACAAAAATCATGCTGCATAGAGCGGATTATTCTGAAACGTTGATTTCAAACAAGCAGCAATCAGGCTCTTTTTGATAATGCAGAGGCAGGTTTTCGGTTTGGGACAATTGTACGATGCCCAGAAACCGGAAACCTGCTTCCGTATAATGCCGGATCAGTCGCTTGTTGTGGCCCAGCGTATCCAGGCGAACGATTAAATACGGGGCAAATTTCAGTGCACAGGCGGTGTTATGAAACCCGAAAGTTGCGCTTTTATACTCCGCTCACCAACATGACGACATGCGCAAAAATATGTGCAATAAAAGCGCTTTCCAGTCCCCATTTCCAGTAAAGCCATCCGAAAATGATGCCTCCGATGCCATTCCCGACCAGGATATAGGTGAGCAGCATGGGAGAAGGCGAGCCGACAGCCTGATACGCGACGGGAAAATGCCCCAGGCCAAAAAGTACCGCAGCGAAGACAATACCTGCCCAATAGACCGCCGGTGCGGTACTTTTGAATATTTTTGAAATGATCCAGACGGCCAGCGTCATGAGGCCGAAATGCATCAGTATTTCTTCCGTTATTCCGCCGTACAAAAAGCGTGCAGCAATACTCGGTTGCAGTTTTTCGCCCAGTTCTTTGAACTCCTCCGGCAAATACGGCATAAACACCAAACCGACCCCGGTTAGTAAAATGCCGGCTAGAATACCGCCTGTGACGCCGTATTTCACCGTACCAACCGCTTGGGTTTTTATGTCTTGTTTTCTGATCAGTCCTGAGATCAACGGCACCGTCAAATAAACCCTGTCGTACAAGGCCGTACCCGCCAGCACAAACACCAGCAGCATCACTGTCGGGTTGAGCAACATCAACATCTTGATTTGCATGGGTGAAAACCGGCTTTCCAGGATGACGCGCGCATTCTCCGGAATCGGGAGTTCCATGGTGAGGATGGAAAATACTCCGAGCAAGCCGAGCAGGAACAGCGTGGCGCCGAGCAAGCGTTTTTCGTTTTTCATGTATCGTATTTTTCGAAGGACAAGATATACGTACAACAGTTGTTTTACGAAATTATTTTCCGGCCCCCAGCCATCGCAAACCATTCAAAATCAACTGGTTATGTACTTCAATCCGGAAAGTGGCCGACAATGCCAGGTTCGTGCCGCCTTCGTAATCCATGTCGTTGTGGCCCATGTTGACGTACAGCATCCGGTACCGGCGGTTGGTCCACACGACGGGGTAATATCCTTCGTGCCAGATCTCGTGCGGTTTCGGGCCGGTGCCCAGCGGGAAACTGCCGGGGTCGATGGATAGCAGGATGTCGATATCGGGCCGGGCGCGGAGGTCATTTTCCCAACGATACCATTCATTGGGCGCGGAGGTGAAGGTTTCCGGCAGGCTCCTGGTGACGGGATGTTTACGGTTTTCCACCCGCAAAATCGCCGAAGTCGGTCGCCAGGTATTGCTTTTATATGGACCGCATCCCAGAAATTCTTCATGGTACCAGTCCCAGTTTTGCGGGTAATCGGAAGGCGTGAGCGCGAAGGCGGCAAAGTGAAACCCCATCCAGGCGCCGCCGTTTTTCATGTATTGTTCGAATGCCCGGCGCTGTTCGGGCGTTTCGGGGCGGGTATCTAGAAAGAGGATGACCTGGTAATTTTTGAGCGAATCCTGGTGGAGCCGGTTCCAATTGTTGGTGGAGTCGTACGTATATTGATTTTTTTCGGCCATTTGTGAAAACCAGTCGTTGGCTTCGTGCACAAAACTGATGTGCGCCAGATCGGCTTTGGCGGTGTAAAAAGCGAGGACGTGGAAGTCTGCTTTTTTTGCGTTATGCTGTTGTCGGGAAATGCTGCATGAGAACAGCAAAAGGCAAAAAAACATAGCCGTGCCGAATAGGCCGGTTGCCAGGCGACAGCGATTGAAAGGTTTTGCAGACGAATGTTTCATGTTCAAAATTTATGGCAAGAAACGCAATGGGTTGGATGCATGACCACAATTTCGGATGCAGAAAGATTTGTTCGGCTACGCCCCTCGTAGGAGGATGGGAACGCGGATTGTGCGGATGATGCGGATTAAAACGGATTTTAGTGGCCTTGCGGCCACTTTTCTGATAATAAACGGATTAAAACCGCCTTCGGCGGGGTGGATACTCAAGGTATAAGCATGAAAAAATGTTAGTGATCGAGGATGATTTTCGGCTTCGCTTTTGTAAATAATTGATTTGATCTACGTCCCGCCGAAGGCGGGGTTAAATCCGTAAAAATCAAAAAAATGGCCGCAAGGCCACTAAAATCCGTTTTAATCCGCATCATCCGCAGAATCCGTCGTTCCCATCCTCCTACGAGGGGCGTAGCCGAACAAATCTTTCCTACAATCCTGGTACAAATTATTTGAATTAAACACGGGGTCTACAAATGTTGGGCTTCTCCGAAGCCGGTGATGGCGCTTTGGTCTTTTCTACAAATGTTGGGCTTCTCCGAAGCCGTTAGTTCTCTTTTAAAAAATATATCTTTCCCGGAAATTCCTTTCTCATGCGCTATATTTTTCTGTTTTCCATTGTAGTTAGTGTAGTTGCGTTTCTCGCGTGTACTGCTCCTGCCAAAACCGGCGCGGGCACTACTGCTTCGGTCCCGCGGTTTGTGCTTACGCCAGCCGACACCTTCCGGTTCAACAATTTCGTGGATTGCAACATGGCGGAAGCCTGGATCGGCGACACCTTTCGCATTTTTCCGGGAAAATACGGCGAAGATCCCGTGTGGGGGGGATATTCCCGGGAACTCAAATTTTCCGACGGCCGACATGCCGATGAGGCATTCAGCAATCCCGCTTCCGCTTTTACGGAGCCGAAAATGCCGGCCAATGCACCTGCGGGCACACCCGGTCTGCACGGCGCCGTTTGGTTCGAAACGGTGTATCAGGACAGCCGCGATGCTTCCGGCAGAACGTTGTTTGCCATTTACCACAATGAAAACTATCCGGTTACCCTGCCTTACAACGCATCAACGGGCGAAGGTTACATCGACCGGAACTGGCCGCAAGGGTTACAGGGCGCCGCTTCACCTGCGGCCGTTTGCCGAATCGGCGTGATGAAATCGACCGACGGCGGCAGAAGTTGGGCCAACAAGGGTTTGTTCATCGAGGACAAACAGCCGCGCATGATCCTGAAACCGCACAACAACTCCGTCACATTTGCCGGCGGGGTGGGCGACCCTTCGGCAGTGGCACATGGCGATTACCTGTATTTGTTTTATGGCGAATACGGTTATCCGGGCGTGTACGATTCTTTAAAATATGCACCTTCCACGGAATGGTCGGGGCAGTGCGTCAGCATGGCGCGTATCCGGCTTAGCGACCTGGACAACCCGCAGGGCAAGGCCCGGCGCTGGGACGGCAAGGCTTTCGCTGCGCCCTGGGATGGAGCCGGAAAACCGGTCGCCAGCCTCCAGATTCCGCTTAAGGATGGAGGTGGTGCCGCTTCTTCGCCCACGGCAGGCCATCACTGGGGCCCTTCCGTCAGTTGGAATACCTACCTGCATTGCTGGGTGATGTTGATGGCCAAAGCCACGGGGCCATCGTGGCAGGGCAGCAGTCTCTACATTTCATTTAATACGCACGAAGACCTGGGCAGCGGCATGAATTCGCAGGACTGGAGCAAACCGCAACTCCTGGCAGACAAACCCGGCCACACGATGTGGTACCCTTCCCTCCAACCCATGAATACGCCGGAAGACATCGCGCAGAAAAACACCTGCCTGCGGCTCGGTAAAAAAGCCCGGCTGTTTTACAAGTATTCAGATTTGGGGAAATACGTATCGGAGTACACAATTGAATTTGTGAAATAAAACGGGGCAGTTGGGGTTGAGGGTGTTCAGATTGTTGAGAATGTTGAGGGGTTGAGATTGTTGAGAATGATGAGGGGTTGAGATTGTTGAGGGGGCTTCGCTCAAACTCATTTGAATACCTTGAGCGAAGCACCCTCAACAACTCAACAATCTCAACCCCTCAACAATCTCAACATTCTCATCCCAAATACAAAATCTTCTCTTCTTCCAAATCCAGCCGGTGCAAATGTTTCCGAATCACGTCCTCATTGATGGAGTGGTCCTTGTTCCACACCCTCAGCCATTGGCGTTGCCGGTTGAGTATGTCCAGGTAAATGGTTTTGTAGTCTTCCGGAAACAGTTTGTCTTGCGGTTCCGAATGATCATCGTCCCAGCGCGTTGCCAGGTGTTTCAGGAAAGGCTTGGTTTCCAGTTCTTCCGCGAAATGCGTCTGGAGGTGTTTCAGGCTTTCTTTGGCCAGTTTTTCCTGTAAAATATGGTATTCCTCGTCTTCCGTCAAATGGTGGTCGTAGTCGGGTAAATTGAATTTTCGGATAAAATAGGGGAGCGTTAATCCCTGCACTACCAGGGTCAGCAAAATCACTACAAAAGTGATGAACAGGATCACATTGCGCTGGGGAAATGGCGTTCCGTCGGCCAGATACGGCGGAATGGATAAAGCCGCCGCCAGTGAAACCACGCCCCGCATGCCCGCCCAGCCCAGCAGGAAGGGCCCTTTGATGCCGGGACTGCGCGTTTCGGCAACGGTGATAAAATTTTTGGCAATCATCGTAACGATTACCGCTCCATAAGCGGAAATCAGGCGGCCGACTACCAGCACAGCCGTAATAAGTATGCCATAACCGATTGCCGTAAGTAGGCTTACACCTTCCAGCCCCGACACGATTTCAGGCAGCGCCAGCCCGATCATCATAAACACCAGTCCGTTGAGGATAAAACACAAGGCTTCCCACACATTGACTGCCCTCAACCGGCTGCTGCTGCTGAGAAAAAGGTGGCTCCTTCGGGCCAGGAACAAGCCGCCGCTCACGACTGACAAAACACCCGAACAGTTTGCTTCTTCCGCAACGATATACATCATGTAAGGCGCCACGAGCGTGAGCACGATATCCATGTTCACATCGGTCGGCAACAGTTTATGGCTTTTGAAAAATGCGTAGGCGATCAACAGGCCTGTTCCAATACCGCCGGCCACCATCCACACAAAACTAAGCGCTGCCTGCTGTAAAATAAACTGCCCGGTTCCAACGGCTACCAGCGCAAAACGAAACACGATCAGACTCGAAGCATCATTCAGAAGGCTTTCGCCTTCCAGTATCGAGGCCATCCTTTTCGGCACTTTCACAAATTTCAAAATAGCCCCCGCACTTACCGCATCGGGTGGTGAAACGATACCTCCAAGCAAAAAGCCCAGCGCCAATGTGAATCCCGGAATAAACCAATTTGAAATCAATGCCACCGCAAATGCGGTGAGAAATACAATGACAAAAGCGAAACTACCGATGAGTCTGCGCCAGCGCCACAACTCTTTCCACGAAGTGGCCCAGGCGGCTTCATACAGCAACGGCGGCAGGAAAATGACAAAGATCAGCTCCGGATCGATCTGAACGTGCGGCACACCCGGCACAAAACCGATGACCAAGCCTGCCAGAACAAGTAAAATGGGATAGGCGACCCTGATCTTGTTGGCCAGCATGATCAGCAGCACGATGACAAGGATGATGCTGAGGTAAAACGGGAAATTATGAAGCATAGAGGGCTGTTCGTTTGATGGGAGGATTCGAGTATTTGAGGATGCGAGTATTTGAATCGAATCCTCGAATCCTCAAATACTCGCATCCTCAAGTATAATCACCGCTTTTTCAACACCGTCCAGAAGTCTTCCGCCAACACTTTTTCATCGAGGTGCACATAAGCATACACTTTGCGTTTGGTGTTTTCGGGCGGCGTTTTGACGGTTTTTATCTGTGCCAGTTCCGGTTTCAGGTAGGCTTCCACCAGCGCCAGGTCCCACATGATCCGGGTCTCGTCCTGCGGATTTTGTTCCCGCCACCGGTTTTCCAGCAACAGCTCGATTTTGTTGTTTTCATCGAGCCGCTGGTAGGTGTTCTCCCGCTGAAACGCCAGCGGACGGGCGGCATCCAGCGTCATAACGGTCAGGTCCAGCCCTTCACGGTCGAGCACGTAATCGAACGCATTGAGGTCGTTGCGTACGTTGAATTCGCTTTTGTTCCACACTTTGGTTTTGGGATTGTAACTGGCTGCCAGACAATAGACCTTTATTTTGGGCAAAATATCGGGCGCAATCATGATGGCGGAAGCGATATTGGTCAGCGGCCCGAGCGTCAGCACGTGCAATTGCTCCCCCGGCTTCAATTTTCCGGCGGCGTCGATAATGCCGCGTGCACCCGGCGAATCGCGGTATTGCTGCTGCCCCCATGCCCAGCCGATCTGCCGGTCGGCGCCGATGGGGTGTGCGATGTCCGTTCGTTGAAGTATTTGAAGTATTTCCTCATTGATACGCTGGCTTTCCACGACGGGTTTCAGCGTTTTGGCATCGTAGGCATTCCATTTTTCAAACGTCAGCAGGTCGGCATTGTTGAAATGCGCGGAACTCAAGCCTACCAGGTCGATGGACGGTTCCTTCACGAGCCGCACAATGGCGTACAGATCGTCCATTTCATTGCCGGTATCGGCGTCGAGCCAGACTTTTTGTTTTTGAGCAAGGCAGAGGTTAGTTAATGCCGGCAGGAGTATTAGAAATAGGGTGGCAAGTGTTTTCATAAGTATTTCGATTTTAAGATAATTTGATCCCGAGGTGTAATATTATAAAATTGACTGATTAACCGTAGATCCTTGCAGTCATCCGATGACTTCGAGTCATCGGATGACTGCAAGGATCTACGGTTAATCAGTCAATTTTTTTCAAGAGTACCTGCGCTTCCTTAAAGTGAGCGTCTCCCGTTTCCAGTTGTTGTAAAAACTGTTTGCAGCGTTGAAAATCTTTTTCCTGTAAATAACCCAGCGCTGTGTACCAGATACCGTCGGCACGCAAGGCCGATTGTCCTGTGGCCAGCGGTTCCAACGCGATGCGCGCCTCGGCCGGCCGTTTTAGTTCGAGCAGGCAAATGCCCCGGTACAAACGCGCGGTGCCATTATCCGGTTCGGCAGCCAGCAGCCGGTCGAGCGCTGGCAAAGCCCGGGCATAATCGCCAGCATTAAACGATGCATCCGCTTCCGCAGCGGCCACATCGGCGTTGCCGCGTTCGCTCAGGTGCAAAGGCTGGTGCATGGCAAATTGTTCGTACGAAACGTCGCGGGGCTGCAACAAAAACCAGGCAGCCACCAGCACCCCGATAAAGGCCGCCGCCATTAACAGCCGACGACCCATGGAAACCGTGCCGATGCGCGTACCAGGCGCTTTTGCCGCGGTTTCGGTGAAATATCCTGCACCGATGTCCTGCAGGTTTTGGGTCAGGGCAGCCCGGTCGGGGCGGGTTTTCAGCCAGCGGTCCATCTGCTCGCGCAGTGCCAGTTCGCGGGCCAGTTCCGGCTCGGTTTCGAGGCGTTGCCGGAAGGCCGTTGCTTCCCCGGCGGGCAAAATCCCGTTGAGGTAATCATCGAGAAGGTTCATATCCTGGTCGTTCATAACGATGTGATTCTGGTGTTTAAAAAGATGTCAGGCTGCTTCTGCAAACAAGGCACGCCAGCGCTGGCTACAGGCATTTTTGCGCCGGTACAGCGTGTCGACACTGTTCATTTGAAGTTGTTCGGCAGCCACGCGCGGCTCCAGTCCTTCCGACAGCATCGACAACAACTGCCGGCACAGGTCGCTGAGTTGCGCGAATGCGTCGGCCAGACGTTGCTGTTTGGCTGCATGGTCCAGTACTTCTTCGGCCATGACGAGCACGTCGCTGTCCGATTCGAGGTTATATCGCGTTTCCTCTTCTTTTCTTACCACCGTTTCCTTGTTTTTTGCACGGATTCTGTCAATCCATTTCCGGGAATAGATCAGGTGCAGCAGCGCGCCCAGCGGGCAGGTGAGCACAAAGCGGGGATCGGACGCTTTTTCGAACAAAACGATCAGTGCTTCCTGAAAAACATCCTGCGCATCGGCAGCCGAACCGTTGTTGTTGATGACCCAGCGCAGCGCCTGTCCGGCAAACTGGTCATAAATTTTCCGGATCCCGCGCGGATCGTTTTGTCGCAAGGCTTCAATGAATTGGTGGTCGGGATGCATGGCGTTGGTTGAAATTACACGGATGGCCGGTTTCCTGCCCGGCAGCATCTCAAAACTACGAATGTAATGGAATTAATTTTTCACAAACAAGGTAAGGTTTTTGAAGATGCCCGATATACGTCAGGCAGCCGCGCGGAAAAACCGTCGTGGCGCCAAATTCGTCTATCTTTGTTTATCCCGCCGCCCATCCACACTACGCATCGTACCATGAGAACTATCCTGCTTTTTTCTGCACTGCTTGGCGCCGTATCGCTGTGGGCACAAACGCAACCCGCACCGGCACGGGAAGCCGATTTTACCATGAATCCCGAAGGGGACGGCCTGCGTTTCAAGGCCCTGCCACCGCCGGCACAGCAGATTGCGGGGGCGCCCAAAGCCTATTACCGGTGCTTCTGGGAGTTTGGCGACGGCGGTTTCAGTACTGAAGAAAGCCCCTTGCACATGTACGCTGCCACCGATACCGTAGAACCGGTGCTGCATCTCACCTACCACTACGACGACGGAGAAATGCCGAAAAAGAAAAAAAAGCGCAAAGGTGTCACGTCCTCCGGCGCTTCGGGCTTGGCGGGAGCAGGCAAATGGCCCGGCGCGTACGGTGACTCCGGGGAATCGATCGTTATAAAAAACAACCGCGAGCCAAGGCGTGGAGAAGAACTGACGCTCGTGCTGAGTTACCGCAACAACAGCGCTTACACGACCGACGGCGTGGTGCATTTGTTTTTTAATGAAAAAAAATTCCGCAGTACCCATTTTCAATTTCAGGAGGCGCG
>JAKQJD010000297.1 GCA_029561355.1 Bacteroidota bacterium | reverse complement strand
TTCTTCGATGGGTTTTACCCAAAATGTAAAACCTGCGGTGCCGAAATCGCTGCCGGTGTAAACCAGTTTTTCACCGTCGGGTTCGAATTCCATTTTAGTGCTGTCCCGGCCGTCGACGCGTTTGAGGCTGAGAAACAGGTTGCCGTTGTCGAGCGTTGTCCATTCGCCTTTATCGGCCACAGAACGGTTGCCATCCATAAAGTTGGTGGTGAGCAACGCATTTCCGTCGGGCGAGAGTTTCAGGCTCAGCGTACGGCCCGCCGAAGATGTGGAAGGCAGGGTGGCCTGGTAAAAAGCCTCCGTGCTGATAGAAAATGCCTTCCCTTGCTGCTCCGGATGCGGATAATCGCCCGTAGCGTTTTGTGAAGGCGGTGCGGTGTTCACTTCCGGCTGGCCTTTACCCATACAGGCAACCAGCGACAACAGAAAAAGGAATATGAAAAATGGGATCGTTCGCATGTTATAGATTTAAAGTGAGTGAATGAGGAAGGTGTTTACGTGTTACTTCGCACTGATGACTTCGCACTTCGCACTAATTTCCTACTTGTTCATCATCCAGATGGTGTAGTTGAGCATGGAAGCAAAACTCACCCAGGAGATATAAGGCACCATCAGCCAAGCTGCCGTGCGCGAAATAGGCGCGAAGCGGAATATGGTGATGGCTATGGTAATCAACAATAGAATCACTTCAGCAAATGCGAGGGCCAGTTCATGGTATCTGAAGAAAATGATCGACCACCAGAAATTCAGGAACAACTGTATGGCGAAAACAATTTCGGCGCTTTTCTTCTCCTTCTCCGGCGCGTCGCTTTTCCAGATGAGCCATAACGCTGTTCCCATCAGAACATATAAAAAAGTCCATACCGGCCCAAACAGGTAGGCCGGCGGATTCCACGAGGGCTTGTTAAGGGTATCGAACCAAGGATTCATGGCGGTCATGGAAATAAGAGCGCTGACAATGCCCGCCGCTTCGCAAATAACTACGGCAATTACCCATTTCCAGAAGGAAGAAATATTGCTCACTGCTTGTGTCATAAAATAAAAAATTACAATGAATAAACTTTTGTTTTTGTTGGTTTTAGTTCTGGTTTCCTGCGCCCGTCAAACCGGCCTGCCGCCTACCGCAGGGCCCGTTGCGCAACACACCATTCCGCGCGTGGAGCAGATGCCTAATCACCCCAAACCATATGCCTACCGGGACTGGAAAAAAACGGCACTTGATTTCGACCGCTATGTGTTTGATTTTACCCAAAAAGGGGAATTCCTTCCTCTCATCTGGTGGGATGCCATGGGCCGCAACTTTCCCGACACCACTTTCGGCATCTATACCGCCCTGGCCGACATTCGTATGGGCGCCGCCGTGAATAACGGTGAAAACCACGAAGCGCTCGGCGCGCTTGGCGCCGTTTTGGGCGCTTCGCTGGTGGGCATCGACAAAAGCCGGCAGGACGGCCACAATTACGTAAAAATGCTGCGCAACTATTTCAACCGCGACAACGGCTGGAACGTCATCATGGATTTTACCAATAAAGGCGCCCACATCGGCGGCGGCTACGGCAACGATTTCTGGTATGAAATCCACAACAACGTTTTGTTCTACTGCGTCGCCGACCTGTACCCGGAGGAGAAGGATTTCAAGATGATTCAGCGCACCATCGCCGATCAGTTTTACCGCTCCGATTCGATCATGGGCAACAGTTACAGTTACTCCTATTTCGATTTCAAGAACATGAAACCCGGCAAAAACCACATTCCGACCCAGGAAGACGTGGCGGGCGGCTACGCCTTCGTGCTGTATTCCGCCTGGGTGAAATTCGGCGATGAAAAATACCTGCGCGCCGCCAAAAATGCCATGAATGTACTATACAACCAGAAAGAAAACCGCTTCTACGAAGCCATGATGCCCATTGCGGCCTATGTTGGCGCCCGTATGAACGAAGAGGTTGGCACCGATTACGACATATCGCGTTTTATCAACTGGACCTTCGACGGCAGCGCCGTGGGGCGCGAAGGCTGGGGCGTACTCGCCGGCAACTGGGGCGGCTACGACATCGGCGGCCTGGCCGGCAGCACCGTGCACAACGGCGGCTACGGCTTCCTGATGAACACGTTCGACCTCATGATGCCCATGTCGGCCATCGTGCGTTACGACCAGCGTTACGCCCGCGCCGTGGGCAAATGGGCGCTCAACGCTTCCAATGCCGCTCGCTTCTGCTACCCGTACGAAATGCCCGATTCGCTCCAGGCCATTCCACAGCACAAGGCCATCACCAAAAACGTGATCGCTTACGAGGGCATTATCAAGGAATCGGTGTATCCGCAGTTCAAGGGCATTACGCCGTTCGCGCAGGGCGACGGACCGCTGTGGGAAAAAGGTATGCCGCAGCAAACGATGTTTTCGGTATACGGCAGCGGCCACGTGGGACTGTTCGGCGGCACCATTCAGAAAACGGACGTGCCGCAGATTCTACAGATCGACTGTCGCGCTACGGATTTTTACCGAAAAGAAAAAGCGTACCCGACGTACCTGTATTTCAACCCGTTTGCGGAAAGCAAGTCGGTGCAAGTAAACCTGGGCTCCGACAAAGTGGACGTTTACGATACGGTGAGCCGCACCGTTTTACAGAAAAACGTGAGCGGTAATTTCCGCTTCTCCATTCCGGCCGATGCCGCGCGGGTGCTGGTGCTGGTGCCGGCTGGGAAGAAAATGAAGGTGGACAAGGGCGCGCTGAAGGCTGGGGGCGTGACAGTGGACTTTAGATATAACTAAGCCACCCTATTGGAATTGGGAAAGGGCTTGATTGCTTATTTTTGTACCGGGCTTTTATGAAGTCCGGTACAAAAATCAAGTTTATGACTCGTATTGTTTTGGAAATAAGTCAGGAAAAGGATGTGGCATTGCTGCTCGCTCTGCTTGACAGGCTCAATATTCAGGTAGTTCAAAAAAAATCAGATATAGATAAGCCTGGAGCAGCATTGCAAGAAGAACAGTTTTTTTTGTTGAAAGGACTTCCTGCACGAAAGGATATAGAGACTTTGGTAAAAGAGATAGAATCGATGCGAAAAGATCGTACATTACCCGAACGGGAGTAAAAATCTCGTTAATCAGCCCGATTTAGACAACCTATATTACTTAACCTTAATTTCTATACGCCACTCCCTGCTACTTAATCTCACCTTTGGGTCGCAGCCGATTTTCCAGGCAATATTGTAAAAATCATAGGCATAACCTGGCGCAGCCCTGGTTATCTGATGCATGATATCGCTGTTAAAACGAATTCCGGTATTGTGAATTTCTACAGGATCCTGATCGGGAGGCATAACCAATACATCGTATCCCACGATTTCAACGTCCGGTGCATCCTGGTAAGCATTCCAAAAACCGACGATACCTATTGGGGAGCGAGAGGAGGAACCATATTTGGGCGCAAGCATAAATTCGGGTTCCGGGACTTTAACCCTGAAACGCAGCGTGTCTACTGGTTGCTCTTCAACAGAGTCGGCGAGCACCAGCATAGCTGTGCCTGATATTTTTTCGCAGATCGTCCATATATACTCTCCTTCCATGCTGTCTCTACGAGTGATTTCTCCCTGAGAAGGAATCAATAGCAAACGCCCATCTGGAATATCGGACACCACTACTGACAAATCATTGGGCACACCTACAAAGGCAATTCATTTTATCCAGCATGACCGCAAAAGGCTGTGCGGAGACATGAAAGGAGAAACACAAAGCAGAAAGCAAACAATACTTTTTCATTGCGGCAATTCGTTTTGCATATGCAAACGAATTCCTTCCTTTCTAACTTGCCTTCCAGTCATGCGATTTTTCCTGCCCCTCCTCTTTTTAACAGGATCACTTCACGCTCAATCTTCATTCCTCAAAAACCCCGACATCGTCTGGGCCGCCGAAATCGAGCAGGACTGGATTGTAGATATCCCTTCCATGAAGACCGAATGGGATTCCGGCATTACTACCCTGAAACTCCTGCGCACGGAAAAAAACGAATCCTACTGGTCGAGTCCGTACCTCGCCGATCTCGTGTTCCAGTCGGCCCTAAAAGAAGACTTTCCTATTTTTAAAGATCCGCAGTGTAAAACCCCGGCCGACATTCTGAATGTCTACCCAAGGCGGGATACCGTCCTCACCTTCGATCCGGAAACGTATGAAGAGGTCAAAAAGGTTTATTACGTGGAGCCCCAGCCTTTTTACGACTTCAAAGCCTGGCGGCTGCGGCAGGTGCTGGCGTACAATGCCAAAACGGCGAACTGGACCACCACCGTAGAATCCATTGCTCCGCTGGTAACCTTGAAAAATCCGGAAGGCGACTCCATCGGCATTCGTCCGCTGTTCTGGTTCCGGCCCGATGACGAGCGGCAGAACCTGAACTCCAATCACATTGTTTGGGCAAAAAAGACGGTGAACCGTCAACACCAAACGTATATTCCAACAGATGGGCTAAACCTGGTAAAGGTGCTGGACGGCTTTCAGAATCCGATAGAGCATCAGTTCCAGGTACTGCGAACCGATATGAAAAAACCGTTTTATAGTTCTGAAAGTGAAAAACCGATGAGTAGGGAAGAGCGTTTGAACCTGATGACCGGAACAGATACGATTGTCACATACGATCCGGAAACCTATGAAGCATATGTTACCGTCGTACACAACGATCTGAATATCGATTACGTAAGCCAACTCCGATTGGTGCAAACGTGGTACTGGGACGAGCGTAAGCACCGTCTTTCCATCTGCCTGGATGCCGTAGCGCCCCTGATGAACATCACAGACAACTGGGGAAATCTCCGGTATTTCCGCCCGCTTTTTTACCGGCGCACCGGAAAAAAATGATCTGCAAGGCTCTGTCCACTCTACGAAGGCTCGTAGAGTGAACAGGGCCCTTCAGGACGACAATGGATACTGGTTATTACCGAAGCAAAAATTTGGAACTAGAGCGTATTGGCCAAGCCTGTGTGGAAACGGCCTTATTCAAATCCCGATTTTGCACCCTTGGAAGCGGTTGAGAGCACCCATGTTTGAGCCCGCCGAAGGCGGGGCGAGTTTGGGTCCCGCCTCCGGCGGGATGGAAAGGGTAGCAAAATCGCAGGATTTGAATACAGCCTTGATTTTTGGTTCTTTTCATCAAGGAAAAGAACAGTACAGCACGATGCCACACCCTATAGAATGATTATTTCAAAAAACGCCCAAAATCATATTGTTTTGATGCGTTTGCCCTCACCTCGCGCGCAGTCCTGTCGCTCACATGGCCGGCGGAATCGGATTCGGCACCGCATTTTTCACCGGTTTCAGCGATTGCAGGTAAGCGAACACCGACCGCAGGTCGTCGTCTGTCATTTTTGCCAGGTTGGGCCAGGGCATAGGCGGCAGCAGCGGGCGTGTGCCGTCCATCCCTTTCTGTTTTCCTTCGCGCATGGCTTTGAAAAACTGTGCTTCCGTCCAGTGCGCCATACCCGTGTCGTCGGGTGTCAGGTTGGCAGCGAATGTGGTGCCCCAGGGCCCTACCGCCGCTGTCAGGCTCGGGTTAAACAAGGCCCACTGGCCCGGCGCGATCATCTTTTTATCAGTAATGGCGGGCAGCGGCTCATCGGCCGGGTGACCGGAAAGCAGCCGTGCCGGATCGGGTTCGGGGCCTTTGGCCGTCATGATTTTGGGTGAATGGCAATCGTTACAACCGGCGATGTTGACGATGTACTCGCCGTGTTTGACCAAATCGGCCTGGGTGGCAGCAGGCTTGGATTCAACCGTTTTTTGAGGTGTTTCCTGTGTGCAACCGATGAGGCATAGCAACAGGGTAGCGCAGGCGCTTGCAAAAGGGAAGTGTTTCATATGTATTGGTAATTATATTGTTTAGGCAAATATATTTTATGTCTGCATTTTTTCATCGCCTGCTGGTAATGAACTGGAAAAAACAGTGCATGAATCGTACAAATACGCCCCTGTATTGTTGGGGAAGGAACATCGACTTCTCCCCAGCAGGCGCAATGTGGCCTAAAAACGAAACACTCAAAACTACTTCCCTGACCCCATTTTCGCCGTGCGCAGCGCCACCGGCGCCAGTGCAGGCAACTCGTTCGAAGGTTTGTCCAGGTAAAAATAGGCCGTCGCGCAATAGTCCTCAGAGCGGTAAAAATTGACCCAGCCGTCGGGGAAATCCGCATCCTGAAGGGCCGGATGTTTGCCTTC
This sequence comes from Bacteroidota bacterium, assembly GCA_029561355.1. GTDB lineage: Bacteria > Bacteroidota > Bacteroidia > Chitinophagales > Saprospiraceae > M3007. The sequence continues at coordinate 49,733 of JAKQJD010000297.1, read as the reverse complement.
CAGCAGTTTGATACAGCCGGCGGGTACATTGATGGTTACCGGGATGAGTGGTGTTCCTGCGGCTGCCATTTTCCGCACATCGTCGCGCATGTAGCCGCCCAGGACCTGGATAGTGGCGCGCATTTCCTTTTGAAAAAACAGCGCGTCCTCCAGATGAAAGCGGTATAACGACCAGAAACCTGTGCTGTCATCGGCTACCGGGCAGCCTTGTGTGCGATGGATGAATTTTCCCAGCCCCCAGCCCGAACCGACGTAATCTTCCGAGCCGGTTCCGACGATGGTCGGGAATTCGCCGTCGCCGTCGGTGTACATTTTTACCTCACCTTCGCCCCACCAACTTTTGCCGTATTCCGGCGCTGTAATGAGCCCGAAATTTACGCCCAGCAGCCTGCCCCGGCCGGCCACCTGCGGCAGCAGTTCGAAATCCGTGCCGAGCGCGGTTTTTAGTTCGCGCCGCCAGTGGCAGTGAAAATACAAAGCGTCGGCAGGCACGTTCTCCGTCCATTCAAAATCGACGTCGTAAAAAAACAGGTCGAGCCGGCGATCCGATTCGTTGGTGACGGTAATACGCGCGCCTTTCCGAAACGGCATTGGAATAAAACAGTTGAACGAGCGGCCTTCCGGACTCGAGAACAGCGCATTTTCAAAAGGCATGGTGCGGCCGTGCGAAATGCTGAAAAAATCGCCCAGCGGCGCCGACACTGCGGGGTTTTCCGCGCCGTCCCAGTACATATCGATGCGGAGTGCGCGCAGCATTTCCGGGCTTCGGTCGTTGACGGTCAGCCAGATCCTTCGGATCGTTCCCGCGCCTTTTACGTCGAGCAGGGTGACACATGCACCCGCTTCGACGGGTTCGAATGCATGGCCCTTGGCGCTTTTATTTTCCTTGCCGCCGGCGCCGGGCGTTGCCTTCGGATTTTCGAAGGTGGCCCAGCGGGGGCGCTGGTTTTGCCATTGAAAAAGTTCCTGGGCAGGCAGTTGATAGCAGCACACCAGGCAGATCAGGAGCAGCAGTTTAGCCATCGATTTTTTGCTCAAAGAAAAGATTTTTAGCGGGGCCCTGACTACAATTTTTCTCCTTTTACCAGCATAGAGGCCCGAATGGATTGTTCTTTCAAATGCAGGAATTGTTTGCGCGATTCGTCCTGCATAAATGCGGCAAAGTCGGCATTGGAATGGAACTCAACGAAATGGACTTCGTACGGCATTTCATCCATATGGCCTTCAATCACAGTCTCTTCGGAGGGCCGGATACGAAAAAGCAGCCGCCCGTTGTATCTGGAAATCAGGGGAATTGCGACCGCTTCAAACTGATCGAAAATTTCTTCCTGGCCGGGTTTCAGGTAAATGAGTTGGGTGAGGTAGATCATGGTTGTTTTTTTATGAGGATTTGAGGAGGCGAGGATTTGAGTATTCGAGTGGATGAGTTCACCTCCTCGAATACTCCTCACCTCCTCGAATAAATCATCTGCCGCCTAAAATATCAATAAACGCACCTGAAGTGTACGACGATTTGTCCGACAACAGCCATAGAATAGCCTCCGCTACTTCCGCTGCCGTTCCAGCACGGCCCATCGGCACCAGATTTACCATGCGGTCGAGACGGCCGGGTGCGTGAATTTCCGTGTCGATAAATCCCGGCCGCACCGCATTCACACGAATACCTTCTGCGGCCACTTCTTTGGCAAGTCCCATCGTAAAAGTATCGATGGCGCCTTTGGAAGCGGCATAATCGATGTATTCAAATGGTGCGCCCGACTTGGCTGCCCCCGAAGAAACATTGACGATTACACCACCTGTGCCGCCCGAACGGGTCGACATACGTCGCACGGCTTCCCGTGCGCACAGCATACTGCCCAGTACGTTTACGTCGAACATGTGGCGAATGCGATCGGCGGTCATTGCCGCAAGCGGCATCAGTTCGCCGACGATGCCCGCGTTGTTCACCAGTGCCGTCAACGGTCCGAATTCGCGGTCCAGTTGTTCGAACATGGACTTTACTTCGTTTTCGCTGGAAACGTCGGCTCGTATCGCCATGGCTTCTCCGCCGCGCTGCCGGATCGTGTCCGTTATGGTTTCGGCAGCAGCGCGGTTTTCGCGGTAATTAATACCGACTGCATAGCCTTCGGCGGCGGCAAGCAGGGCAGTGGCGGCGCCGATACCACGGCTTGCGCCGGTGATCAGAACGATTTTTTTCATAGGCTGACAGGAGGGATGTATGTCGGCAAAAGTAGCAATAATCACCCGTCGGCCGGTTTATCACCGGCAACGATTTAAACAGCGCATGGGAGGGCTGTGGATTATGTTTCCTGCTATAGTTTTGCCGGCAGACCGAATCCTGAAGTAGTTATCAGTTATTGGTTATTAGTGGTGGTAAGGCCTGGCTTGAATTATTTGTAAGGCCGAAGGTTGCCACCACTAATAACCAATAACCGATAACCAAACCGACACGATTCAACCGGAATTTTTACATTTGCTATCGATACATGACCTTGCATAACCATTTTCCCCATTTTCAATACGCGTTTACATGCCATTCACGGAGAGTGACCACAATGCCCAGTTTTTGTCTGGAGGAGGTGAGATGGGTGAACTTACCCGAAAGAAGGATTGGAGCAAAACGTCGCTCGGTCCTCCGGGTACCTGGCCGCAAAGTCTGCGGACGACTCTTGGCATTATCCTGCATTCACGGTTTCCCATGTTTTTGTGGTGGGGGCCGGAACTAATCTGTTTCTACAACGATGCTTACAGGCCAAGCCTGGGGAACGAGGGCAAACACCCGGCCATTCTGGGCCAACCCGCAGAAGAGGCCTGGCAGGAAATCTGGCACATCATCAAACCCCTGATCGATCAGGTACTCGGCGGCGGCGGTTCTGTTTGGAGCGAAGATCAACTAATCCCCATTTTCAGAAATGGCCGCATCGAAGACGTTTACTGGACCTTCAGTTACAGCCCCGTGTTTGATGAAACAGGCAAGGCCGCCGGCGTTCTGGTGACTTGTACGGAAACCACCGAAAAGGTAAACACTTTCCGTGCCCTGAAAAAAAGCGAACAACGTTTTCGGAGCATCATCAACCAGGCGCCCATGGGCATTACGATCATGCGCGGACCGGAGTTTATGGTGGAAATGGCCAACGATACCTACCTGCAAATCGTCGACCGGAAAGAAGAAGATTTTGTCGGCAGGTCACTGTTCGATTCGCTGCCGGAAGTGAAGGATGCGGTGGCGCCCTTGCTGACGAGCGTGCTGAAAACCGGTGTGCCTTACTACGGCAATGAATTTCCCGTCATGCTGCACCGCTATGGAAGGGAAGACTCTACTTATTTCAATTTCGTATACGATGCACTGCGGGAAGACGACGGAACCATCTACGGCATTATCGCTGTAGCCATGGAAGTAACGGAGCTCACGCGCGGCAAACAGTTCCTGGCAGAAAGTGAAAAGAACTTTCGGAATATGGTCATTCAATCCCCCATTGCAATGACCATTTTTAAAGGCCCGGATCTGGTTATCGAAATGGCCAATGACGTGCTGCTCAGAGACATCTGGCAAAAAAAGGAGGAAGAAGTGATCAACAAAAAGTTGCTGGAGGTATTCCCGGAACTGAATGATCAAAAATATCCGCAGTTGATGTACCGCGTGATAGAAACCGGAGAAACGTACCGGGAAAATGAATCCATTGCCTTTATTCACGGGAATAGCGGCCTCCGGAAATTTTACCTCGACTACGAATATGCGCCACTGCGCGAAAAAGACGGCACGGTGTCCGGAATTCTGGTCACAGTGAGCGACGTGACCGAAAAAGTGGAGGCCCGCCTGAAAATTGAAGCCAGCGAAGAAAAACTCAACATCGTTATAGCGGCCAGCGAACTGGGCACCTGGGAACTCAATCTGAAAGACGGAACCGTTCAATATTCCGACCGCTATCTTGAAATTTTCGGATACCCCACCCGGGTAGATCTGACCCACGAACAGTTGGTGCAACACCTGCATCCCGACGACCTGCCGATACGGAAAGAAGCCTTCAAAAAAGCATTTGAAACAGGCATGCTGCACTACGAATCCAGGCTGGTCTGGAAAGACCAGAGCATCCACTGGATGGAAGGCAAAGGCAAAGTCTTTTACAACGATCAAAATCAGCCGGCCCAGATGATCGGTACGATCCGCGACATCACCGAAGAAAAAAACCACCGGCAACGCCTGAAAGAACGCGAACAGAAATTCCGCCTCCTGGCCGATTCCATGCCCCAGTTTGTATGGACCAGCGACGCGGAAGGCAACATGAATTACTTCAACCAGTCGGTTTTCGACTATGCAGGGCTCTCCGTACATCAACTTCGCCAGGACGGCTGGCTTCAGATCGTACACCCCGACGACCGCGAAGAAAACATCCGGTTGTGGATGGAAGCCGTCACGACCGGGCAGGATTTCCTCTGCGAACACCGTTTCCGGAGGCACGACGGCACCTATCGCTGGCAATTGAGCCGCGCCATTCCGCAAAAAGATGCGACAGGAAACATCCGGATGTGGGTAGGTACGAGTACTGATATTCAGGAACAGAAAACGTTCACGCAGGAACTGGAAAAACTGGTGCAGGAACGCACCCGTATGCTACAGGAAACCAATGAAAAACTGGAGATTTCCATCAGCGATCTGCAAAAAATGAACACGGAACTGCAATCCTTTGCCTACGTTTCCAGCCATGACCTACAGGAACCGCTCCGGAAAATCCAGGCTTTTGCCGGCCGTATTCAGGAGCGGGAAGCGCAAAACCTCTCCGATACGGGCAAGGACTACCTGAACCGTATGCAGGATGCTGCCAGGCGTATGCAAACGCTGATCGAGGATTTGCTCATGTATTCGCGCACCAATACCACCGAGCGTGTTTTTAAAAAGGTAAACATCCGCGATCTGCTGCTCGACGTAAAAAACGATTTCAAGGAATTGCTACAGGAAAAACACGGCATCATCGAGATCGGGGAAATGGGCGAACTCAACCTCATCCCGTTCCAGTTCAGTCAGTTGATGCACAACCTGATCGGCAACGCGCTTAAATTTTCCAAACCCGGCATTCCGCCGTTTGTGCGCATCACCAGCGAACTGGTGGGTGGCGGCGAAGCAGGTGTCGCCGGACTTTCCCCACAAAAAAGATACTTCCGTCTGTCGGTTTCCGACAACGGTATCGGTTTTTCACCGCAATACAAAGAGCGTATTTTTGAAGTATTCCAGCGCCTGCACGGCAGATCGGAATATCCGGGTACCGGCATCGGACTGGCCATCGTGAAAAAAATAGTGGACAACCACAACGGGGCGATCGAGGCGATTGGCGAAGAAGGCGAAGGGGCGCGGTTTGATGTGTATATTCCGGTGTGAAAAACCCCACAACTACCACAGGCACAGTGTTTTTGTAAAGAAATTCCACACCCGTTTCTTCCATAAAAACAACTTCCCATGAGAGCAATCTGGTCGGGGTCCATCGGTTTCGGACTTGTCAATATTCCCGTCAAACTTTATTCCGCCGTGCAGGACAGCAGCCTGGACCTCGATATGCTGGATAGCAAAACGGGCAAACACATCAAATTCAAACGGGTCAATGAAAGCACCGGCAAGGAAGTGCCCTGGGACCAAATCGTAAAAGCCTACAATTACAACGACCACTATGTGGTGCTCGAAGACGAGGATTTTGAAGCCGCCAGCCCGAAAAAATCCAAAATGATCGAGATCGAATCTTTTATAGAATCGAAGGATATCGATGAGGCCTATTTTGAAACGCCTTATTTCATCGAGCCCGGCGAAGGCGGCGAAAAAGCCTATGCGCTCCTCCTCAATGCCCTGAAAAAATCGGGTAAAGCGGGCCTCAGCCGTTTCGTACTCCGCACCGCCGAACACCTGGCCGTTATTCGTCCAAAAGACAATTACCTGATGCTCCAGCAACTTCGTTTTGAAGAGGAATTGCGGTCGCCCGAAGACCTGCGCCTGCCCGGCGACATCAAGGTGTCGTTCAAGGAAATCGAAGTGGCCATGGAACTGATCGAACAGTATTCCGAGCCCTTCGAAATGGATCAGTACAAGGACGAATACAAAAAGGAATTACTGAAGATCATCAAGGCAAAAGCGGGCGGTAAAAAAGTGACCGTGAAAAAGGTCGACTTCGAGCCCACCCGGAAAGACGACCTGTTCGAACAACTGCGGGCCAGCCTGTCGCGCCCCGCTAAAAAACGCGCCTCATGAGCCTTTCCCTGTATAAAAAGAAACGGGATTTTAAACAAACTCCCGAACCGACCGGCGGCAAAACACAAATCGGGCACCTCGTTTTTGTCATTCAGAAACACGCCGCTTCGAGCCTGCACTACGATTTCCGGCTGGAAATGGAAGGTGTTCTGAAAAGTTGGGCCGTACCGAAAGGCCCGTCCATCAATCCCGCCGACAAACGCCTGGCCATGCTGGTGGAAGACCATCCGTACGATTACAAGGATTTTGAAGGCACCATCGCGGAAGGGAATTACGGCGCCGGCAGGGTGATCGTGTGGGACAATGGCACCTACGAACCACTGGAAGACCTGGAAGGTAAAAAAGCGCAGGAAAAACACCTGCTGAAACAACTCGAAGAAGGTTCCCTCAAATTTCGCCTGCACGGCAAAAAACTACAGGGCGAATTCGCACTCGTGCGCACCCATATGGGCAAAAACACCTGGCTGCTCATCAAACACCGCGACGAATACGCCGGTACGACCGACATCACCCGACAAAACGAATCGGTTATTTCCGGCGCAGTCCTGGAAGACGTCAACAAGAACAACCGCACACGCACCAAATCGCCCCCTGCCGAAAAAACCGCCGGCGACGTAAAAAAAAAGCCCGCCAAAACGCCCCGGGAAAAGACGAAAGCCTGAAAAAACCCACCGGCCCGGCCCACTTTACCGCGCCCATGCTGGCTACGCTGGCCGAGCCCTTCGATGCCGACGGCTGGCTGTACGAGGTCAAGTGGGACGGCTACCGGGCACTGGCGATCATGCACGGCGACGAACCGGAACTCTGGTCGCGCAACCACCAGTCTTTCAACCGAAAATATTATCCCGTTTACGAGGCCCTGAAGTCCTGGGGGATTTCCGCAGTCGTGGATGGAGAAATCGTGGTCCGCAAACATGATGGTCGCTCCGATTTCAATTCCCTGCAAAACTGGACCCGACCGACCGACGGGCAACTGCTCTTCTACGTTTTCGATCTGCTTTGGCTCGACGGCCACGACATCACCGGCCTGCCCCTCGAACAACGGCGTATCCTGCTCCGGGAGCGCCTGCCGGACAACGGAAACGGCATCATCCGTTTCAGTGAAAACCTGAATGCAACCGCTACCGAACTGCTCGAAGCGGTAAGCGAGGCGGGGATGGAAGGTATTATGGCCAAAAAAGCCGGCAGCCTGTATTACCCCGGCCTGCGCACGGCCGACTGGCTGAAAATGAAAACCAGAAAACGGCAGGAAGTGGTCATCGGCGGCTACATGAAACTCAACGGCAGCCCCAAACCTTTCAGTTCGCTGCTGGTCGGCGTTTTTGAAGACGGCCTGTTCCGGTATGTCGGAAAGGTGGGCACCGGATTTTCGCAGGTGCAACAAAAGGAAATGCTGCGGACGTTTAAGCCGTTTATTCGCGACACCAGTCCGTTCGACATTCTGCCGGTCGACACCACGCCCCCACAGTTCCGACGGCGGACGACCGGCATGCAGGTAACTTTTCTCGAACCCAGGCTTATTTGTGAAGTATATTTCACAGAAATAACAAAGGAGGGCTTGCTGCGCCACCCCGCTTTTGCCGGTATTCGGACTGACAAGCCGGCAGAAGAAGTGGTGCAGGAAACCCCGATCCCGAAATCAGGTCTTTTAAAAAACAAAACCATGGCCTCTCCTACGCTCCACAACGAGATACTGTTTTCCGAAAAAGAGGAAAACGCGGTACTTACCGTGAATAAAAAGCAATTGAAATTCACCCACCTCGACAAATTGTACTGGCCGGAAGACAAGATCAGCAAACGCGACCTGCTGAATTATTACCACCAGGTTGCGCCCTACATGCTGCCTTATCTTAAAAACCGGCCGATGTCGCTGCACCGCCATCCCAACGGCTACAAAGCCCCCGGTTTCTACCAGAAAGACGTGACCGACACGGCGCCCGACTGGGTGGAAACGCTTGCTTACCGCAGCGAAGAGGAGCCGGACGTGCAAAAAGAATTTATGGTGTGTACCGACGAAGCCGGACTGCTTTATATGGCCAACCTGGGCTGTATCGAGATGAATCCCTGGAACAGCACGACCCGCCATCCGGATAATCCAGACTGGTGCGTGCTCGATCTGGATCCGGATAAAAACAACACCTTCGAACAGGTCATCGACGTAGCGAATATGATACATGACGTGCTGAAGGCTGCCGATATTCCCTGTTTTTGTAAAACTTCGGGCTCCACGGGTCTACACATTTACATCCCCCTGAAAACGGAATACAGCTACGACCAAACAGTCGAATTTGCCCGGCTCATCGCCACACTCGTGCAGCAGCAGATGCCGAAACTGACCAGCCTGGAACGCGCTGTTACCAAACGAAAAGGTAAAATATACCTGGATTTCCTGCAAAACCGCACACAGGCTACGCTGGCTGCCCCTTATTCCGTGCGCCCCAAACCGAAAGCGCCGGTTTCCATGCCCCTCCACTGGGATGAGGTGAAAAAAGGATTGCAGATCACCGACTTCACCATTCGCAACAGCATCGATATTTTAAAACAACGCGGCGACCTCTTTTCCGGCGTTTTGAAAAACGGGATCGATATGCGGGCGGCGCTCGATAGGTTAATGATGAATGATGAATGATGAATTTTAAGATCCTACATGATTTAGGAAGTCTACTGATTGAATACTGGTGAGTTGCAAAAATTCATCATTCATCATTCATCATTCATCATTCATCATTCATCATTCATCATTCATCATTCATTCATGGCATGGCTTTTTTACACCCTATCCCATCTTAAACCAATCTTGCACTACAATGAAAAATAAAGATCTTTTTAAAAATATGCCCTACATGTCTCCGCTGACCAACCGGATGGACGCATCGAAAGAAAAAGGCTTTACCGAGAATTTCGAAGTGATTTCTGCTACCAATATGATCAATTACGAAACCAAGCAGGAATTCGCAGCAAAAGATCTTACTATCGTCAATCATTATCGATTTGAAGGGATGTCTGACCCCGGCGACAACACTATTCTGTATGAGATTGTTACGACCGATGGTACGAAGGGAATCCTGGTGACGCCTTACGGTCCCGATTGTCCGGCACATGTGGCCGATTTTGTGGCAAATATTCCCCAGATCGAAAAACAGCATGGAGGAAGTGCTCCCGATACCAAACATGCACAGACACCGACCGAGGGTTCCCACTCACAGACGCTCATGGAAAACCAGAAGACTGAAACGCCTATTTAGCGTTTCGTTTTGGTGTTTTTTGTTTCGGGGTGCGTTGCACTTGGCTTTAAGCGGGAGCAACGCACCCCAAACACCAATATCACCGCACTTCAAAAACCACACCGGCCGGAAGCAAAGCCCCCCCAAACACCAAACACGAAACCCCAAACACTACTCCGGTTCCTCGCCCCTGAAAGCATCCAATTTCGTGATCCGCTCCAGTTTCACCAACTTGCCGGTGCGTGCCGATTCATAAATCGCTTCCATAATTTTCTGGTCCTGCAAACCCTCTTCACCCGGTGTGTACGGCGTTTTGTCGTGCAGCACGCAGTCCGACATATAGTCGATTTCCAGGGCAAACTGGTTTTTCTCCGGCCCCAGCGACGGTCGGGCGCTCCATTCCAGGTTATTTTTCACATGCGATACCTCCAGTTGCAGGTCGCCGTAGGTAAATCCGTTGTCGACCCCGAAAAAGCCGCCGTCATCGGCATGGCAGCGGTAATAGCGGTTGGCATGAATGCTGTAACTACAGGTATTGTTGGCAATGGCGCCGCCCGGAAAAAACAACTGGAACATCACCGATTCTTCCACTTCCCTGAAACGTTTGTCGCCCGGCGTACTGAACGTAGACGCCAGCACCCCAACTGGTTCTTCACCCAGGAGGAAACGTGCCGTATTGAGGTTATAAATGCCGATATCGGGAAGAGAGCCGCCTCCGGCCAGGTCCTTTTTGAGGCGCCACTGATCCGGATCACCCATATTTTGTCCGTGAAACGAAGTAATAATGCGCACCTTCCCGTACGTTTTTTCCCTTGTCCATTTTTTGCACAGCCTGCTATTGGGTTCGTACTGAATGCGGTACGCAATCATCAGTTTCCGTTTTCCTTCCTTGCAAACATCGATCATGCGCTGTGCTGCCGCCACGGTAGTCGCCATCGGTTTTTCACATAAAACGTGTTTACCCGCCCGGGCGGCACGAATGGTGAATTCCTCGTGCATACTATTTGGCAGCACGATGAACACCACCTCTATTTCCGGATTGTTTTTGATGTCGTCGAAGTTGTAGTAATTGTAAATGCCCGTTTCAGGAATACCGTATTGCAGGGCTACTTTCCGGGCCTTTTTTTCGTCGCCGCTCACAAGCGCCACAGGTTTGGAATATTTACAACCCGCCATAGCGGGCAATATCTGACCGAGGGAAAGTTTTCCAAGCCCTACGATCGCATATCCTACCCGGCGTTCGGGGGGGAGTGGACTGGGCAGCGGACCGGATTCGATCTCGCTGGAAACACTGTGCGGCGGCAATTTTACAGGGGTGGTTTCTTTGATTTTTTCACTCATAACTGTACTGAAAAATTGAAAGTTGGGCAAATAGAGGTGGTCTTGCACTATAGAGGTTGAATCAGGCAAAAAAAGTATGCCGCCGCACTTTCCACCCTACAGCAAATCTTCCAGCATCGTTTGCAGCAATCCATTCAATTTTCCGGAATCTTCCACGGCCTGTGCATGCATCGTGTTGTTGAAAAACATCCACACGTCTTTGCCCTGTTCCAGCCAGTCTTTGATCAAAAAGGAATATTTTTCCAGGCTTTCCTGCGAATAATGTGAATCGTAGAGTTTTTCTTCGCCGTGCAGCCGCAAATAGACCGTATCGGTCGTCACAGTTGCCAAGTCCGGAAATCGCCCGCCCGAACTCGCAATCACCCAGGAAATGTGATAGGTACGCAGTAGTTCCTGTGCCTCGTCGGTAAACCACGACCGGTGCCGGGCCTCGAATGCGAATGCAGGTTCGGGATATTTCTGCCGCAACAGTTCGAAAAACGGCCCTGCCACCCATGGCTCGAACGGAAAACTGGCCGCAATCTGGATCAGCACCGGTCCCAGGCGGTCGCCCATGAGCAAAAAGCGCGACATGAATTTTTCCAGGGCTTCTTCCACATCCATGAATTTGCGCTCGTGTGTAATTTCCCGGATCATCTTGGGCGCAAAACGGAAATAATCAGGCGTTTCAGCCAGCCATTTTTCCACCGTTTTGGCCATGGTGTAATGGTAAAAACTGCTGTTGATCTCCGTGCAGTCGAACCGGGTAGCATAGTATTCCAGGTACTCCGGCGACCGCAAGCCGTCGGGGTAAAAAACGCCCTGCCAGGGATAACTCCAGCCGGAGGTGCCGAGATGAAAACGCGGGTGTAGCAGCATGCGAACAAGCAGGAAAAATGCTTGCCGGACCAGGATGGGTGTGCTTTGGGGTAAAGATGCTACAATCTAAACTCACCTCACCAGCCGCCCCGGCAAATCCACCACCCGATCACAACAAACCTGCTCCATCACCTGTCGCAGTTGGGTTTTCAAAATGGAAATCGTGTGTTGGCCGCCCGCCGCCCCCAGCGCCGCTACGCCATACATAAACGATCGACCCAGAAATGCGAATTCCGCTCCGCTGGCCAGCGCCCGCGCCACATCCGGCCCCGAACGAAGCCCGCTGTCGAGCATAATTTTAATACGATTTTTGTAATCCCGGACGATGGGCGCCAGCGCGTGCACCGACGATTCGCCCGCGTCGAGTTGCCGCCCGCCGTGGTTCGACACGATGATGCCGTCGAGCCCCAGCCGGATCGCCATTTCCGTATCCTCCACACTGGCCACCCCCTTGAGTACGACTTTGCCTTTCCAGCGGTCGCGGATGGGCGCGATTTTTTCTTCATTCAGGCGGCCCGAAAAAGTCTGGTTCATATACAAGCCCAACTGACTCATATTCAGGCCTTTGGGCATGTATTTTTTCATGGTGGCGAAGTTGGGCTGCCCGTGTAGCAGCGTCCGGATGGCCCAGTTCGGCTTGCCCATGATTTGCAAAATGTTGCGCAGGGTCATTTTCGGCGGCATTGCCAGGCCGTTGCGGATATCGCGCGGGCGGTAGCCGAAAGTGGGCACGTCGCACAGGATCACCAGCACCTGGCAGCTGGCTGCTTCGGCACGGTCCAGGATATCGTCGCGCAGGGCGTTGTCGGCAGGGTGATATAATTGGAACCAGAAACGGCCTTCCGTGATTTCACCGATCCGCTCGATACTGCTGGTCGAAACCGTGCTGAGCACGAACGGAATATTGTGTTCCCTGGCCGCCTGTGCCAGAATTTCAGGCGCGTTGGGCCACATCAATCCCTGCAAACCCACCGGCGCGATGCCGAACGGTGCATCGTAGGTATGTCCGAAAAGTTCAGTTGTCATATCCGCACCGGCATAAGGCTTCAGGTATTGCGGCTTCAATTCCACTTCGCGGAGTTGGGCGGTATTTTTATGCAGATTTACGTCCTCGTTGCATCCGCCGTCCAGGTATTCGAATGCGAAACGCGGAATCCTTCGGCGGGCGCCTTCCCGCAAGTCGTCGATGGAGGGGTAGTTCGGGTTGTAATGCAGGTTCATGGATTTCCGTATTGTTTCAGTGAAATCAGGTGTTGTGGCACGGGCTGCTCATTCCAGCAGTCATGCAGCGCCAGCGCGGCGCCCAGCGCAGTAGCCTGCGCCACCTCCGCTGCAAAAACTTCCATTTCGGGAAATTCCGCAGCTAGCAGGCGCATAAAAATTTCATTTTTGGAAAAACCGCCGTCTACAAAAATCTGTCGGACGGCTGTATTCCCGATGGCCAGGCGTGTTGAAACGGCCTGTTTTTTAACAAGTTGCCGCATGAACTGAAGGTAATCCGTTTCAGCGGGCGACGCCGGTTCCAGGCGGGCATTTTTATGAAAATCGGGGGATACATCGTGCTGTTTCGCCAATTGCTGAACGGCATTTTCATGTTCATTGCCACCGAAATACCGCGCCGCTTTCACCGGTTTCCCTTCAAAAGTCAGGTAGCAGAGGCAATCCTGCTGCAATTCGGAAACCGTCAGGGGCTCCCGGTTGAACGGATTCATGGAAATACACCAGGTTCCTGTAGAAAGCAGCACAAACGGCTCCCGAAAACCCGCCAGATAGGGAATGAGTGCCGCCGAACTATCGTGCAACCCGATGCCGGAATGATGAACGATGAATGATGAATGATGAATGCCCCGGGGTGTCATCTGCGAGGTACGAGCAGGTGACATCTCGGGTACCGGCAGATCACTGGGCTGTAGAAGCGCCGGAAACTTCTCCTCCAGCCCCTCCGCCTTCACCCATTCGTGGTAGCCGTTTTTCTGAAAATCCCACAACATGGTATGGCAGCCGATACTGGTGATTTCGCTGGCCGGGGTGGCCCCTGGTTCCAGCGTAGTGTCGGTGTGACTTGAATTCAACCCGACACCACATTTGAGAGCCGATTCAAGCAAAAAAGCAAGGTATTGCGGCAGGTGCAGCGACCACTTTATTTTTCGGAACACCTCCGGACGCTCGTATTTCAGCCGGTACAGTTGCAGGCCGGAATTCAAACTGCCCAGAACGGGTGAAGCCGTTTCGAGGGCCATCTTTTCTTCCGGGCCATATTTTTCAAAAAACTGCCCGTGCAGGTTTTCCGGAAAAGGTTTGAGGTAATTATAAAGCGGTGTGAGCGGCCGGCTCTCGGCGTCGAGGTGCACGAAACTGGCGCCGTAAGCGGTGCAGTTCACGGCCTGAATTTCGAAACGTTCGTCCTGTAACACTTTCGAACAGGTTTCCAGCAGCCAGCCCGACAACAGCGCCAGGTCCTCGCAGGGGTCGCCGTCTTCATCCGCAATTTCGGGCAAATGTGTCGTTTCTTCGAACACCACGCGGTAGTGCGCGTCGAAAACGAGGCACTTTTTGTTGGTTTTGCCAATGTCGAAAACCAGGATCATAATCCGGTAGCGACGCTTTTTTTACCGCGTTTTTCAATGCGGTTTTCGCGAATTTTCAGGTCGCGGAATGCGCCGATGGGATCGATGGCGCCGCCATTCTGCCGGGCAGCCTCGGCCACCAGCGCACGGGTATCGATGGCGAATGCGTCGCGCAGCAGTTCTTCTGCGGTTACCACGTCGTTGTTTTGCTGGGCCGCTTCGAGTTGATTGCGATCGAGCAGCAGGGCTTTGGCGTAGGTCGTCAGGATATTTTGCACACTTTGCAGCAAGTCTTCCAACGGATCTTTGGTGTTGTGGCTGGCGTCGATCATCCAGGCCAGCGGCGGATTTTTCACAGCCGGATCCGACATGGCATCCACGAGTTCATTAAAAATCAGGAAAAACTGGTAAGGTTTGATGCTGCCTGTCGTCAGGTCGTCGTCGCCGTACATGGAGCCGTTGAAATGGAACCCGCCGAGCCGGCCGAAGTGCATGAGCCGCGCTACAATCTGCTCGATGTTGGTGTTGGGCAGGTGGTGGCCGAGGTCGACGAGCACATGCGCTTTTTTACCCAGATACTGGCATAAACTGAGCGAAGTGCCCCAGTCGGGAATCACCATTGAATAAAAATGAGGTTCGTACGGTTTGTACTCGATCAGCAGCGTCCAGTCGTCGGGCAGCGCCTGGTAAATATCCGTCAGCGTGTCAGCCGTGCGTTGCCAGGCGCGGCGAAAATGCTGCTGGCCCGGGAAGTTGGAGCCGTCGGCCAGCCACACCGTGAGCACTTTGGAATCCAGTGCCACGCCGTGTTCGATGCAGGTAATATTGTGTTCGATAGCCTGCCGGCGCACAGCGGCGTCGGTATGGCTGAGCGAACCGAATTTATACGACAGAGGCTGGCCGGACTGGTCCTGAAAAGTATTCGAATTAACCGAATCGATGGTCAGTCCGTGGCTTTTCAGCAACGCCTGCAAGGCCGCAGCGTCGCCCGGGATGTCCCAGGGAATATGCAGGGAAATGGAATCGGAAGAGCGGTTGAGCGCGTGCAGCAGTCCGACGTCTTCGATTTTTTCTTCCAGACTGCGGGGTTCGCCGCCGCCCGGGTAACGGCCGAAACGGGTGCCGCCGGTGCCCAGCGCCCAGGAAGGAATGGCCACCTGAAAGGCTTTTATTTTCTCTATAACACTTTGAATATCAACCCCTTTTCGGGTCAATATTTCGGCGAGGTATTGAAGGTGGAATTCGTGCCCGGCGCGTTTTTTTTCGTTCAGGTCGAGGAGTTGTTCCTGGATAAGCATAGTGTAAGCCTGGTTTGATTAACGATAAAAACCCATTGCCACGCCGCCGTCTACGTTCAGGGCGTTGCCGGTTGATTTATTCAGCAGTCCACCGACAAATGCGAAACAGGCGTTGGCAATATCTTCGGGCAGGATGATTTCATTCAGCAAGGTGCGTTTGGCATAATATGCAGGCAACTCCTCCACGGTGATGCCGTAAGCTTTGGCGCGGCCTTCGGCCCAGCCGCCCGACCAGATATTGGAACCGGCGATGACGGCGTCGGGGTTCACGGTATTGACGCGGATGAGGTCGGGGCCGAGTTCGGCTGCCAGCAGACGCGTCAGGTGGGCCTGCGCGGCTTTGGCGGAGCCGTAACCGGCGTTGTTGGGCCCCGCAACGACTGCATTTTTCGAAACGATGTTCACAATATCGCCCCCGAAACCCTGTTTCCGCATCACTTTTACCCCTGCCTGGCTCACCAGAAACTGGCCTTTTACCAGAATGTCGTACAGTTTGTCCCAGTTCTCTTCCGTGTGTTCGGCCAGCGGCTGTGAAATGCTGATGCCCGCGTTGTTCACTACAATGTCTACGCCGCCGAAAGCCAGCACAGTGGCTTGCATGGCCACGTCGATAGAAGCCGCATCCGTTACGTTGAGCAGCGTGGTTGCCACAGCGTCTTTCCCGAAGGCTTTCAGAAATTCCGTTTTCGCTTCTTCGAGGCGTTCTGCATTCAGGTCGTTGAGCACCACGCAGGCGCCTTCTTCCGCAAATTTCCGGGCGATGGCTTTGCCGATCCCGCCCGCCGAGCCGGTCACGAGCGCCACGCGGCCGTTCAGTGCTTTGGGCTTCGGCATACGTTGCAGTTTCGCTTCTTCCAGCAGCCAGTATTCGATGTCGAACGCCTCTTGGCGTGGCAGTGCCGTGTATTCCGACACAGCTTCTGCGCCGCGCATCACGTTGATGGCATTGGCGTAATATTCGGCTGCAAGCCGGGCCGTCGTTTTGTCTTTGGCAAAAGTGAACATACCGACGCCGGGCACCAGGATCACCACCGGATTGGGGTCGCGCATGGCCGGCGAATTCGGCCGCCGGCAACTTTCATAATATTCCTGATAGCCGGTGCGGTAGGCGGAAAATGCGGTTTCCAGATAATCCCGGTTTTCGGTTTTTGCCGGATCCAGCACTAGCGGCGCAATTTTGGTGCGCAAAAAATGGTCGGGACAACTCGTGCCCAGCGGCGCAAGTTTGTCCAGATCGTTGGAATTGATGAACTGCAACACGCGCTCGTCATCGCTGAAATGACCGATCATTTTCTGCCGGGAAGAGCACAAGCCGCGCAGCACGGGCGCCAGTGCGGCGGCTTTCCCATGACGTTCCTGCGCCGAAAGTTCAGGCGTTTTCGCGCCGCCGAAAACGGGCCGGGATTTGCCTTCATTTTCAGCCAGGTACTCCGCGCAGGTTTCGATGATTTCCAGCGTGTTCACATAACTTTCGTAAGCGGTATCGCCCCAGGAAAAAAGTCCGTGGGACCCCAGCATGATGCCGCGCAAGATTATACCCTTGCGGGCATTTTCTTCCAGGCATTCGAGCATTTGCAGACCGAGATCGAAACCCGGTCGTTGCCAGCCCACCCAGCCAACGGCGCCTCCAAATAACTCACGCGTAATACGTTCGCCGTCTTTTGCGGCAGCGATAGCGATGGCCGCGTCGGGGTGGAGGTGGTCGATGTGCCGGAAAGGCAAAAAACCGTGCAGCGGCGTATCGATCGACGGCGCTTTCGACGCCAGGTCGTAAATGCAGTGGTTGAACAGTTCGACCATTTCATCTTCGTGTTCGAGGCCGCGGTACACGTTGCGCAGGTTGTGCAAGCGCTCGACGTACAGGGCCGCCAGACCGTTGCGCTGCATGGTACCGAGGTCGCCGCCCGAGCCTTTTACCCACATGACTTCGACGGTTTGGCCGGTGAGCGGGTCGTTTGCCGGCGCCTTGCAGGAGGTGTTCCCGCCGCCGTAGTTTGTAAGTCGCAGGTCGGCGCCGAGCAGGTTGGAGCGGTACACCAGCAGGCCGACTTCATCACCGGCCAGTTCGGCGGCTTTGGCCTCGTCCCAGTTGTATGAAACGTATTTGAATGTTTTGGCTGACATGATCGTTTTTATTGAAAAACAATGGTTTATTTCATCGAATTACCCCAGCCCACCAGCAATACCGACAGCAAAATCACGCCCACGCCCGTCAGGATCGTAGCGAAGGTGCGGCGGCTCACACCTTTCCATTCTTTCAAAAACAACCCCCAGGCACTGGAAATCAGGATAATAAACGCCATATGTAGGATCCACGACGAGGCGCCGTTGCCCATTTTGGATTCGCCCATGCCGTAAAAAAAGAACTGCAGGAACCAGGTAGTGCCGGCTAGGGCTGCCCAGCCGTAATTCTGGCGAAGGGGCGCTTTGCTGTTGCTGTAGTCGCCGAAAGATTTGTTGCGGTAATTCAGCAGCATACACCACAAAAAATTGGTGGTCAGTCCGCCCCACAGCAGCACGACGAAGATCACGTTATTCTGAAACAGCGGGTTGGCGCCGTGTTCGATAGCCACTGCCGCCATGCCTTTTCCTGCTTCGATACCGAAATTGAAACAGGCCGACAGAATGCCCGAAACGGTGGCCACGGCCAGGCCTTTCATCAGGTTAAATTCAGCCACACCTTCTTTTTTGGTGGCATCATCGAGTTCTTTTTCTTTCAACATGCCCGCCCGCCCGCAAATGGTTATACCTGCCAGGCACACCAGCACCCCGAACAGGATCAGTTGTCCGCCCGAACTGGCGAACATCTCTCCAATGCCCGTTTTGCCTTCCACCTTCTGTAGGCCGAAATAGATGGGCGGCACCAGCGCGCCGAATGCCGAGCAATACCCCAGCGCAACGCTCATGCCCAGGCTCATACCCAGGTAACGCATCGACAAGCCGAACGTGAGTCCGCCGATGCCCCAAAGCAACCCGAAAAAGTACGTCCAGAACAGGGTGCCGCCGTCGGTACTCCGGATAATGTCCATAAATCCCGGCACGGTCAGGGTAGCCGCCACGAATGGAACGATGAGCCAGGAAAACACGCCACCCACGATCCAGGCGCTTTCCCAGGACCAGGATTTCACCCGCCGGAACGGAACGTAAAAACTACCCGACGCGAAACCGCCGATGAAATGGAAGAGGATGCCGAGGAGGATTTGCATAGTGAGTGGTGAGTTGTGAATTGTGAGTGGGGCGTATGCTTAATGTTTTTTCATCTTTAAAAGCCAGGATAGACACGCATCGAACCATTCCACTTCGCTGGTCGGGTTGTCCATCCCGTAGCCGTGACCGCCATGGGTATAAAAAAAGGATTCGACGGGCACGCTGTTCTTTTGCAGGGCGGCGATGAACACCAGGGTATTTTGAACGGGTACCACCGTATCGTCGATGGCATGGGTGATAAATGTGGGCGGCGTTTGGGGAGTGACCACTAGTTCGCTGGAATAGGCCCAGATTTTCTCAACGGCCAGGAACTGGTTTTTTATTTGCTGTTCGGAACCGCCCATTGCGGTATTCGGCGCACTGCCGATCAGGTTGCTTCGGGAGCCCGCGTGCGTCAGGCTGTCGGCAAAACTGATGACCGGGTAATTCAGGATCATAAAATCGGGGCGCAGGCTGGTCTTTTTGGGGTTATCGACCTGCGACTGCAAGAAATGGGTGCCCACCGTGGATGCCAGGTGGCCGCCTGCCGAACTGCCCAGGATGCCGATTTTATCGGGATGAATGCCCCATTCCGCTGCATTTTCCCGCACCAGTTGAATCGCGCGCTGGGCATCCTGCAAGGGTACAATTTCCTTGTGCTGCATGTATGCTGCATTGGGCAGCCGGTAGCGCAGCACAAAAGCCGCTATGCCGTTTGTCTGAAACCTTTTAGCCATCGCAAAACCTTCATGGTCGACCGCCAGACCCGCATAGCCGCCGCCCGGACAAATCACCACCGCAATACCCGTTGATTTGCTTTTTTCCGGCAAAAACATCGTCAGATCGGGCTGCACGACCCGGATCACGAAATGCCCCGTATCCTTGCCCATTTGAAACAGTAAAACGGAATCCTTCAGTCCCGTTGCCATCGTGGAATTGGGGATCTGACCGGCGTACAGCGGGATGTTTTTTTGTGCGGAAAGCCGATGAAGCAACAAGAGTAAAGTAAGTGTAAGAAACGTTTTCGTGATATTCATATGCTGTGCCGTTTCAGAACTGGATTTCATTTTCTCTGTATTTGCGAAATCATGTTTCAATATTTCTGGAGCAAATAGAAGAAATATCCGGAATTGGGTACTTATCCGAATTGGGCAAATTCATGAACTTTTTGGTAAATGACACTCCCAAAAGCAACATCAACCACTACCTTTACCCGACAAGCCAATTTTTTGAGCGTGTTTAGTTTGTCGTGTTTAGTTTTTAGAAAGGCCCAATCATCAACCTTTTGCTAAACATTATACACAAGAAACCATACACCTTTAATTTTTTTGGACGCCTGATGGAGCTTTTTCGCAAATATTTCAGCGAATCCCAATTGAAAGATATGGAGGATTCAGGCCCCAACTGGGGCGTGAACTTGCACACGGTGGGACACTACGTGCACCCGCCGAACAGGGTCTATCCCGACCCGGAACACCCGTCCACACACGTATTTCAATGGGAAAAAGGACGCCGCCTGCAGGAATTCCAGATCGTGTACATCGCAGGGGGCAGAGGTATTTATCAGGGAGAAGGTATAGAACCGGCTGTTGTGGAAGCCGGCACCATTATGCTGCACTTTCCAAATACCTGGCACCGGTACAAACCCGCGCTCGAAACGGGCTGGGAAGAATTCTGGGTGGGTTTCGACGGCGTCTTCGCTGAATACCTCATGCGGCAGGAATGCTTCGACCCACGCAAACCACTCATTAAAATCGGGTTCAACACCGAGTTCCTGAATGTGTTCCTGCGCCTGATCGACACCGTCAAATACGAAGGCGTGGCATTCCGGCAGATCGCTTCCTGCCTCGTGGTGCAGTTGCTGGGGCTGGTCTATTCATCGGCCCTGATGGGCGGAAAAACATCGCGCCGGCAGGAGCAGGTAGCCCATGCGGTACGGTTCAAAATACACGAATTATGGGACCGAAACCTCGATTTCGAGGCCATGGCGCAGGAGCAAAACGTGGGTTACGAATGGTTCCGGAAAGTTTTTAAAGAGGTGATCGGCACCTCGCCGGGTCAGTACCTGTTGAATTTGAAAATTGAAAAATCGGGGCAACTGCTGCTGGAAACCTCGCTGACCGTGGGGGAAATAGCGGCTCGTGCCGGATTTGAGTCGGAGTTTTATTTTTCCAGGATTTTTAAGAAAAAAACGGGATTTTCGCCGGGAGAGTACCGCAAGAGGCGGTAAGTAGGGTATACTCGCCCAAAATGCACAGGGGCCGGATTCAAACTTCCGCTTCCGCTTCCATCCAAAATCCGACCCCCGCACACTTTCTAGTTTGAAGATTATTAGCCGTACTAATTCTATCTTTCTAAATGTCTACGATACTAAATTAACTTTTTATATAATGTTTTTCATTTCTCATATCACCATCTTTCAAAACATGCACAAGAGTACATGCTTGCATTTTTATACTTTCACCATGTTTTAGAGGAATATCTGCATGACTCTGCTACCAATAACAATAAATTTCATTTGTAATAAAAACACAATCAAATTTTTAAACCCGTAAAAACGCTGTTAAACCCTGTACTGAATCTGGCCGGAACACACAGGCATCTTCAAAAAAATTAATCTATGAAACTGCTTTCGCTGCTCAAATCTCTCCACCCCGAAGAACATCGCGGCTTTGAGAAATTTCTGCAATCACCCTATTTCAAGGATAGCGGCCAGTACCTGCAATTTTTCAGATACCTGAGCAAACGGTACCCGGCCTTCGATGTGGACAATGCAGGCATGCGGGAAGCCTACCGGCGATGCTTTCAAATGAAAACGCTGCCTACGGACGTCCAACTGCACAATCTGACTTCGGGTATGAGCAAACAGGCAGAACAATTCCTGGTAGCCCAAATCGTACTCGATCCGGAACAGGCGACCGGTAGCCTGTTCGATCAATTGCTCGTCAAGGCACTGGGAATGCGCAATCAGGGCGCCTATTTCCGAAAGGAAGCAGATAATCTGATTGGTAAAATTTCCAGTCAGCCTGCATTGCATGCCGACGATTTTTTCACCATTCAGCAACTATACCGGCTCGTTTATTTTAATCCCGATACGCCCAAAACGGGCAATTATTCATCCTGCCTCGAGCAGTCCGCAGTATACCTCGATCTGTATTATTGTACTGCAAAACTGCGTGATGCTGCGGAAATGAAGGCCCGCGAACACATATTAAAAGCGCGTTACGACATTCCTTTGCTGGATGCCGTGCTGCAACAAAGTGCCGTGCTAAATGCAACCGGTGCCTTCCCGCTGCTGGAGATGTACAGCAAGGTGATCGACTTGTACAACAGCGGTGTCGACGAACCCGGTTTTCGGCATCTCCTGGCTATGTACGACACGCAATTTGTGACTTTGTCCAAAGAAGATCGCGTTTTAATTATCCGCCATCTTATCAATTGCGGCATCACGCTCAACGCGCGGGAGGACACTGTGGAAACCGAACTGTTTTCATTGTACAAGCGCTCGATCGAAGCGGGCAGCCTGCTCGACGGCAAGCGGATTACGAACTCCAGTTTTGTCAATATTGCCAACCTGGCCAGCCGTTGTGGCGACTTCGACTGGGCGCTCCACTTTATCAGGGAGTTCTCTGTGTATCTGGAAAAATCCAAACAGGAACCTGTGGTCCAACTCGCCAAAGCCGGCGTTTTTTACAACCAGGGGCTGCTGGATACCGCACATGAATGCCTCCTGTTGAAAGAGATATTCCTGGTTCCGGCGTTCGATCTGCTGGCCAGAAGCCTGTTGATCAAAATAGCCTTCGACCGCTTTATTCTCTACAATAAAGATTACGAATTCCTTTGCAACCAGATGAATGCTTTCGAAAAAGCAGTCCCCAACAAAGACCTGACCCCAGAGAAAAAAGTTGCCCAACTCAACTGGGTCAAATTCCTCCGTAAAATGAGCCGGGCCAGGTTCGAACTGGTATCGGTGCCGGATGGCCCGAAAGAAGCGCTCCTGAAAAAACTGAAAGCGCTACAGCCAGTGGTGTACAAACAATGGCTCGAAAAGAGAATCGGCATGCTGTGACCTGAAATTATTTTCCAAAACAGGCCCGCCCGGGCCGGGCGGGCCTTTCTGTTCTGTTATGCTCCGATCACATCCTCGATCCCGATATAACTGCTCGACTCCCCGCCGCATATCGTTTGAAAGTAAAAAGTGTAGTGGCCGCTGCTGAGCGAGGTAAACACATACGAATTATTGTAGGTGTAGAAATACCCGCTGTTGTAACCGTCTTCCTGACGTACGTACCACACCCTGTATTGTGCGCCTTCATAAACCTTATTCCACTCATAAACGCGGGAGTTGTAATTCTGGTAGACTTTTTCCACCTGCGTGATACCGGGACAACTGGCTGTTGTTATTTCGGTGGCCGGTACGGGGTGCAAATTCGTCCAGGAAAGCAGGCCCAGCAAAACAAATATTTTGATCATGACAATGCAAATTGAAAAGTGACTGAATGTCCCTGCGCTCACCGGAAGGCATGAGATGGCCAGGCCGATGCAGTGCCGGCAGAGCGCTTGGGGAGGGTGAAATGATCAGGATTCTCGCGCGAACAGAAGAAGTTCAGGTCTTCTGCCTGAATGGACGGGAGTACTTTGTAATCGTTCGTACCCACATCCAACGGTACAAACATGCGGGTCTGCAGCGCGCTGTGCAAACCAAACTGAGGAAACCCCGTGTTTCACAAACGAGGGCCCGGATATTTCCAACGAAACGTAACTTAACTGTTGGCAATGGAGAGCCGACGCAGGAATTCGTCAAGTTTTTCAGCGGCGATGGGCACTTTCTCTCCATTCGCCATTACCGCCTGCCGCATGGGGCGCTGGTATTCTATCACTTTGGTGAGATTCAGAATATGCGAGCGGTGTACCTGCATCAGAATAGCCGGATAGTCTTCTTCCAGTTTAATGTATACACCAATGTTTTTCGTCACCAGCATTTTCGATTGCGGCGGTTCGAAGTAAAAAATACTGGATGCGCCTTCCGCTTTGATATGAAGGATTGTATCGAGGTAGGGGAACAAAATGCGCTGCTGATCAGCCAGCGCGATCCGCGGTCGCCTGGATTGGACGATCGTATCGCGCCAGAACCGGTATTGCGTGTCGTTTTCCCGAAGGGTCCTTTCCGAAAGCGCTCTGTCGACGGCATGACGCAATTCCGTTTCCAGAATCGGCTTTTGTAAAAAATCCACTGTGTTATCCGACCGGAAAGCACGCACCGCAAAGTGGCCGTAAGCGCTGACGAAAACAACCTGCATTTCCGGAAGCGCGCACTGTTCGAGAACGGCAAATCCGTCGCCTCCATCAGCCAGTTCGATATCCAGAAACACCAGATCGGGTTTAACCTCGCGGATCAGCCGGACCGCATCGGGCTGGCTGGCTGCGCTGCCCGCTACTTCTATTTCCGGACAAAAATCCTCCAGTAAGCCCAGCAGGTCTTGCAGGGCATGATAATGATCTTCGACAATAATCGCTTTCATATTTTTCGAATAGCGAAGCGCGCCCTAATGCCGCGATCTGAGCGTTTTCGGGAATTTGATGCAGGCAAATATAGAGGGGTGTTTGGTTTTTAGTGTTTTGTGTTTCCTAAACACTACACACAAAAACCGAAACACCCACCGCTACGGATAGGCTCTATGCATGGTGGCCGATACCCAGCCGCAATGTAACGCGGGTGCCCGAAGGCGTTCCGTCGGTATTATTCAAATCCTCTGTTTCCAGTTCGGATACAGTATTGTTTTGTAAATCATACAATTGCAGGCGCTGTCGGGTAATATCCAGACCATGGGATTTTCGCTCCGGCGACGTGATCAGTCCGCCTGCCCGTTCGTTGCGCCCAACCCCGTCGTCTTCTATCACAAACACGAGTATATCCTGGTGTTTCGATACGTACATCCGGATTTTGCCCGCCCCGTTACGCGGTCCCAGACCATGTACGATCGCATTTTCAAGAAATGGCTGGAGCAGCATTCCCGGCAGGAAATAACGTGCCGTATCCAGTCCGTTTTGCACTTCGATCGAAAAATCAATCGGCCGGGGAAAGCGGCCGGATTCCACTTCCACAAAATTCTGTAGCATATTCAATTCTTCCGACAACGGCATCAGCGGGTTGCGTGCGCTTTCCAGCACGTTGCGCATCAGGCGGGCAAATGTTGCGACATACGCACGCACCTTTTCGACGCCATTGTTCCGGATAAAATTATTGATGGAAATCAGGTTGTTGGATATGAAATGCGGGTTCAACTGCGCACGTAAAGCATTTAATTCCAACTCGATCATCCGGCGTTTCTGCTCTTCTTTTTTACGCATGGCAATCAACCTCGAACGATAGACCGCGTACGACAACAGCAACAATGCCAGCCCTGCCAGCACCCGGAACCACCAGGTCTGGTAAAACGGCGGGGTGATCTCGATAGAAATTTCTTTGGGCGATGCATTCCAGATTCCGTCAGAATTGGCGCCCAGAATCCGCAAAATATACCTGCCCGGCGGAAGGTTGGCGTAGCGTGCAAACCCGCGCGCATCAGGACAATCCACCCAATCCTGATCATAAGGTGTGCCATCGGAAAAATCAAGCCGGTATTTAAGCCGGTTGCCGGCAGGATCCGAAAATTCGAGCGCCACAAAATGAAAAGTAAGTGTGGCCGAATCATAGGGTAACCTTAAAGATTTTACCAGCACAGGATTATCCCGGTAAGGGTACGCGCCGTCATTTACCTGGATATCGATTACTTGTACGCGTGGCTGAATATCAAGCAGTTGCAAAGCGGCAGGCTCAAAACGATTGTAACCGCCCACACCTCCAAACCACACCGATCCGTCTGATGCATGCAGGCAGGAACGCCGGTTATATTCAAATGCCTGTAATCCGTCGGCAAGGCCGAATTTTTGGAAATGCAATGTTATCGGATCGAATCGCACCAGCCCTTTGCCTGTGCTGAGCCACCATTCCCGCGGATTCAGACGCAGGATAGCGTAAATCATATTGTCCGTAAGCCCTTCTTTTGCAGTAATGTACTGGAAAGCGTGGTTGACGCGTGAAATACGGCATAGTCCGAAAGATCCACCCAGCCAGATATTTTGCTCGTCTTCCAGCGAGCAGTTGATATAGCCCGGCAAAGCAGTTACCTGCTCCAGGGGTTTGTCGTGTGCTTCATTGAAATAATAGACGGTGTAGTTGTCGTCGGCCATCAGGAATTCGTGTGCCGACTGGCAAATCACGTAGTACCAGTCTTTCGAAATCACCTGTTCGGAGCCTATGGATTCAAATTTGTATTGGAGGCCTGACACCGTGAGTTTCAGCAGGCCGGGCGCCCCGACGCCGCTTGCCAATACGAATTCGTGGGGGCTCACCCTGCAAATATGAAACCGCGCTACCGGCTCCCCGTTCCGGAGCAGGTTGTGCGCCTGCCTGATTTCCGGATTCAGGATGCTTAAGCCGGATCCGAAATTATTGACCAGCAAGCGTCCGTCACCCAGGTCGAACAACTGATCGGGCGCCGGCGCCAGCGCACTGAAATCCTCGTACTGTATTCCATCGTTCTGCAAAGCCAGCAAACCCTGCATCTGACTGCCGCACCAGATGCGTTTACGGCTGTCTTGCAACATGGGACCTGGAACGAATAAATGGCTTTCACCACTTACATCTGTGGTGTAAAAACGGCGGGTTTGAAATTTCAATTTGCGCAGGTTGGTATAATCGACTCCTTTTGTCCAGGCAGACACCCACAGATTATCCTCCTCATCGATGTGCAGGGCAGCCAGGATATTGGCCGACAGGCCGGCAGGATTTTGATTGTCATAGGTCCATTGGCGCACGGTACGCCCGGAGGCTTTATCTACCAGAAAAAGGCCCTGATCGGTGGCTGCAAACAAATATGTCGTGCCCCATGGTTTTATCTGACGGATACCTGTTGAGCGACTGTCGACCGGACTGCGTATCCGGCCGTTCGGGTGCACCTGGAAAAGCCCTTCATCGCTACCGGCCCATACCACTCCGCTGCGCTCCTGGTAAATACAATTGACGTGTACGCCGGTAAACAAGGTATCTGTTAATCTAACAGTGTTCAAATCACACTGGTAGCGCACAACGCCGGTTTCGCCGATTGCAAATAAAGCGCCGGTTGCTGCAAGAGAATCCGTTTCAAAATAACAAAAGGAGTTGGCGTCGATTGCCAGAACAGGATGAAACCGCTCCGAAACAGCAGGTCGCACGTCGAACCGGTAAACCTGCCCGTTACAATGCACCCATAGCCGTTCCTGCCGGTCGAGGCCGAAAACCTGATATCCTTTCAATGCGGTACCGGCAGCATCATATAATACAAAGCGTTCAAAATCATCGTATTGCCGGCGGTAACGGTGCACGGCCGTATGCGTACAGAACCAAAGATCTTCACGCCGGTCTTCAAAAACGGGGCTGGTCACGGTAGGGTCGGCCAATGCGCAGGCATCGCCCGGATCTGCCTTGTACACCTTCACCCGCACCCCGTCGAATCGATTGAGCCCTTCCGAGGAACCGATCCAGACAAACCCGCTGCGGTCGCGATAGATGCAGGGATTGGTGCTTTGAGAGAGGCCCTGCGCGGGGGTGAGGTGGTGAAAAAACAGATCGTTGGGTTGGCCGAAGACGCCCTGAAAAGAGGCAAAAAGGTATATCCATACGGCGACGAAGGGTCGCTGCAACAGGCAGGGCAGCAAAGCACGGAGGCTGTGCGGGCGTTGGATCGTCATGTTTTGAGCTGGCAACCGATGGAGTTTATTTTTTGGGTTGCCAGTGCAAAGTAGGATTTATTCGGGGGAGAAGCAATGTAAATTCGCCGAAACGAGCCCATCATACACTTATAAACCCATACTTATCAACCCAACTCAGTAACAGAAAGGCGGGCATGGTGGCGCATAAACGAATTGCTGCGTAGAAACACCAATCGAAGTGGTTAGCGCAAAATATGGTACGGAGGCTTCTCTGTTAACAATTGCAGGGACAAAATATACATCCCTGTTTTGAACAGGAGGTGTTGAAAAACCAAGTGCACGTGTTAGCACATCACTCTTAATAGGATCAACGGTAAAGGTTACATTTGATTTTAAGGCATCATACAGTTTTCCGGCTTTAGGAAATTTTGGAGTTGGGTTGGCAAGTTTATCCAACGCGACTGGTTTCAATTCGAGTTTGTTATTTGTGCCAATGACCCACACGAGTACCAAGGCAACGATTTCACCCTGTTGGGTGAAATTACTTCCCCCACCCAATATTTCTTTTAACATCTTTCCATATAAAACTGCCCAAACCTGATCCTCAACATACAATGAGTTGGTCAAAACCAGTTGCCTGTTTGCCTGCACCGTAAATCGTTGTACCACCGCATCTCTTTGGGTTTCGGTCAACCTTTCAAGGGGATCAAAATCTTTGTTCCAGTCTAAAATGACTTGAGTCAGGTTTGATGGGTGAAATTTAGTTTCGGAAGTCTTTTTATATGCCATAATCAGTAGTTATGAATGTAAAAAATTAAGGTGATCATTAGACAGTTGTATTACATCTGCAATTGAAAAACAATTAAAATGTACTGTAGAATATCCTTTAGGGAGTTCCGATAACGGGTTCCAGGCAAGATTCACAGAACGGTAACTTTCTTTATCTTTTAATAGAATAAGCATCAAATTTTCTGCTATAATCTGGGCTCCTAATGGACCTAAAGTCTGGTGTACATCTACCAAATCCAGATTATCCGCGCCTAAAATTCGGGCTTCCGCCAATAAAAAAACCCATAAGGGCCACTCATTCATATCCATTAAAATATTTTTGTAATCGTACCACTTTTCGAATTCCAATTGATCCTTGTATAGTGTATTTAAACGTTCTTTAAAATTTTCAATGGTTGGAATACCATACACCTTGCGCAAGAGTTCCATGTCTTTTTCCTGAATCAACAGCCCCGCTTCAAAGGAACGACGGATATTTACACCTCCAATATTCTGCTCTGTACCCGGCGGAAACGGTATCCTCTGCATCGGAAATGCCAAAAACAAATCTATTGGCTTGCTCTTCTGCAATTTTTCACCCCCATTGAAATCAAAAAAATACGACCAGTCAACTGCACCTCTTCTTTCATCCCGTTTAAAGCCTTGTAAATCAATTTTTCCACGGCTAAAAAGTTCAATGTTCGGATTATGTTCGTTTAAATTGTATGCAGCTCTTACCTGGCTGTGCCCAACTCGCAATGCTGCCGTAATAAATTCAGGGTAAAGTACTGCGGATCGACTTCCCAATTTCCCGAATAATATCTTGAAATTGTCTTTTTCCAAAAGTTCCGCAATCACTTCTCCAGTCATTCGCGGAAGGTATTGGTTAACAATAATCCATTGGTAAGTCCAGATAACGTATCTTCTGGTATGCTGAAACAAATCCTTTTTGATGCCTGATTTGTAAAAATATGCAGCCATTACGTTATGAAAACGTGCAAGCGTACAATGCAACTGATTCAGCAAAAAATTATCATCATTACGTGTATCTGCCATAACCGGTACACATTTTTTAGGTCCTATACGGTAAACATCCGGAACACGAAGTTTTTCTGAATTTTCCGCCTCCATCTTCATCGTGTAGCGATCAAGCGCAAACCATACCCCTTTAAAATTGCTGTTTTTAGTAATACCCGTCTCATATAAATGAGCATTCGAAACAGGGCCCAAACCATAAATACAATCAAGGTTAAGTTTTGGGGATGTATTTTCAAACGGGCGCCGGAAAGTAAGGTCATGTGATAATAACTGGCCAAAATATGTCCAACCAGCATCGATATTCAGGTTATCCTGTCTGACAATTTGCCCCATTTCATCTTCCTTAACAATAGGAGGAGCCAAACGCATGAAATCCTCTATGGTATAGCCCATATCTTTGCGTTCTCCTAACAGATCAAAAAGTGGAGATTTTGGGTGGGGTTTCCGTGCTTTTAATAGCAGTTTGTCATTAAATATTTGCGGCTGCGTCGACTCGCCGTGTACTGAAAAAAAAGGATCTTGCTTAGACATAAAATTATACTATTAACAACCACATAATCATTTAAATATCAAACTAATATGAATTATGTAATATAGACTCGTATTTAAATATCGATGTAAACCGATACCCACTGACAGGTGTTTTCCGACATGACAGAATAGCCGTAATATTAAAAATTATTTTACTTATGGAATTTGTATCGTGAAATAAAAATTACCTCACCAGCGTCAAATCCCCCTCCATCCTTACCACCTCCCCATCCAGAAACTCCACTTCCGCATACCACGCAAAGACCGCCGTATCCATTTCCTTGCCCCGAAACGTGCCGTTCCAGCCATAAGCGGCTTCATTCGGCGGGAAATCGCTGCCTTCGAACACCAGTTCTCCCCAGCGCGAAAACACCCGCAGGTATTTCACCTGCCGCACCGCCTTGCCGGCAAAAACCGTGAAATGGTCGCCTTTGCCATCGTCGTTCGGGGAAAAAGCGTTGGGCACAAATACGTCCCTCACTTTCAGCACGCGCACGGTCAGGCTGTCGGTTGCCGGACAGCCGTCCAGCGAAGTGACTGTCAATGTGTAAACCGTTGTTAAATAAGGGCTTGCAACAGGTTCCAGGCAATCGGTACACGACAGTCCCGTGGCAGGTGTCCATTGAATGCTTTGCGCAACGGTATTCAGCGTCACGTCCATTGGCTGCGCCTCACCCAGCGGCAGGTCGAAGTCCTCGCCCACGTTCAGGGTGGGAATGATGGCGGCAACGAGCGTAGCCGAAGTATCTGCCGTGCAGCCGTTGGCATCCATGACGGTCAGCGTATACGTGCCCGCCGTCAGTCCGCCGAACGTGGACGCCGTGCCGAAATCCTGGCCCGAAAGCGCAAACAGGTAAGGCGGCACGCCGCCGGTTACCGATACGGCCTGCGCAGATCCGGTGTTGTTGCCTGCGCAACCGGGGTCATTGAACAACGCTGATAACAGGAGCGCCGGCGGCTCCGTCAGGACCGTCGATCCCGAAAAGGTACAACCTGCGGCATCCGTCACAGTAACGGTATAGGTTCCGGCGACCAAAGCGCTATTGGTGGCCTGCGTACTGCCGTTGCTCCACGAATAAGCATAAGGCGGCGTACCACCCTGAGGCATGGCAGTAACAACCCCGTTTTGGCCGCCCAGGCAGCCGATATTGTAGCCATGAAAATCGGACAGGTTAAAACTAGAGGTCAGCAGCGGCGGGTCGGCCACCAGCGCCGTCAGTACGACGTTGTTGCCGAAAGTATCCTGAATATCGATCAGGTAGGATCCCGGCGGCAGGTTTGCGATCGTTGCCTGCATTTGTACGCCGCTCAGGGTGCCTGTACCCAAAGGACTGCCCCCGAGCCTGTTCCAGGTATACGTAAACGGCGGCGTACCGTCCAGCACCGAAAACGTCAGCGCGCCGGTGTGGTCGCCGTGGCACAAAATGGGCTGTACGGCCACATTGCCGCTCATTTCACAAATAACGGCATTCAGGGTCAGGTGTATGATGCTGTCGCAGCCGTTATAGGAGGTCTGCATTTCCGTAAACTGCCCCGGCGGGTGGTACCAGTGCTCGCCTACCCGCAAACTGTCGGTCGAACAGATCGACGCATTCAGATCGACCATGATCACCGGCAAGTTGAACAGGGTAAGATTCACGGTGCTGTCGCAACCGTGCACCGACTGCAATAGAAAAGAATAATTTCCCGGTCCACAGATCAGCGTATCGGCAATTTCCACGCAGTCGCCGGTACAGATTTCCTGTTGCAAATTGGTTGTTTGAGGGCCGTACACGGTCACGGTTTTGCAGGAAGGCGCTACGGTATCGCACACATTGAAGGCTATCACGCAGACTTGCTGATTTCCCGCCACCGGAAATTGAATGTCGGCTTCGGGTCCCGATGCCACTACTGAGCCATTCAGGGTCCATTTGTAAAAATTTGCCCCGACGATTTCCGGGATCGAGTAGGTAGCCGTTTCGGTGATACACAGTTCCGACAAGCCTTCCACTGCCCCTGCCGGCGGAAGCGGCGGCACCAGGGTACTCCCCTGGGTCACGTGGATGGTATAATTGCATACGTCGTTCTGGTTGCCGTCCATCACGAAATAGTAATACTGCCCGATCACCAGCGGCTGTGTATTGTTAAAAACGCCCACTTCGCCCTGTTGAATGTCGCCGTCGCAGTTGGACACCAGGTTGAAATTCGTGCAATTCAGGCTTTCATAAATGCCCACCTCCAAGCCCTGTCCCGTATTGCAGTTGGATGGCGTTACAGTGATCGTCAGGTTGGTACTGCCCGCGATAAAGGCGATCCACTGCATGTGGTGGATATTGTTGGTGCAAAAACCGGGCGGCGCCTGACCGGTTTGCGGGTCGTCGTTGATGCCGGTATATCCGTCGATATCACAAATAACGCAGGCTTCGAGGCAGGTAGAAGTCATATCAGGAACGGGGCCGCAAGGCGTCGGCTGGGCGAAAGCAAAACGGTGGGTAAGCAGAACCAGTAACAGGATGAGCGCAACTGTAAGGTTTTTCGGGCGAAGGGTATATGCAGGCATGGGTCAGAAAATAAAAAAAACAGCCCTGCTTGTGAAGCCGGGCTCCGAAAGTTGTTTTGCTAATCCATACAACACGGAAAAACAGGCACAAGGGATGCTTATCTCCTGGATAAATAATTTGTGTCTGGGTTGCTGCCCACTGCGCCCGTCAATTCGAGCAGGCGGATGTATTCCTCAGATATATCTTTCAGCAATCCGGCCTGGGTAATACTCAATTTTTGCAGGGAAATTTCCAGTTCCACGATTTCAAGCGGCGTGATCTGCGCCCGCAAATCTGTATTTTCAAGCATTTTCCGGATCAGGCTGCTGTCGAGGCGTTCCTGTATCAGGTCGTATTCGCGGAACAGGTTATCGAGCCGGACAAACTGATTGCCGAGGTCTTTTTGCGTTTCTTCCACTTCCAGGGCTGCATCATTTTCGGCTTCGCGCAAATCGAGTAAAGCATCCGCTTTTTTAAAACGGTTGTTGGAAGGCAGCGGCGCAGTCAGGCCGAGCCGGAAAGAAATATTGTTGAGGGTATTGAAGTTTTTCGGGCGTTCGAGGTAAAGCGGACGCTGGTAGCCGATGGTGAAGTTGTTCAATACTTGTTTGTTCTGGGAAGAAACGTATTTCAACTCGGCCATTTTAAGCCGCACCTCGGCATTTTTTAAATCGAAATCAACATTCGGGGCCGTATTCGGTGCAGCCCTGAGCGCATAAACAACCGACCGCAAATCGGCCGGCGTTGCAAGGTCGCTGTCGTCGAGATCGGCAAAATCGCCCACGAACTGCCGGATGCGGTTGTGATAAAGCAGGCGTTCGTTTTCAATTTCCTGTATGTCAATCCGGTTGCGGTTGAGGTCTTCCTCCGCATCGAGCACTTTCGAAACTTTTATGTCCAGCACGCCCGTGTTGAGCATGTCGCGCAGGATGTGGTGTTCCTTTTGCAGCAGGGTGTCCAGCCGACGGCAGGCGTCCAGTTCGGGTTTGGCGTACAGGTAACCCGACAGCGCTTCATACCGTTCCTGGAGAACTTCCCGGCGCAGCACCCGGTCTTCGGCGGCGAGCATTTCCAGGCGGGCCGTTTTGATCTGGCGCTGGCGCAGGCGTTCGGGGAGGCTGTTGAATCCGATTTGCAACTGATAGGTGTCTTCGTTGCGCAGGTAGCCGTAAATGGTGTCGCCGAGTGCGCTACCGTTGATACCGACCCGTACGCCCACCTGCCGGATGACCGGATCGTGCATTTTCAAGCCCTGGGCCAGGTTTTGAAGCCCGGCGCTTCGGCTCAAACGCACGTCTTCGGAGGCGGAAGCGAGCACGTCGGCAATTTTAATGGTTTGGGCAGCGAGGTTTTGAAAAAGAAAAAACGCTGCGAATGCCATTGATATGAACCGTATCGTCGTCATCAGTTAGAGCGGTTGGGCAGGGCAATGGCGATTTTTTCAGAAATGAAAAATTCGTTCTGTTCCGGCAACTGGATAAAAACCTCCCGGCCCCAGGTGCGCAGTTCGATGAATTTGCGCAACCGCAGGGGCAATTCGGTCAATTTTGGATTACTTCCTATGATGATGCCCGTTCCTTTCACCTGCGGACGTGCTGTTGAACTGAGTTCGACCGTTTGCCCGATAGAAAACGGTACATCGGCGGCCTCATGAATGAACCCAACAATGCGGTTCGGCATCAGCGGATTGATTTTCATCAAATCCCGGTGTGCCGGCAACAGCGCGTTTTTACCGAAAAATATCTCTTCCACATAGCCGTCTATGGGCGCCAGCAGCAGCAAACGCCCGCGTTCGGTTTGCACGAAGCCGATTTCCGTTTGTGATTGTCCGGATTTGGCCAGCGCAATACTGCGGTTGGCAGTTTGCCGGGCTTCCAGCAGGCGAATTTCTTCGGCGGCCTGCGTTTGCTGGTCGTCGATCTCCTTTTGCAGGGCGGCGGTTTTTTCAGCGACGAGTTTGTTTTCGGATGCCGCCCCCAGGTCGGCATAAATATTTTTCCGGTACGCCGTTTTGAGCGAATCTTCCGTCCGGAGCAGTCCGATCTGGGCTTTGAGTTCGCGAATTTTGGCGTACAGCCTCGCTTGTACGAGTTCTTTTTCTTTTTGTAAAATGGTATTTTCTGCAGCCTGTTCAGTAGCGGTGCGCGCCATGTCGCCGCGGCGCTCCGCCTCCGTTTTATCCAGATCGGCGCGGGTAAATACGGCCAGCGTATCCCCTTTTTTGACAAAGTCGCCCGCTTTTACCCGTACTTCCTGCACGGCAATATCGCGGTCGAAATTCAGCGTTTGCGACTCCGTTTCGGCAATTCCGAAAAAGGTATTCACGCTTTGGCTCTGAAAATCATAGGCAATCCAGATACATGCGCCGATAGCGGCCGGCAGGAGCAGAAAGAGGATATTGAACTTCATGTCTTTTCGGATTGGATCAGTCGACGAGGTCGTTTTCAGTAACGGATTGTTTGTTCAACCGGCGGGGGCTGATACCTTCCACCGACTCCAGCGTTTGCAGGAATTCCAGGTTGCGCTCGTCGTCGTGAAACAGCAGCAGGTAATCGCGCTCCTGGGCTGCCGGAACCGCGTTTTTGGCCGGTTCATTTCGAATACCCGACACGGTACATCGCCGGCAGTATTCTTCGAAAATCTGCTCCATGGCGGGAATTTTTTCGCGGTCCTCGATGCGAACCCGCAATTCCCAGATGACGTGGTTGCCCAGGTGAAACGGCGTGAATTTCAGGCAAACAGCCACGAAACAAAATATACCCGTACCCAGTATGGCAATCATAAACACGTACGAACCGCAGGCAATACCCGTTCCGAGCGCTGCGAACATAAAAATGATGTCGCGCGGATCGCGGAACGAAGTACGGAAATTGATGATCGTGAGTGCGCCCAGAATACCGAGGCCGGATGCCACCGAATCGCCGATACTCTGCAAAATCATGGTGGCGATCAGCGAACTCAGGATGAGCGACTGGATGTAATTGCCTGTTTTTAGCGTGGCCGGGCTGGTCATCCAGTACACGAGGGCGATCGATGACGCACAGACAAAAGCCAACAGAAAGGTAAAAAGCACCATTTCAAAAGTTGGATTCTGAATGTTCGCATACTGGGAAAAGAACTCTTGCATGAAAAATTCGGATACAGATTTGAGTAGCGTGTTTGGTTTTTAGTGTTTGGTGTTTGGTTACCGCGTACACCAAACACTAAAAACCAGACACACTCAATTTAATTACTTCAACAGACAGTTTAGCGCTCACTCCACCACCACTTTGCCGGTGCTCACAACCTCTCCGGCGGAAATGACGGATATGAAATAAAGCCCCGACGGCCAATCGGAAACAGGAATTTCAGCGCTGCTAAAATCATATAACTGCTTTGTCAACACGGTTGCTCCACGCCCGTCGGTAATGCGCAACTGCGCCTCCGGCAAATATTTGCCCAGCGCAACCGTCACCCATTCGCCGGCAGGATTGGGGGCGACCCGCATATGCAGTCCCGCGTTTGTCAAACTGGTTACCCCCGAAGTTAACTGATTTTCGGCAGCAAATGTAGGCGGCATTTCTGTAAAAAAACCGACACCATTAGCAAAACGCCCGAAACTGCGATCGGGATCCTGCTCTCCGAACGAGATACTGTCGAGGATAACGCCTGCGCTGGAAGCCAGCGACACAAATTCTCCGGATGCCTTTAGTTTGAAACTGGCATGCAGCCCGGTTTGCGACCCGTCTTCATCGGCCCACACCACCAGGTACCCGTGCGCCGGAATGACCGTGCCGCTCGGAAATGCCCATTTGGTAGCGTTGTCGGGGTTGTCGGAAAGGTACAGTCCGGTCAGGTTCACGTCGACTGCGGTGTTGTTGTACAATTCGATCCAGTCTTCCAGTTCATCGTTCTGATCGGCCGTGCCGTTGGTATTGTCGGCCAGCACTTCATTGATCACCACGTCGCCGGCATCGGGCGCCGACAGGCTGGTTTCGACGCTGAAAAACTCGTGCTCGGCCCGGGCGGGCAGGAAAGCGCCGGCACTGCTGTTTTCGGAATAAATGTAGTATTCCGTTTTGGGTGTATTGACCGGAAAAGAAGCGCCGAAAACGCCGTCGCCCGCTGCTCCGTCCTGGTGCTGGCCGTCGTCGTACATCACCACGCGGGTAAACACGTCGGTGGTTGCACCGCGCCAGCCGAGCCAGGTCGTCGTGGCTGTTCCGGTAATTTTGGCGGTCACCCAGGCATCCGCGTCCAGTTCGGGCGACGGCGTAGCGGTTACATCCGAAATGACGGGCGGCACGGCGCTGATTTCCGCATTGGATAAAAGATAGTTTTTCCGGCCGTTTACCAGCGACACGATACCCGGCGAACCGCCGCTGCCCGGACCCGGGCCGCCGCCGCTCGTGGCGCCCCAGTACAAATTGCTGATAAACTGCGCATAGGTGTAAAACTTGTTCACGTCGGTCTGCACCGCTCCGTCTATGAGCGCCTGTAGTTCGAGCGCCTTGTCGAGGTAGTCGCCGGTAACGAACATTTCATTCAAAATGGTGCGCAGGTGCGCCAGGTACATGCGCTTGTACGTGGGGTTTTCGAGCAGTTTTTTGATCAGCGGCCGGTCAGCGACGGTAGAAACGGCCAGCGGCGACAGGTTGCGCATCGCTGTCGAGTCGAGGCTTCCGCCCATGCCGCCACCGCTGCCGGCCAGCATGGAAAATCCGCCGAACGACATATTCAAATCCCAGACGATGCTGTTGAAACGCCGGTTGTCGCCCTTGTACAGGTAATAATTCTGGGAAAAAACGCCGATGTAGGAATCCAGATTGACCAGCAGGTTGTCGAAAGCCAGCATCCACAGCGCACGATCCACGTCCAGCACCTGATCGACGGCTGCCGTCGTATTGTTCAACGTATCGATCAGGGCGAGCAAATCTGCCCAGCCTGCATCGCTTTTGATCTCGTACGCCGTGCTGTACAAGGAGGAATCCGCACCGAGCCATTTCAGCGTGGGATATGCGCTGCCGGCGCCCGGGCCTGCGCCGCCAACCGGTGTGCATTTGAACAGGGCGCCGCCGGAACTGGAAAAATGGTCGCTCAAAAACGACTTGCCGATGTGCTCCACGTTGGTCATCAGGCCGTAATACACGCCGTTGACGTATACTTTGGCGAAATTGGCCCTCGGGCAGTGCATGTAATGGCTGAGTATCCAGTAACTCAGGGCCTCGCGCACGAACGTGGGGTCGGCGGCGCCGTTGCTCAGTTTGAGGTCAGTAACGCCTTCGTACGCCTGCCCACCCACCACGTGGTTGAGTTCGAGGTGCATCGGATTTTTTTTGTTAGTCGAATTGTAACTGCTGTTGCCCTTATATTTCACGCCGACGGAATCGAACACCGTCCCGTTGATTTCCACGCTTTGTGCAATGGTGTACGAATCGGCGCCTACAATCGCCGTATCCAGGCGGGTATCCCAGTTGGAAAAACCGAAAGTGATCCTGATTTCCTGGATCGTGGACGGGTCGTAGAGGTTTTGGGCGGTGGACATTACACCATACAAGGCGAAAAGCGCCGACAGGAAGGCTTTGACAAGCGGTCTGAACATGATAAAATTTACTGTTTATGCGAATCCTGGGTTAAAAAGACTGCGAAGCAGTTAAACTATGTGCCCTAACGGCAAAACACACATAAAGTGATTTTCACCACATAGGCACATAGGACACATAGACTCTAGAGTATGCTACACTATGTGATCTATGTGACTATGTGGTCAAAAATGGCGCTCGTCAAGGAGAGCACATAGTTTTGACTGCTTCGCAGTCTTTAACCCAGGATTCGCATTGTTAGGAATGATGGATACAGCGTTTGCTCTTCCGAGCAAAAATGAAGTCGGTAAAATGACGACATCGGTTGCGTATTCCTGCGCAAATCCTGGCAAACAGGCAAAATTTATCGGTGAACAGACGGCGGGGCGGGGAAAACGAAATAAATACCTGTACACTTCATACTGCTCCCGATAGCGTAAAATAATCCGATCATTCAAAAACGCCTCCAAGACAAACAAAATACTTACGTCCGTGTTGAACGTGGGCTTTATTCATTTACGATAGAGTGTCAACTGAATTTTGGAGGATGCGAAGATGTGAGGATGCGACCAAATAAATTCACAAACACTTGATTATCAACACTGATAACTAATAACCGATAACTGATAACTACTTATAACCCTGTCTGATGCATTATTCGACCCTTTTTCTTCTCCTTTTTTGCAGCGCCCTGCAAGGTCAAAACACCGGCGCCCTGACCGGCTCCGTCAGGGACAAACTTACACAGGAAGCGCTGATCGGCGCTACGGTCCAGGTCGACGGCCTGACGCTGGGCGCCGTCACCGATGCCAATGGAAATTTCAAAATTGGCAATATTCCACCCAAATCGTACAATATCGTGGCCTCCTATCTGGGTTACACGCCCCAAACGCGGTTCAACGTCGTCGTCACTACCGGCAACGCCAACCAGTTAAATTTCGAACTGGAGCCCGACAACAAATCGCTGGGCGAAGTGGTCGTTACGGAAAACCGCTCGGTGCGCATCGCCTCTATCGAAACGCCGCTTTCGATTCAGAACCTGTCGGCGGAAGAAATAAAAAGTAACCCCGGCGGCAACTTCGACATCAGCCGCGTGGTACAGGCGCTGCCCGGCGTGAGCGGCGTGGCAGGCACGGGCGGCGGCTTCCGCAACGACCTGATCATCCGTGGCGGCGGCCCCAGCGAAAACGTTTTTTACCTCGACGGAGTGGAAATTCCGGTCATCAACCACTTCACCACGCAGGGCGCTGCCGGCGGCCCCACAGGCCTCCTCAACGTGGCGTTTATTGAAGATGCCACCCTGGCGAGCAGCGCTTTCAATGCCCGGTACGACAATGCGTTGTCGTCGGTGCTGCAATTCCGCCAGCGCGACGGCAACCCCGAGCGCCTGCAGGCCAACCTGCGCGTCGGCGCTTCCGAAACGGCCATCACCGCCGAAGGCCCGCTGGGCAAAAAGAATGGAAAAACCACCTTCCTCGCCTCGGCAAGACGCTCGTACCTGCAATTGCTGTTCAAGGCGATCGGGCTGCCGATTCGCCCCGATTACTGGGATTTTCAGTACAAAGTGACCCATAAAATAAATGCCAAAACCACTTTTACCGCCTTGGGCGTAGGCGCTATCGACGATTTTTACTTTGAAGCGCCCAAAGAATCGACACCCGAAAACCTGTATATCCTCAGTTCCGTACCGGGCGTCAACCAGTGGAACTATACCCAGGGATTTGCCCTCAAACGCCTCATCGACAACGGTTTCTGGAACCTGACATTCAGCCGGAACATGCTCGACAACCAACTCGATCAGTTTACCGACAATGCCGACGCGAAACAGACGGACGAGGCCAAACGCATCCTCGGTATCAAAAGCCAGGAAATTGAAAACAAGTTGCGTTTCGACATCAACCGGTACGCCGGTAACTGGAAATTCAGCGCCGGCGCTATGGCTCAGTACGTCAAATACAACAACAACGCTTACACCCGCCTGCGTGCCGCTGTGCTCGACTCAACCGGAACGGTGGTGCAACCCGCCCTCGAAAGCCGCTTTTCCACCGCTATCGACTTTGTAAAATTCGGCGTATTCGGACAGGTAAACCGCACTTTTATCAACGACCGGCTGGGGGTTTCGGCCGGCATTCGCGCCGATGGTAACAGTTTTACCGACGATGGCGCCAACCCGCTGCAAACCCTGAGCCCGCGCATCGGATTGAGTTATGCTTTCGCGCCGAAATGGAAAGCGAACGCTTCCATCGGCCGCTACTACAAAATGCCGCTTTACACGGTGCTGGGTTACCGCGACGATTCGGGCAGCCTGGTCAACCAGGATCAGCCGTACCTGCGCTCCGATCACTACGTAGCCGGACTTGAATTTGTACCCAGCCGCATTCTGCGACTCACCCTCGAAGGATTTTACAAACAGTACGCCGATTATCCTGTGAGCGTTTTCAACGGCGTTTCACTCGCCAACCAGGGCGGCGGATTCGGCATCCTCGGCAACGAGCCGGTGCTGGCCACTGGCCGCGGCGAAGCTTACGGGATGGAATTGTTCGCGCAGCAAAAACTGAATAAAAGCCTCTATTTCACCGGATCTTTCACCTATTTCTGGTCGAAATTCAGCAACCTCGACGGCCAACTCTCTCCCTCGGCATGGGACAACCGCCTGCTGTTATCGCTCCTGACGGGATACAAACTGCGCCGCAACTGGGAACTGGGCCTGAAATACCGGCTGCAAGGGGGCGTTCCGTATACTCCGCTCGACCTGGAAGCCAGCCGCCTCAACTATGCTTCCATCGGTACGGGTGTACTCGATTACACGAAGCTCAACGCCCTGCGTCTGGGCAATTTCAGCCAACTGGATATCCGCATCGATAAAAAATGGAACTTCCGCAGGGCAACCCTCGACGTGTTCATCGATATACAAAACGTATTGAGCACTGTGAATCCGGCGCCGCCTTCCTACACCTTCCAGCGCACGGCCGACGGCTCCGCCTTCGTCACTACCGACAACAAACCGCTACAGGCCGACGGCAGCAATGCCATACCCTTCCTGATCGAAAATACGGAGGGTTCGTTGCTGCCCAGTGTGGGGATTGTGGTGGAATTCTAGGTTGAGGTTTTATTTAACCACAAGGGTCACAAAGGGATTGCACAAGGGACACAAAGGAAGAGGACATCACGCGTAGTGTCCTTTGTGCCTTAGTGGTTTTAAAAAATATAAACCACAAAGACACGAAGACACAAAGTTAAGAGTACTCCGCACTTAGTGCCCTTTGTGCAATCCCTTTGTGCCCCTTGTGGTTAAAAATTAGCCATCCGCCGAAGGCGGCCAAATCCATAAGAAATCAAATACAAGTGGCCGTCAGGCCACTTAATTAATCCATTTAATCCGCAAAATCCGCGTCCCCATCTCCTCTACGCACAAAGTCAAAAACACCCTATCTTCACTCCCCAAATTCAACACCTCACATGAAAGTCATTCAAAACATCCTCCTGCTCCTGTTTCTGCCCCTGTTGCTGTCCGCCCAGGGCTTCCCCGAAAGCCAGACCGACGGCAAATACTACACCGTCAATGGCGCCAAACTCTGGACCGTCAGTTTTGGAAAAGGTGATCCGCTCTTTTTTATCGCCGGCGGACCGGGCGGTTCTCACTACGGGTTGAGAAGTTTTGATTCTCTGTCGACGACCAACACCCTTGTCTATTATGACGGTCTCGGACGCGGAAAATCCGATACCGCAGCAGACGTGCGGCAATACACCCTCGAACGCGATATCGAAGATCTGGAGGGCCTGCGCAAGGCCATGGGCTTTTCCAGCATCAACGTGCTGGGGCATTCCTACGGCGGCCTCGTCGCGCAGGGATATGCCATCAAATATCCGGAGCGCGTGAAGCACCTGATTCTCGCCAACACCTTCCACAGTTTTGTGATGTGGCAGGCCAACGACGACAATTCGAACCACGAAATCATGACCAATTACCCGGAAGTGTGGGACACGCTGATGAAAGTAAGGGAAGCCGGGGCGATTTCGAGCGACCCGATTCACCAGGAGATTTACGGCCGGGTACCCTACGGTTTTTTGTACGCCTACAACCCGGCTAATTTCAGAGGGAAAAGACGCAAACCCTATCCCAACTCTTTTAATTCGGCGTTGTATTACCAGATGGTGGGCAAGGACGGAGATTTTATCGTGGGCAGCGATATCGGCAATTTCGACTTCCGCCAGCAGCTAAAATCCCTGAAAATGCCCATTCTGATCGTAGCCGGCCGATACGACCGGGTAGCGGTGCCCTGGATGATGGTCAAATACAAAACCTACTGCCCGCAGGCACAGTTTGAAATGTTCGAATTCAGCGGCCACAATCCGCAGGTGGAAGAACCGGAAAAGGAATTTGCCATTATCCGGGCGTTTTTGGGCAAGTAAGCACCGGGTGACTGCAATACACCCATTCAAACACGACAACCCTCCTTTTTCCGGATGATTCCAGACTGGCTGCTTCCGATCCTCTTTGCCGCAATTGCATTCGTCTACGCTTCCGTCGGCTTCGGCGGCGGTTCGAGTTACCTGGCCCTGCTGGCGCTGGCAGCCATTCCGTTTCAGGAAATGCGGCTGGCTGCACTGATCTGCAACATCATTGTGGTGGGTGGCGGTACGCTGATTTTTTTCCAAAACAGGCAAGTCGATTTTCGGAAAATCCTGCCCCTGGTGGCCGTGAGCGTGCCGGCGGCTTATCTGGGCGCTAAAATGCGCATCAGCCAGGAAACGTTTTTTCATTTGCTGGGCGCCAGTCTGCTGCTGGCGGCCGCGCTGTTGTGGTTTCAGCCCCAGCGCAGGGAGGAAAACCTGGAATCGAAACCGCAGCCCGTTCGCGACGGGTTCCTGGGCGGCGCTATCGGCTGGCTGTCCGGTATGGTCGGTATCGGCGGCGGTATTTTTCTTTCGCCGGTGCTGCATTTTTTTCGGTGGGATACGGCCCGCAAAATTGCCGCTACTGCCAGTGTTTTTATTCTGGTCAACTCCATTTCAGGTATTGCAGGTCAACTTTCCCACTTGCCCCCGGGAATAAACTGGAGCCGTATCACGCTGCTCGGCGCTGCCGTTCTG
Organism: Bacteroidota bacterium; assembly: GCA_029561355.1. Taxonomy (GTDB): domain Bacteria; phylum Bacteroidota; class Bacteroidia; order Chitinophagales; family Saprospiraceae; genus M3007. The sequence goes on along the minus strand of JAKQJD010000297.1, from coordinate 6,783 downwards.
GTGGGCGGGCAACTGGGATCGCGCGTCAGCGCCGGTCGTTTCAATCCTGTTTTGATTCGCCGCTGGACGGCCGTGCTGGTGTTTGTGGCAGGCTTGGAAGCGGTGTTGAAATAAAATGAGAGATCCCCAGCATTACCACCGGCTTCGGAGAAGCCATTTCCCCAAAAATCAAAACCCCTCCCAAGAGCGAAGCCTCTCTCACTTCTCACTTCTCACCCTCTCACTTCTCTCACGGGTGCGCCGCCACCCAAACCTCCCCGTCCTCGAACACCTCTTTTTTCCAGATCGGCACAGTCTGTTTCAACGTATCGATGGCAAACCGGCACGCATCGAACGCGGCATCCCGGTGTGCGGCCGATACGGCGATAATGACCGCAATGTCGCCGGGGTGTAGCACGCCCGTCCGGTGGTGGATAGCCAGCGCCTGTACCGGCCATTTTTCAAAAGCCGTTTCGGCAATGCGACGCATTTCGCGGATTGCCATGGCTTCGTAGGCTTCGAATTCAAGCCGGAGCACATGTTTGCCTTTGGTAGCATCCCGTACCGTTCCGATAAAAACGTCGATGCCGCCGCAGGCCGGTTGGGTAACCAGGCCGATGCAGAAAAGCACGTCCAGCGGTTCGTCCGATATTTTCAGAAATATGTCCATGGTAGGTTCCGGAATTTTAGCCGCCGCTGACGGGTGGAATAATCGCGACCTCGTCGCCTGCCTGAATGCGCGTATCTGTGTCGGCAAATTCTTCATTGACAGCCACCAGAAACGAGGCCAGTGCTGCCAGGCGCGGAAATTGTTCCGTCAGATGTTGTTTCAGTTCGCCGGCAGTGGCATGCTCCGGCATTTCCACCTGAATGGATGCGCCGCCGCAAATTTCCCGGGCAATGCCAAACGTGCGGATTTGGATCTTCATAAGTTGCAATGCGGATTTCGAGGATTTAAAGCGGATTTCCGCGGATTGGATGATTGGTAAGGCTTTATTCTACTTTATTCACGGGTCAAATGTTTCATATAAAAAGTTGCAATTCTCAACTCCCCCGCAATCAAATCCGCGGAAATCCGCTATCCATCTGCGTAATCCGCGTTGCATCTTCAGGCGTATTCACATTCGTCAGTTTGTCGGGCTCCGGCGCGCTTACAATCCGGGCATCCGAGTTCATCAGCACCTTGCGCGGACAGGAATAACCCTGAGCCAGGAAGGAAAGCATCGTATTATAACTTTTGGGCTCCCAAATAGTTATGAGCGGCTCCGGCATTTGATCGAACGGGCTTTCAAAAGCCGTGGCCGCATGTTTCGGTTGCCTGTTTTTTATTAAAAAATCCAGTGTGTTAGCATCCAGCAGCGGCAAGTCGGAGGCCACTACCAGCCAGGCGCGGTCGGGTGCGTGCCTGAACGCCGAGAGGATGGCGCCGAACGGACCGAGGTCGGTGAAGGTATCGGGTAGGGTAGCATAGTTCGTTTGCAGTTCCGCTTCCTGTCCGGCGCGGCAGGAAATGAACACCTCGGCGCAGCGTTCCGACAGCAAATCCGCCAGGTATTCGCGTTGCGGTTTGCCGTGCCATTCCATCGCACTTTTGTCGCGACCCATGCGCAGGCTTTTGCCGCCGGCCAGCACCAGTCCGTTGACGAGCGGAATGGATTGCTGCATTTCCCGTTCGAAAAATTGCAGGATTCCGGCGTGGTCGCTCAGGTGCAATTGCGGAATTTCATCAAACTCCGGCAACGCATCTTGCAGAAAATCAAAGGCCTGGTTTGCGTTATCCAACAGTAAAATCAATCGCACGTCCGTCAGTTGATCCAGGCGTTTGTGCAGAGAATGTTCCTTGGCCGGGTCTATGACAATGATCTGCCGTGCCACTTCGTGGTGGTTGCCGTTGACGAGCAGCAGATCAGTGTCGTTGAACACCTGCCGGAACTGGTGCGTGTTCCAGTCGGCATGCACGTTCAGCCGGTGGCTTCCAATCGCATCCGTGTATTCCACCCGGGCGCCCGCAGCGAGCATACCCGGCAGTACGGGGTGATCGGCATCCGTATGGTCGGCATCCACGTAACCGCAATGGTAGCGGTCGCTCAACGCATCTACGAGGTGCTGCGCCAATAAGCGGATAGCGCCGCAGTTGGTGCCGAGGATAGCCCATTCATTGCGACCGAAACGGCCGAGCGCGGGGCGGGAGAGGCGGGTATGTTTGGTGTGGAGCATGGTGGAGGTGGTTGATGAAGGTTAATAAGGGTTGATAAGGGTTGATAAGGGTTGATGAGGGTTGATATTCAACTACTCGGGAAAAGAGGGAATTTGTTCATTTATCGAGCGGTTGAATATCAACCCTCATCAACCTTTATCAACCCTTATCAACCCTAAAAAAATCTTTTTTCCCGCCCGTTTTCGCCATCAGGCGGGTTTCCTGAATTACAATATCGTGCGACAACGCTTTACACATATCGTACACGGTGAGGGCGGCCATACTGGCGCCGACGAGCGCTTCCATTTCGACGCCGGTTTTGGCGGTAACGGTAGCCGTGCAGTCGATCACAACGTGTTGATTTTCATTCAAATGTATGTCGATATGGCAATGATCCAGTCCGATGGGGTGGCAGAGGGGAATCAGATCGCCGGTTTTTTTGGCGGCCATGATACCGGCCAGTATGGCGGTCTGAAACACGCTGCCCTTGGCGGAATGCAATTGCGTGCCGTCGCTGAGAGCAGCCAGCACTGCCGCAGGCAACACGACAATGCTGCGCGCGGTGGCGCTGCGCCGGGTGGGCTGCTTTTCGCTGGTGTCGACCATGGCGGCCTTGCCTTGTTCGTCGAGGTGGGTGAGTGCCATTGTGGAGTGGTGAGTAAGTATGCTTTGAAGAAGACAAAAATAGGTGAGTTGGGTTCAAAAGGAGGCTTTGCCACCACTGATTTTGACCGCTGATTTGAATGATTATTGACCGCTGATTGTTGACCGCTGATTTGAATGATTATGATGAAAACATGATTGTTGACCGCTAATTTGAATGATTTATATGAAATACATGATTTTAATCTGCTGGAGAGAAGTACTGATAATCCCTTCCAGCAGCACGCCAATCATGTTTTCCTAAAAATCATTTGAATCAGCGGTCAAAATCAGTGGTAAAAAAAACGCAATTACCTGACGAACAGATAATTGCGTTTTATAAAAAAGGTCGGGATGACTGGATTCGAACCAGCGACCTCGTCGTCCCGAACGACGCGCGCTACCGGGCTGCGCTACATCCCGTATGACGATGTTTGGGAAAAGGTATCACCAAACACTTTCTATGCACTAGGTCCAAAACTATCTCCGGTCTCACTTCTCACCCTCTCACTTCTGAATGGAGCCACTCAAGGGATTTGAACCCTCGACCTGCTGATTACGAATCAGCTGCTCTACCGCTGAGCTAAAGTGGCTTGTTGCCTGCGCGTACTCCCGTTCAAGGATAATGCCAAAAAACGATGCTCCGCTGAAGCGGCGGCAAAGATAGCGGTATCGGGGAGAATGTGAAAAAGGGAAGGGGGATTTTTCTTGGAAAAATTTGGGCGCGGTGTGGGTAATGAAAATCTTTTCGCTTCAAATAACAACAGATGCCTTGTCACCCTGTCGGGGCCCGTCCGCTCTACGGGCGGGTTGGTGGTTGCTTTTCCCTCGTAGAGTGGACGGGTGTTACCTTCTTTTAGGATGGGTCATATTTAGGTCCCATGTACATGCATTCAGGTCCCATCACTATCCGTTCCGGTCCCATTAAGAAGTGTTCCCGTTCCATCCCCATCCGTTTAGGTTCTCCAGAGATGCCATCCGCTTCTGTAACGATCCGTTTAGGTCGAATGGAGATGCGTTTAGGTCTTTTTGAGAAGTGTTTGGGTCCGAGACCTAAAAGTTTGGGTCGGGAACCCAAACGCTTAGGTTGGGGACCCAAACACTTCTCAAAAAGACCTAAACGTTTGGGTTCACCAACCTAAACACATCTCAAATAGACCCAAACGTTTGGGTAAACAACCCAAACACTTCTCAAAAAGACCTAAACGGGGGTATTTTTTGAGGATTTGAATTCAGAATACAGTAAAAAAACGCCATTATTTACCCATAGCAGGGTGTCATCCGGACGCGACTGACAGGCCTGTTTTGTTCTTTTTACTGCGTTTTTGATGCGCTTGCTTTGGCGGAATCTGCTGCTACACTCATTCCAACGCTGCCAAATCCTGCTGCACAATGCCCAAAAACTGTTGAAACTGGGCATATTGTGGCGCATCGCGCACGAGTTCCAGCCAGAGCGCTTCGGCCTGCTGAAACCACGCTTTTGCCTTAGGGCGGTCGGAAAGGTGGTCGCAGTTGATTTCGCCGAGTTTGTAGTTCGAGATCGCCAGGCCGTTTTTGAACGTTACATTTTGCGGATAGGCTTCGTACAGTTCTTTTTTCAACTGATTGTATTGTTCAAAATAAGTCAAGGCGCGATCCAGATTCCCCAGCGCGCTGTGCGTGCCGCCAAGAAATTGACAAGAGATTGCCAGGAAGTTTTTGAATTCAACATTTTGTGGATACGCTTCGTACAGTTCTTTTTCTAATTGATTATACTGTTGAAAATAAGTCAAGGCACGATCCAGATTCCCCAGCACACTGTGCGTGTCGCCAAGGTATTGAGAGGAGACCGCTAGGCCGTTTTTGAAAGATACATTTTGCGGATACGAGTCGTACAGTTCTTTTTCCAACTGATTGTACTGTTCAAAATAAGTCAAGGCACGATCCAGATTCCCTAGCGCGCTGTGCGTGGAGCCCAGTTTGGAATAGGAGATCGCCAGGCCGTTTTTGAACGATATATTTTGCGGATACGAGTCGTACAGTTCTTTTTCCAACTGATTGTACTTTTCAAAATAAGCTAAGGCACGATCCAGATTCCCCAGCGCGCTGTGCGTTTCGCCCAGTTTTTCATAGGAGGTCGCTAAATAGAATTTGAGGTCGAAGCGATTACAATAGGTGCATGATCGCTCCACCGTATCTAATGACTTTGCCAAACTGCCGTTAGCATTGTAGTAAACCCATAATCCATGATATAAATCGGCTAACTCATTAGCGCCTGTATTCAAATTATCCACCAGGCCGAACACCAGTTCCGCAAAAGGAGCCGCCGTCGTAATATTTTTAGAATGAAACCCCTCGTTTTCAAAAATCCCGTTCAGCCGCTCCACCACCGGCGCTCCCAATTCCCACAGCCGCTCCTTGTTCCGATGCAGCACAATCTTCTGCACCACCGGACTGATGCGGTACGTACCCGCATTCGCAGCAATCCATCCTTTGCGGGCCAGCGCATCCAAAGCGCGTTTGAGTTGTGCGGGCGATTCGGCGGCGATTAATTCCTTCAACACCAGGATGGCGTGGTTTTCGGCGGGCAGGAGAGCGAACGTGGTGAGCAGATCCGTTTCCGCTTGGTCCAAGGTATCGAGGTGGTACAAGGCATCGATGATCCGATCCGTCACGCTCACAGTTTCGCCCACTACCTGCCGGGCGTAATCAGATTTTATTTCAAAGGAGTTTTCGCCCAGGAAAAGTCCCTGCGTTTCCAGTTGTCCAAGGAATTTTTCAAACGTATAGCCCAGGGGATTGCCTTCGCGCAGGTTCTTGCTGAATATCTCGATGCACAGTGTGTTGTAGCCCACGGCCACCAGAAACCGGTCGAGCAGCGGCTCGAATTCCGGCGTGTCTTCCGTGTAATTGCTCCTGAAGAGATCTTTCGCCTGCTCGGGGGGCAGGCTGCTGATGCGGTATTCGGCGTCGGGCAGCAGGTCGGAGCAGCGGGAGGTAATGAGTACGTGCCAGCCGAGGCCGGTCATCATTTGCAAAAATCCGTCGATGTGTGCGGGTTCGTTGGCGTTGTCGAGCACCAGCAGGCAGTCTTTGGGCAGGTTCGCCATAGCGTTTTTGATCACCTGCACCTGCTTGTCGGGCTTGTCGGCGTACTGGTTGAGGGTTTCCACGAGTCCGAGCGGCACGGGCAACTGGTCGCGCAGGGCCGTCAGGATACCTTTTTCGCAGAAAAGCCAGGCGACGTGTTGATAGTCTTTCTCGTACATCTGCCAGTACTTGGCAGCCAGGGTGGTTTTGCCCATACCGCCTTCTGCATTCACGAGGGCGAGGGCGCTTTGGCGCGTGGTGAGCAGGGTGCGGATGTCTTCGAGTTCCCGTTCGCGGCCGCGAAAACTGTCGGGAACGCCTGCGCCGGCGGCAACAAGCACGTGTTCGAGTTTTCCTGCCACTCCGCCCGACTGAAACACCGGGTTGTTGAAAACCGAGTTATTGAACTGATTGTGAATATTTTCCGCCATGGTCACTGAAAGGTGGTATCGTTGAACGTGCCGCCGTTGAACTGGTTTTTGATGTTCGCGCCTTCATTGTTCACAGTGGTGGTGTCGCCGATGTGCACGTTTCCGCCGGCCTGGATGCTGGAGTTGGTGACCACGTTTTTGCTGTTGGTGACGGTCACGGGCGCTTTTTCAGGTTGTGCAGGCGTTTCGGGCGTTGTTTCCTTGCCCAGCGCTTCTTTCCACACGAGGTACAGGAAAACGGCGGCGATCAGAACGGTCGCGATGATCCACAAAGTCATGTAGGAAATGCCGAGCGTGGCGGTGGCCCAGGTTTCCATGTTTTGTTGAAAATCGGCGGGCATGAGTTCGCCGAGGAATCCGATGAGGATGGTGAGTGCGGCGATGAGCAGGGTGAGGCGGAGTGTTTCGGGCGTTTTTTTCATAGGTAGTGCGTTTTGGGAAATGCGCCTAAAAATACGTTTTTTT
>JAKQJD010000511.1 GCA_029561355.1 Bacteroidota bacterium | reverse complement strand
ACGAATTTTCAGCGAAAGTAGTCGGATTGGTATGGCATTCCGCACATTGCGACCACAGCCCTTTGTGTTTGCCGCTGTAAACAGGAAAATAAGCGCCATCGTGGGCTGTAAATTCGGCCGGCATCCAGTCGGGATCGGTGGTGTGGCAAGTGGCGCAGTCGTTGGAGGAGAAGTGGGCATTCACGTGACTGGGCGACTGGGCGCCATCAAAATCCGCCTGGTGGCAGGCATTGCAGTTGCTGGACGTACCGACATAGTTTCCGCCGGCGTGGCATTGTTTGCAATCGGAAATCTCATGCCCCCTGGTCAGCGGAAAAAAATCGTGGTTTACTTTGTCGGTCCCCCAATCGGGCGTCAACATATCGTGGCATTCCAGGCAGTCGGTAGAAAAACCCGCCTGTTGGTGGTTGGGATTGGCGGCAGCCTGAAAATCCGTTACGTGACAACTGATACAGTCATTCCCGATCCGGTTGAACTGTAAACCGGAGGCAGCCGTGTGACACTGCTCGCAACTCACCGACTGGTGTACGCCCGTGAGCGGAAACCCGTTTTGCAGGTGTAACTCATTTGTGTTGTCAACCAACCAGTTGGCGGGCGTGTGGCAGCGCGCGCAGTCGGTTCCCACACTTTGCTGGTGTACGTCGTTGTGACAGGAAATACAATCGGAAGAAGCGCCCGAAAAAACGAGGGTTTCGTGGCAAGCCCTGCAATCGACAGTGTTGTGTCGGCCTGCCAGTTTAAAATTGGTTTTTCCGTGGTGAAAACGCAGGGTGTCAGGGCCCCAAACCATGCCGGTAACCTGGGAAGTTCTGGGACGATTAGCGTCGAATCCTTGCCAGTAGGATGCATCTATTTCCCAGCCTTTGGAAGAGTGGCAGGAAGCACAGTCGATTTTCAAATCTGTTCCATGCGGGTTTTGCGCGAACAGGTTCGCGGCCAGCCCTAAAAGGCAGATGACAGATGTTATCCTGAACACATTCATTTCTAAAAATTCAATTGACGCACGGTTGGTTTCTTCGTTTTTTCTCTGGTCTTCAAAACCTATTCTGATCCTTTGGGGTGGCAGGAA
>JAKQJD010000246.1 GCA_029561355.1 Bacteroidota bacterium | reverse complement strand
GTTTGAAAATGAAGAGCAACAGGCTCTTAATGCATCAAATGTAAACCATGTGAACAATATACGCCCGCTATCAAAGCGATATTTAGCAGGAGGCGCCACTGCGGCTACCCGATGGTATACCGCAAATACTTGATCGTTTTGCCCGCGTCCAGGTGCTTACCTTCGTACAATGTTTTGATGCTTAGTTCGGGCATGGGCATTTCGCCTGCATAAATATCCAGGTTCTGGTACAGCAGTGCAGCCTGCGGGTCGTTTCCGATGGATTCCAGCGAATACTTTACAAAATCGTCCGAATCGTGTTTGAGGTGCATGAGTCCGCCGGGTTGCAGGAAATGGCGGAATTTTTCGTGAAAAAACGGCGAAGTGAGCCGCCGGTTTTCCTTGATAGCCCTCGGAAACGGGTCGCAGAACGTGATCCAGATCTCCGCCACTTCACCCGGCGCGAAAAAATGATCGATCACCTCGATGCGGGTGCGCAGGAAAGCGGCGTTTTGAATACCTTCCAGCACGGCTTCCCGGGCCCCGCCATGCAACCGGTTGCCTTTTACATCGACACCGATGAAATTGCGGTCGGGAAACAAACGCGCCAGTCCGTTGGTGTATTCGCCGGCCCCGCAGGCCAGTTCGAGTGTAATCGGGTTGTCATTCCGGAAATGCGCCTCCCTCCAGCGGCCTTTCAGGTCGACGGGTTCCATGTCCTTGCCCACCAGCACAGGCTGCGTCGGGTCGTAGCATTCGAAAACGTTGGAAAAAGAACGGATCTCGGCAAATTTGCGCAGTTTGTTCTTGCGGGCCATTTTTTATTTTTTGAACGGGATTTTATGGGCTTTCAGGATTGTTATTCCGGATTTGCATCAAAACGGGCGCAAAAATCGGATTTTTTATGCCGCTGTCTGTTTTCGGCCGAAATTATTTTTAATCACAAGGAGCACAAACTGATACATCCCGAATTTAACAACAGATGCCTTGTCACCCTGTCGGGGCCCGTCCGCTCTAAGGCGCGTTTTTGCTGATTCTCCCCGCGTAGAGTGGACGGGCCCCGACAGGGTGACAAGGCATCTGTTATTATACAAAGCGAAAAAATTCGGAAGGAGCCATGGTATGGTTAAATAAAAAAACGCCCCGCTCAAGTTTCCAAGTCCCGCAACGTACCATGACATCTTTGCTATCTTTGCGTTTTCTCTCAAAGAGGTTTGTCCCAAGTTATTGTAAATGCTTGATTATCAACACTGATAACCAATAACTGATAACCAATAACCAATAACCAATAACTAATAACGACATTGAATTTCCTCACGCTAGAAAACGTCACCAAGAGCTACGGCGAAAAGGTGCTGTTCAAAAATATCACGCTGTACATCGATAAAGGCCAGAAAATCGGTCTGATCGCCAAAAACGGCACCGGCAAAACCACCCTCATGCGTGTCATTGCCGGCCGCGAGGGAAGCGAAGGCGAGCAGGCCAAAATCCTGTTGCGCAAGGACATCCGTATCGGCTGGCTCGACCAGGAGCCCTATTTCGCTCCGGGACTCGACGTGCTGAGCGCCGTGCTCGACCCGTCTAATCCGCTGGTACGTGTGGTGCAGCGCTATGAACACGCGCTCAACCACCCCGAAAACCCCGACGAACTCCAGTTGGCCATTGCCGACATGGACCTGCACAATGCCTGGACCTTCGAGGCCAAGGTGAAGGAAATGCTGTTCCGCTTCCGCATGGAAAATTTCGAACAGAAGGTGAGCACCCTGTCCGGCGGCCAGCAAAAACGCCTGGCACTCGTCAAAATCCTGCTCGAAGAACCCGACTTCCTGATCCTCGACGAGCCGACCAACCACCTGGACGTGGAGATGATCGAGTGGCTGGAAGAATACCTGCAAACGCCGGGCATCACACTCTTTATGGTGACGCACGACCGGTATTTCCTGGAAAACGTATGCGACAGCATCATCGAACTGGAAGGCGGCCAACTGCGGCGCTACTCGGGCTCGTACTCCGATTACCTGGAAAAAAAGGCCCTGCGCGAGGAAGTGGAATCCACTACCTACGAGAAACAGAACAAACTCCTCAAAAACGAACTCGAATGGGTGCGCAAATCCCCGCAGGCGCGAACCACCAAGGCCAAGGCGCGTGTGGACGCCTATTTCGACCGCAAAGAAACCAACGACAGCCTTAAAAAAAGCAAGGATGAAATGAGCCTCCAGATCAAGGAAAACTGGCTGGGCGGCAAAATCGTGGAACTGCACAACATCAGCAAGGGGTTCAATGGACGTACCCTGATCGAGAATTTTACCTATAAATTTAAACGCAAGGAACGTGTCGGCATCGTAGGGATGAACGGCGCGGGCAAATCCACCTTCCTGCAAATCGTCACCCAGGTGATGGAACCCGACACGGGCAAGGTGGTGGTGGGCGACACGGTCATTTTCGGCCACTATAAACAGGAAGGCATCCAACTCGCTACCGACAAACGTGTCATCGACGCCGTGCGCGACATCGCCGAGGTGATTCCGCTCGAAAAAGGCAAGGAACTCTCGGCCGCCCAATTGCTCGAACGCTTCCTGTTCTCCCGCTCCCAGCAGCAGGTGTACGTGAGCCAGCTCAGCGGCGGCGAACGCCGGCGCCTGTACCTGCTCATGGTGCTGATGAAAAACCCGAATTTTCTGATCCTCGACGAACCGACCAACGACCTCGACGTGCTCACCTTGCAGGTTTTGGAAGATTTTCTGGAGGATTATCCCGGTTGCCTGCTCGTCGTCACGCACGACCGCTACTTCATGGACCGCCTCGTGGATCACCTCTTCGTGTTCGAAGGCGACGGCCGCATCAAGGATTTTAACGGAACCTACGCCGAATACCGCGCGCTGAAACGTGCCGAGGCCTCAGCCAATGCCCTCGAAGCATCCGCTTCCAAACCGGCCGCCAAAGCCGC
>JAKQJD010000241.1 GCA_029561355.1 Bacteroidota bacterium | reverse complement strand
CTCTCACTCTCTCACCCTCTCACTCTCTCACTTCTCTTATTTGTGACGCGGATTGTCGAAACGGGATTTGAAGAGGTGTTCAGGAATTTGGCTGACTAACTTTGGTTCTGATAGTATTGATTATTAGACCCATAGATATTCACAAATGAGCAGACTAATTTACTCCGTATCACGCCTTTTTACCCTGGCTTTTTTTCTTACGTTTCCTTTTTATGCCTATAGTCAGGGTTCGGAATTGAAGGATTCCGGGCTGCAACTGACCGTTTCTGCCGGCGCTTTTTCCAGTTCCTTATATGTGTATGAATGCGGCTACGGCATTTCCGACTGGAAGGACGTACTGCACGAGGACGTGTGTGCGCCGGTAATTTGGGCAGGATTTCCGGATTCTGCCGGTTGTATTCCGAACAACATGCCCCTGGAGGGTAAAATCGTACTGATGTGGGAAGGCGGATGCCCCGTAGCCGAAAAAGCGCGTATTGCACAGGACGCAGGCGCTTTGGCGGTTTTGATTGCGGGGAAGAACAACGTCCAATCGCAACCCGTTTCAAAACATGCGCTTGGAGAAGCCGGGCAATTACCGGCTGTACAAATTCCTGTTTTTTATCTAAAACCTTCCGATTTTCAGATTCTGCAACCCATTCTGCAACAGGGCCCAAATGTGCAGGCATGTCTGATACGCCCGGGCGTCTTTTTGAACAGCGTCGGTTTTCCGGCACAGGATGTTCAACAGCATTGCATGATTTCGCAGGATTCTTTCCGCTTTTCCGTTCGGTTAAGCAATATAAGTGGTGTTAATCTTCAAAATATTACCATTCGTGGAGTCGTTCAGCGTGCGAACGGCCAGGAAGTACTGAGCGATATCCTTTTTATTTCCGAACTGGACAATGGAGTAACGGACAGTCTGTTCACTTTTCCACAGATTTTTGCGCCCTTCGACTTGAGCAGCACGATACCACAGGTTTTATACACGGTTCAGGGGAACACCAGTCAGGGTCCGTTCCTCGATATCAGAACCGTGCGGTTCAACCCGAATGCGGATGTATTGGCAAAAGAACTGACCGGGATGGAAACGGCTTACCGGCCGGACACAATCCTGGAATCAGGCTGGGGAGTAGCAAATCTATATCGCCTCGCTGGAAACAACCTTGATCTTTTCTATGCTACTTATGCCGGAATCTCTGTAATACCCGGTGAAGAAATGGCGGGATCACAGGATCTGTACGCAGAGTTGTCGTTATTTGTCCTGAACGACGACGTTCTGCCCGACTTTTCCAATTTTGCGCCGGATGGCTCCAGTTTATCCCTGATTGGAGTCGGCCAACTACAAAGCATGGCGAATAACCAGGCCATCCAATGGGTAGAAATGTACTATATCAATACAGCCCTTCAAGGTGTACCGCTTGAGAATAATAAAATTTACCTGCTGGCAGCCTATTTTCCCGATTCCTACAGGTATTCGTATCTGGGTATGAATGAGGGCCATGTAGAAGAAAAAGAAAGTTCCTTTTTGTATCTTGACGGGCAATGGCGCACGAACAACTTCTACGGCAACCCGAATCCTGTGTTAAGGATGGCACTGGATGGCGCAATTTTTTGCCCCACCATTGGCACCGTCGACCTCAACAGAATCGAATTCAAAACCTACCCCAACCCTGCCAAAGACTTCCTCCATATTCAAATCGCTTTACCTGAAACCAGTGACGCCTTGATTACCGTTACAGATATTACAGGTCGGGAAATTTTAACTGAGTATAGGAAAAATCTCAATGAAGAAACCCTGAATTTCCCGGTTTCGAAATTACCAAACGGCGCTTATGCGGTTCGCATTTCTACCAAAGCAGGAAGCAGCGTCCAAAAATTTATCATACAAAAAGAATGAATTCAATCTCTTCCAGGGTCGTTATTGCCTTCCTGCTGTGTTGTTGCACCTGCACAAATTTTGCACAAAAGCCATACAAAACCACGTGGAAAGGCGAAGCGGCCTGGCTGGGCGGAAGTGGCATCGGGATAGGAGCATCTGCTCTTTTACATCTTCACAATCAACCTTTTACGAATGAACAGATCGGTGGGTTGCAATTAAGCGCCGTACCCAAATTCGAGCGATTCGTCACCCGGCAATACTCCCTTCGGGCCAATAAAGCCAGCGATATCCTGTTGTATGCGGCGGCCGTTTCGCCTGCCTTATTGCTGCTGGACAAAGACATCCGCCAAGATGCACCGACCGCCGTATTACTGGTAAGCGAATCCATGTTGCTCGACCTAGCTTTGACGAGCCTTTTTAAGGAAATTGTACGCAGGCCCCGGCCTTATTGTTACAACCCGGACGCGCCGCTGTCCGAAAAACTGAAACGCGACGCCCGCCAGTCCTTTTTCTCCGGCCATACTTCCTTCAGCGCGGCGGCCACCTTTTCCGCAGCGCGCATCTGGTCTGATTACCATTCCGATTCCGGCTGGAAACCGGTAGTGTGGGCTACCGCGGCTGTGATACCTGCCACCGTTGGTTTTTTAAGGGTAAAAGCCGGCAAACATTATCTTACCGATGTGCTCACCGGATTTGTGGTCGGAGGCGCGTGCGGACTGCTGGTTCCGCATTTTCACCGTCAAAACAGATAGCCAATCTTTCATAACAAAATGAAAATTGCGGTATCCGGCAGGTGCAGGCATGCCGGAGCGCGTATATTTGCCCGCCTGATATGAAAAACACCCTGGAACAATTCCGCGAAGTAACAGATCATTGCCGCGACCTGTTTGTCAAAAAAACGGCCGATTACGGTACTGCCTGGCGCATCCTGCGGCCTTCGAGCATTACCGATCAGTTGTACATCAAAGCGCTGCGCATCCGGAGTATCGAGGAAAAAGGCAGCCAGCAGGTGGCAGATTCCGTCGAATCGGAATTTGTAGGGCTGATCAATTACAGTGTGCTGGCCATGATCCAGTTGTCGCTGCCGGCCAATGCGCCGCTCGAACTGGATGCAATGGAGGTGGCCAACCTCTATGACCGGGAAATTGCTGAAAATGTCCGGCTACTGTCGGCCAAAAACCACGATTACGGCGAAGCCTGGCGCCTCATGCGCATCAGCAGTATGACGGACCTTATTTTACAAAAACTATTGAGAATCAAACAAATAGAGGATAATTCCGGGCAAACGCTCGTCTCGGAAGGACTGGAAGCCAATTATCGCGACATCATCAATTATGCCGCTTTCGCCCTGATCCGATTATCCGAACAACAACCAACCAACAACGATCTTTCATGACTTCTTTACCTGTACTTTTAGTCATTTTTGCCATTATCGGCGCCATTTTCACGTATTTTACGGTACGCGCCGGCAGAACCACCAACAAGTTCTGGACATTCCTGCAGCATTTTTGCGGCGTCTGGTTCATTTTTTCCGGGCTGGTAAAAGCCGTCGACCCTATTGGTACGGCTTATAAAATGCTGGATTATTTCGCGGCATTCGAACAAACTTTTTCCGGTTTGAACAACATGTTTGCCGGAATGGCGCCGCTCTTCCCCTGGATGGCGCAGTACGTCAACGGTTTTTCTATCGTCATGATCGTACTGGAAATCGCTTTGGGCGCCATGCTCATCGTGGGTTACAGCCGCAAATGGACGGCCTGGCTGTTTTTCGGACTGGTGTTTTTCTTCACCCTGCTGACAGGTTTCACCTACCTCACAGGCTTCGTGCCCGCGGAAGACAATTTCTTCGATTTCGCTAAATGGGGACCGTACATCAAAACACAGATGCGCGTGACCGACTGCGGCTGTTTCGGCGACTTTATTAAACTGGATCCTAAAATCTCGTTTTTCAAGGACCTCGGCCTGATGATCCCGGCCCTGCTGTTCCTGCTGCGCTCCAGAAACATGCATCAGTTGTGGACGCCGCAAATCCGGAATATGATTACCGGCGGAACCACACTGGCATCCCTGCTGCTGTGTCTGTACAGCACGTATATGAACCTGCCGCCGGTCGATTTCCGTCCGTTTGCCATCGGTTCTCACGTGCGCGAACGCAAGGCGCTGGAAGGCGAAGCCAAAATCGACGTGCTCGGCTGGGTGCTGGAAAATACCAACACCGGTGAAGTAGTGAAATTTATGGAACCCGAGCCCGGCAAGATTACCTACTACAAGGAATATCCGAAAGACAAAGGATGGAAAGTGAAAGACCAGATCCAGACGGACTGGTACGTAGAACAGGATGGCAAACGTATGCCGATTACCAAAACAAAGGTGAGCGAATTTGCCGTGGAGGATGGCGAAAACGGCGAAATCACCGACGAACTGCTCGACGATAAGAACTACAGCATGATGATCGTGGCTTACCACCTGGAAGGCGCCAAACAGATGGAAACCGTTGTGGTGTCCGATACCACCTGGGCAGTCGATACCATACGTATCAACAAGGATTCCATCAATTTGCAACGCCGCATCGGCGCCATTTCGCAGAAAAAAGTGGAGCAGGAGGTATTCATTCCGACCGCAGCTTACGGCGACCGCTTCAAAAACGAGGTGAACCCGCTGGCCGAAGCCGCTCAAAAGGCAGGCTGGAAAGTGTACGCTATCACGACAATCGGCGATGCAGAAGTTTCAGCAGATTTTGCTAAAAAGACCGGCGCTACTTATCCTTTTTATAAAGCGGACGAAAAATTACTCAAAACGATCATCCGCGCCACCCCCGGCATTGTGATCTGGAAAGACGGCCAGGTGCTTGACATGTACCACCACCGGCATATTCCAACCTTCGATCAGGTAAGTGCCAAGTACAAATAGGCAACGCGGATTTCGCAGATATTAAAAAAGCGGATCTACGCGGATTTGATAAGTTTAAGGGAGGCATTTCGTCCATAAAAAGAACGAATGCCACTCTATTCCAAATCAAATCCGCGTATATCCGCTTTTTTAATATCCGCGAATCCGCGTTGCATCACATGATACGCGTTCCTTCCTGGATCACCGCACCTTTGCGCACCACCACAACCCCGTCGCGCACGCAATATTCAGGCGTATCCACGTCCTGCAAATGAGCGCCGCCCTTGATCACCACATTGTTGCCGATGCGGCAATCCTTATCAAGAATGGCGTGCTCAATGTGGCAGTAATGGCCGACCCCGATCGGGATCTGATCCTGGTGCATGGCAATTTCTTCCAGCGTCTGGTAGTAATCATTGCCCATCACAATGGAGTTTTTCACCACTGTATTTTCGCCGATGCGGGCGCGCAGGCCGATCACCGAGCCTTCGATCAGCCGGGCATGCAGGATAGAACCTTCTGCAATCAGCGCGCGGTTGAGTTGTGTACCGCCATAAAATTTGGCAGGTGGCAGCATACGGCCGCGGGTATAAATCTGACGCGTATTGTTGAACAGATTGAAAGAAGGAATATGGTCTGTCAGTTCGATGTTTGCTTCGAAAAACGAGTGAATCGTACCGATGTCGGTCCAGTATCCTTCGTAGTGATAAGCAGCCACGGTGCGGCCTTCATTGATCGCCTGCGGAATGATTTCCTTGCCGAAATCGGTGGCATCGGAATACTGATCAAAAAGGTCGTTCAGCGCCTTGCGGTTGAAAATGTAGATGCCCATGGAAGCCATGTAATTCCGGCCGCGTTTTTTATTGGCCGGGCTCACTTCACTCACCCAGTTCGGCAATTCGTCGGGGTGCGGTTTTTCGATAAAACGTGGAATATTGCCGTTTTCATCCACTTTCATGATACCGAAACCGGGCGCATCGCGGTCGTCGACCGGCAGGCAGGCGATCGTAATATCTGCTTTCTGGGAAATGTGGTATTGCACCATTTCCTCGAAATCCATTTGATACAACTGGTCGCCGGACAGCAGTAAAACGTAATCGAAATCCTGCCGCTCGTAGTGTTGCCTGCTTTGGCGCACCGCGTCGGCAGTGCCCTGGAACCACATGTTGTTGCCCGGCGTTTGTTCGGCAGCCAGGATATCTACGAAGCCTTTTGTAAAAATATCGAAGTTGTAGGAGTTTTTGATGTGGGCATTCAGGGACGCGGAGTTGTACTGCGTGAGTACGTACATCCGTTTGACGCCGGAATTGATACAATTTGAAATTGGTATATCGATCAGGCGGTATTTGCCGCCAATGGGTACTGCCGGTTTGGAACGGTGCTCCGTAAGCGGAAAAAGGCGGCTTCCGGCGCCGCCACCGAGGATGAGGCAAATCATTTTGATCATGGCTGTTTTGTGTTGATTATTGTTTTTTTGCTTTTTTCTTTGTTACTGGAAGGGCCGGTGTTTCGGCTGTTTTTATTTTTGATTTTTTACCCGAAGCCTTTTTTACAACAGGTTCTGCAACCGGTTCCGATTTGTTTTCCTGTTTGGCTGGCGGTGACGAAGGTTCGACCATCTGCCTTTTTTCCACCCGAATGGCAGCATTAGCGCCCCTGTATACCTGGAAATAACTTTCAATGGTTCGTTCCCAGGAAAAATCGAGGGCCATGATCCGTTTCCGGATTTCCGAGATGGCATACGGGTCGTGGTGCCACATGGAAGCGCCGCGGTGAATAGCCCAGCCGATATCGCCCAGATCGAAACGGTCGAAACGTATACCGCGCCCTGCGCCGCCCGGATCGCCGATATCGGGCACTGTATCCTTGAGTCCGCCGACCGTGTGTACAATCGGAATGGTTCCGTACCGCATGGCATACATCTGGTTCAGCCCGCAGGGCTCCACCCGCGACGGCATGATCAGGAAATCGGAACCTGCATAAATCTGGTGCGCGAGCGCTTCATTGTAATCGATGATGGCATTGAAATGACCGGGGTACTGGTAAGCCATTTGGCGGAACTGGTTTTGCGTCCACGGTTCACCCGTGCCCAGCACCAGAAAAGAGGCTTTTCCGCCCGCATGAATGTAACTCCGGAAAGCATCGGGCAGAAGATCGCAGCCCTTCTCCCCTACTATCCTGCCAATGAAACTAATGATCGGCTGATCCAGGGGTAGTCCGAACCACTCGCAAAGCGCTTTTTTGTTTTTCAGTTTAAAGGCCTGGATATCATCGCCTTCCAGCCGGTGCTCGATGGCCGGGTCGGTCTCGGGATCCCAAACACGGGCGTCGATGCCATTGATAATGCCCGATTGTTTGCGCCATTCATCGCGGAACAAACGTTCCAGCCCAAGGCTGCTTTCATGCAATTCGTACAGGTAAGTTTCGGAAACGGTGGTAACAGCCCAGGCGCAGCGCAACGCCGAAGCCATGGGATTGATGATGCCGTTCCATTCGAGCAGTCCGTACGCGTTGGCCTCGAAAAAAGGCATCAGGTGGAGGCTGCTTTTGCCGAACATGCCCTGGTATTGGCCGTTGTGAATGGTAAATACCGTCGGGATCAATGCCAGGTCATTGTACTGCGGGCAATGTTTCACCATAAACGGTATCAGGCCCGTGTGGTGGTCGTGGCAATGCAGCACTTTGGGGCGCTCCTGTTGCGGGAACGACAACAACCATTGCAGCACAGCCTGCTGAAACACGATATACCGTTCCACTTCGTCGCCATACGGATGCCCGGCCGGATCGTTGTAAATGCCCGGACGGTCATACAATCCGGGAATATCGACCACAAAAAACGGAAAACCCAGGGTGTTGTTTTTTTCCTGTTGTACGGTAAAACCAACCGTTCGCCAGTCGACGCGTATTGCGCCGCCATACACCGTAACCCATTCACGCTGGTTGATCCATTTCAGGGAATACTTGGGAATAACGGCAGCCGACAGAACGCCTGCTTCCGTTTGGTACTTGGGTAAAGAGCCGACCACGTCAGCCAGTCCGCCCGTTTTGGCGGCAGGGTAACATTCGGCGGAAATATGCAGGACTTGTATCATATAAAATCGGATTAGGCATGGGTCATTTACAGGGGCACATGCACTGGTTTCAAAACTGCGGGTAAGTTCTCACAATGGTACCGTGCTTTCCAAATTCAAACGACGGAAAATTTTTAACTTTTTGCCGATAAGCGAATGTTTGCCGGAAAATTCAGGCAATAGCCAATATTTTTTCTAAAAATAACAAATTTCCAATTTGAAATTCATGTGAATTTTAGAGTTTTGGGGCTACATTCGTCGGCACGCCTTTCCGGCCGGGTCGCATTATTTTTCAACCTTTCATTTTTGCTTAATAGCATGACAAATTCTTTTTCAAGACGTAATTTCTTAAAAACATCTTCGCTGGCGGTGGCCGGTGCGGCTGTTTTGCCCCGGTTTTCCTTCGCAAACGTCGAAGTGCCGCATTTGGGCATTCAGTTATGGAGCGTCCGGGACGACATGGGTAAAGACGCGGCAGGTACCATCAAGGCCCTCGCCAAAACGGGATACAAGGAAGTGGAAGGCTTCGGCTATTCGGATGGAAAAATGTTCGGAATGCCTTACAAGGATTTTATTAACCTGTTGAAAGACAATGGTATAACCATGCCTTCCAGCCACGTGATGTTCGATTCGAAATCATTTGATCCCGCAACCAAAGCCCTGTCCGACGCTGCAAAAAAAGCCATCGACGACGCTGTTTCAGGCGGACAGAAATACATTGTTAATCCGTACATGGTAGATCCCGACCGGCTCATCATCGACAAAATGATTCCCGTTTATCAGGCTGCCGGCGAATACGCCCAAAAAGCGGGCATTCGCTTCGGTTACCACAACCACAATTTCGAATTCGAAAAAAGAGGCCCGGATAACCGCCTGCTGATCGAATGGCTGTTGCACGAAATAGACCCGAAAGTGATGACCATGGAAATGGATATCTACTGGGTAAAATTCGCCAATCACAACCCGCTCGACTGGTTCCGCCTCTACCCGGGCCGCTGGGAACTGTGCCATGCGAAAGACCTGGCCAACACGGAAAAACGCGAAAGTATCGAAGTGGGCGACGGCACGATCGACTTCAACGAGATTTTCCGCCAGAGCAAATTGGCCGGCCTGAAATACTACATCATCGAACTGGAAAATTACGTGACCACGCCCATCCAGGGGGCAGACCGGGCATTCCAGGGATTCAAGAAACTGACTTTCTGAGTTCGCTTCACGGGAAACCGGAAATTCAAAAACGCTGTTTAAAAATTAACAATTTTTCCGGTCGAGACCAAATCAAATTTCAGAAAAAAGTATCATCAGGCCGGAATACAAAATTATCTTTGCCGCGCCGCAGGAAATGTTCTCCTGCGGCGCATTTTTATTAAACAGCACTATGGACCATCCCATCCAACTCAATAGCATAGAAGAAGCGATCGCCGACATCAAAGCCGGCAAAATTATCATCGTCGTAGATGATGAAGACCGTGAAAATGAAGGCGATTTCGTATCCGCCGCCGAAACCGTAACGCCTGAAGTTATCAATTTCATGGCAAAATATGGCCGAGGACTGATCTGCACACCACTGGAAGACAAACGAGCCGACGAACTCGAACTGGACCTGATGGTGAACAGCAACACGGCCCTGCATGAAACGGCTTTCACTGTTTCCATCGACCTGATCGGCTACGGCTGTAGCACTGGTATCAGCGCCTACGACCGCGCGACCGGCATCAAGCACCTCACCAACCCGGCCGCCAAACCCAGCGAGTATGCGCGCCCCGGACATATTTTTCCGCTTCGCGCCAAACCCGGTGGCGTACTGCGCCGTATCGGCCACACGGAAGCGACCATCGACCTGGCGCGGATGGCTGGCCTCTACCCTGCCGGTGTGCTGGTGGAAATCCTGAACGCCGACGGTACCATGGCCCGATTGCCCCAGTTGCTCGAAGTGGCACGGGAGCACGACCTGAAAATCATCTCCATCGACGACCTGGTGGCTTACCGTATGCGTACCGAACGCCTCGTGCGCAAGGAAATGGAGACAAAAATGCAAACCATTTACGGCGAATTCGACGCAATCGTGTTTACCGATATTGCCAACGGCGACACGCACCTGGTGCTCAAAAAGGGCGACTGGACGGCGGAAGAACCCGTGCTGGTGCGCGTGCACTCCTGGTCGGAAACAGGCGGCATTCTGGGCACATTGCTGTCCGATTACGGCAGCCAGATCGCAGATTCACTCAAAAGTATAGCGGAAGCGGGCAAAGGCGCATTCGTGTACCTGCGTCAGGGCGACAAAGCCAACCTGCTTGCCAAATTGAAGAACTACAAACAGTTGTCGGAAGAAGGTAACCTCGACCGGTTCGAATTGCATACCAACATGGGCAAAAAGGACTTTGGCATCGGTGCGCAAATCCTGCGCGAGTTGCAGATCAGCAAAATCAGGTTATTGACCAACAATCCAAAACCGCGAACGGGTTTTATCGGTTATGGTCTGGAAATCGTTGAGAATCTGCACATTTGAGGCAACGCATTCCGCGTAGCCGGCATCAAACCTTTCTCCGAATCGAATTGAAATCCACATGGATAAAAAAATGGTAGTTAAGCCGTACGGCTCCGGTGAGTCCAAAAAGGCAGAGGTCGAACAGATGTTCGACACGATCGCTCCGAAATACGACCTGCTCAACCGGGTCCTTTCCCTCGGTATCGACGTTTCCTGGCGCAAACGTGCCATCAGTTACCTGAAGCCGCTGCAACCGAAGGAAATACTCGATGTGGCGACAGGCACAGCCGACGTAGCCATCATGGCAGCAAAGATTTTACAGCCTTCACGCATCGTCGGCATAGATATTGCCAACCATATGCTCGATTTCGGTCGGAAAAAAATTGAAAAGGAAGGTTTGCAGAACACGATTACCCTGGAAACGGGCGACAGCGAGAACCTGCAATTTGCAGATGCCGGTTTTGATGCCGTAACGGTAGCATTCGGCGTCCGGAATTTCGAAAACCTGGAAAAAGGCTTGTCTGAAATGTACCGTGTCCTGCGTCCGGGAGGCAAGGTTGTGATCCTGGAATTCTCGCGTCCGCGACTTTTTCCGTTTAAACAACTGTACAATACCTATTTCAGATACGTTTTACCCCTGATCGGACGTTTAACGAGTCGCGATGTGAGAGCCTACACGTATTTGTTCGAAAGCGTGCAGGTTTTCCCGGAAGGCGATCAGTTTTTACAAATATTATCCCGGATCGGTTATCAAAACCCTTTATGCGAACGATTAACGCTTGGAATATGCACCATTTACGTTGCCACGAAATAATTTCTTTTCCTACCATGCAAAAATCACTGCCGTTGCGGTTGCTGCTGTTATTACTGGTCATGCTGCCTTTGGCAGCAAAGGCTCAGTTCAGTCAGGGCAGCAATCTCAACTACCGCGACTTTCAGGCGAAACCTTATTATTTCGGCATCACTTTGGGTATCAACCGGAGTGACTTCAGGATTTATCACTCCAAAGATTTCATTCGCAGCGACTCTTTTGCACGTGCCGAATCGGTGACCGGACCCGGTATCAACCTGGGTATCGTTTCCAACCTGCGCGTAGGGGAATACTTCGACCTTCGCTTTTTGCCGACGCTTTCCTTTATTGAACGCACCATCCGATATACCCAGCCGGGTGAAAGCGGCCGTATTATTCAACGCCCCATCGAATCCGTTCTGGTGGAAATGCCTTTTCACGTTCGGTACAAATCGGCGCCTTACCACGATTTTCGCCTGTTTGTGATCGGCGGGGTAAAATATTCCTTCGACGTAGCCAGCGATTCGCGTACGCGGCAGGCTGCCGGCATTGTAAAAATTGCACCCACCGATTTTCAGGTGGAATACGGCGCAGGTATTCAGTTCTTTTTCCCTTATTTCATTTTCTCGCCGGAAATAAAAATCTCGCAAGGCCTGAATAACGTATTGATTTACAACAATCAATTGCAGCAAAGTAATGTGCTGGAAAAAGTGATGAGCCGCACGTTCACACTTTCTTTCCACTTCGAGGGGTAAAATATTTAACCACAAGGAACACAAAGGGGTTTCACAAAGTGCACTAAGTTCTTGATTCTGAACTCTTAGTGCACTTTGTGAAACCCCTTTGTGTTCCTTGTGGTTAAATAATCAAGCCAGGTCGATTTCCTCCGCCAGGTACACATCCTGCACCGCATTCAGCAATTCCACCCCGGCTTCAAACGGGCGCTGAAACGCTTTCCTCCCCAGAATAAGGCCCATACCGCCCGCACGTTTATTAATCACTGCGGTTTTCACGGATTCGGCCAGGTCGGAATCGCCTTTTGATTCGCCGCCGGAATTGATCAGTCCAATCCTCCCCATATAGCAGTTGGCCACCTGATACCGGCACAAGTCGATCGGATGATCGGAAGCGAGTTCTGTGTACATGCCGGGCGCGCTTTTGGAAAAGTTGACGGTGGTAAAACCGCCGTTGCGATCCGGCATTTTCTGTTTGATGATGTCTGCCTGAATCGTGACGCCGAGGTGATTGGCCTGCCCGGTGATATCGGCAGCCGTTTCATAGTTGACACCTTCTTTTTTAAAGGCATTGTTTCGCGTATAACACCACAGAATGGTGGCCATGCCCAGTTCGTGCGCGCGTTCGAACGCCTTCGCCACTTCGATAATCTGCCGGTTGGAGCCTTCCGAGCCGAAATAAATGGTAGCGCCGACCGCTACCGCGCCCAGATTCCAGGCATCTTCCACCGATCCGAACATGATTTGCTCGTACTTGGTCGGATACGTGAGCAGTTCGTTGTGGTTTATTTTTGCAATGAACGGAATCTTGTGCGCGTATTTGCGCGCTACGGTTGCCAGGCTACCGAAAGTAGTCGCTACCGCATTGCAGCCTCCTTCCATGGCCAGGCGAATGATATTTTCCGGATCGAAATAGATGGGGTTGGGTGCGAAAGAAGCGCCTGCGGTATGTTCAATTCCCTGGTCGACCGGCAGAATAGACAGATATCCCGTATTGGCCAGCCTTCCATGACCGTACATAGCCGACAAACTTCTCAGCACCTGAATATTCCGGTTGCTCTGCGAAAAAACGGTGTCGTTAAATTCGGGGCCGGGCACATGCAACAACGATTTGGAAATGGTTTTACTGCGGTGCTTTAACAGGCTTTCGGCGTCGTCGCCTAAATATTTTAAAATTTTATGGTAACTCATAGGTTGACATTTAGTGTTCTGAAATGGACGAAAAGAAGTACAAATGAATCCTTTATCGCAAAACCTCGGAAGATATGCCGCCTGGTGCAACATACGCATTTACCGACAGTCCTTGGTTTCATGTCCGCCGGTTCAGGTGGTTGTTGTGCAACAATATTATTCATTTCTAACAATGTTTCGCTTATGAAAACAAGATACAGCCTACTTGGTTTTTTACTGCTCATTTGCTTCGCCGCGATGGCACAATCTCAAAAAACGGTCACCTGGATTTCTGCCGACCAAGCCGGCCAGCGCCACACCATACAAGTAGACAAAGACGATCTGGCTCTGCTTGCCGGTTCGGGCCATCATTTCTACAGCCGTCAGCATCGCAATCCCTGCCGGGTATTTATCGGGGTCGGCACCATTCAGGACCTCGCAACGGGCGGCCTGAAAGTAGACTACACCGTAGATAATACGCCTGCAACTACCTATGGAGTGCAGGAGGGCGACATCATTGTGTCGCTGGACGGGGTGAAGGTTGGTACGCAGGCGGAACTGGAAGCCCAGCGCGACAAACACGGTCAGGGCGATGCATTTTCGCTGGAAATCATTCGAAACGGGTCTAAAATGACCATCGATGCCCGTTTTAAAGCATGCAGTGAAGAAGAATTGCAACAGGAAAAGGAGCCCTGGAACGTGGATTTCGATAAACGTATGGAACTTCTGAATGAGGCGTTGAACGGAGACCAGAAATTTGTGCGCGTATTCAGGGACCGCGATCCGTGTAAAGTTTTCATCGGCGTTTACACCACTGATTTCGCCAGTCAGGGTAAAGGTGTGCGTGTTTCCGGCGTGGTGGATAATACACCCGCTTTTGAAAGCGCCGTCCAATCGGGCGACGTGATTATTGCACTCGACGATCAGCCGGTGAATACCAATACGGAACTTCGGCAGGCGCGCGACAAACACCAGCCCGGCGACCAGTTCCGTTTAACGATTGTGCGGGAAGGCGTAGAAATGAATATTTCCGCCGTTTTTAAAGCGTGCCCGAAAGAGGTAAAGGAAACGCCGCAACTGCCGGCTGAGAGAGAAAGCGTACTGGCGCCGCCTACTACGGAGCAACCTGACATTACGCTCCATCTGGAATCCTTTGATGCTTACCCGAGCCCGACACTCGGCCCTGTCAATATTCGTTTTGAAGCCAAGGCGATACCAACAACGGTTTGTATGACCGATGCGCAGGGAAAAATGGTTTACAACAACCAAATGAAGCAGTTCAACGGCTTTTTTAACGAACAGGTAAACCTCGACGGTAAAAGTCCGGGTATTTATACCGTGACGGTAAAACAGGAGAACAAGGTGTTTTCCAAAAAGATCGTATTGCTTTCCCGCGTGTAAACGCTTTTTTCAGGCATGTACCTGCCAACAAGTCCCGTGTTTTCACCAGAAAAACACGGGGCTTTTTTTTGATCCCGACCGATATAGAATTATCATCAGGCTTGACCTTCGTCAATGCATGCCGGCCGCTCCATCATACAACTTTGCAGGGTAGAGGTGGAATATTTGACCGCAACCTATACCAGTTATGAAAAAGATACTCGTCCCCATTGATTTCTCCGAAACATCGTTGCATGCATTGCGCCTGGCTTGCCAACTGGCTGTACGCGTGGAAGCGGCTGTATGTATGCTGCACAGTTACCAAATTGTGCCTTACGACCTTCCCGTGTCGGAATATGCTTTTATAACACCTGTCGTCGACCCGGGAAAAATCGAGCAGGAGTTATCCGAAAGCATGCAACAGTTAAAAGAAAAACTACAGCAGGAACCCCGCTTCTCCGGGTTACAGATTTCCACCCGATTCTTTCCGGGTGCCGTCATTCCCACCATCCTGCAATTGGCTGAAGAAGAGGCTGCGGATCTGATCGTTATGGGAACAATGGGCGCCGGGGGCTGGAAGGAAATGGCCATCGGAAGCAACACAGAACACATAATACGCCATGCACCCTGTCCGGTACTGGTGGTGCCTGAAAATGCTGCCGAATTAAAAGTCGAACGCGTTCTGGTTCCGACTACGCTTCACCCGGACCAGGAAAAAGTATTTGAAATTGTGAAATTGTGGCAGGATGTTTTCGGTTTCGATGTGGAAGCACTCTTTGTCGGCGACCCTTTCGAAGCCACACCCGGCGGCAATATCGAAGCCGAAAAGAACCGGCTGATAGAAGCGGTCGGCCTGCGCCATGTTTACCTCCATCTGAATACAACGAAAAACAAACCGGAAAACGTGATCCGGAAATATGCCGATGAAGCGGGGTCGGATCTTGTTATCATGGGCACACACCAGCGGCATGGTATAGCACATCTACTGTTTGGCAGCATGACGGAAAACACCGCAAACCATTCGAAAATCCCGGTACTGGCCATCCCGATTCGATGAAGTTTTCATTGCCCAAAAATTCCGCACGGGACAGAGAGACATTTGTCAATTACAAGGTTGATCTTACTCATCTTTTCTGTTTTTACCTTCCGGCGATTTTTGTGATGCAGGAAGCGCTGTTTGCCTACATTTGCGGGGCATAAAATCAGGACTCCTGCCCAATCATACTAAAATTTTTATTGCATGGAAAAGACGAAAAAAAAGCACCTATCGGATCTGCATTTCGAGCACAAATTATGGGATATGGAAACCAGATTCTATGAGGACGAACTGAAACTCTACCAAAACTGGCTGGAAGAAGTGGCCGGAAAAAACACCCATATGGACGTTCAGGTGGAAGTGGAGCACTTCCAAAACCAGTTTTTAATTCAGAAAAAGGCATTGAGCACGCTCCGGCACCAGGCTAAAGCGCACGAACAATGGCTGGCCAAATATGCAGAGTCGCATCAGACGGCGATCGACCACGTTCATTTTGCCGACCATGCCACCATGCGTGACAATGTGGATACTTACCGCAAACTTTACGTGGATTTGAAAGCGGAATTCAAACGTTTTCTGGAGGAGAAACTTTGATTTTTTGAGGATATGAGTATTTGAGGATTCGAGTATTTGAACTTATCCGCTCGAATCTTCAAATACTCGTATCCTCAAATACTCAAAAAATCAATCCCCGTCAATCAGATTGCCAAGTCCGCCCAGGATACTTCCTTCATCCTTGCGGTTGACGGTGCCGTAGGAAATGATCTTGGCAGCCAGTCGGCTCACCGGCAGCGATTGGAGCCAAACCTTGCCCGGGCCACGCAATGTGGCAAAAAAGAGGCCTTCGCCGCCGAATACCATATTCCGGATACCTTTCACAAATTGAATATCGTAATCGATCCGGTTGGTGAATGCCACGATACATCCCGTATCGACGCGCAGGGTTTCGCCAATCTGCAATTCCCTTTCAATGATGTGGCCGCCTGCATGTACGAACGCCAGCCCGTCGCCTTCCAGTTTTTGCATGATAAAACCTTCACCGCCGAACAGGCCGGTTCCCAGTTTGCGTTGAAATTCGATGCCCACCTGAACACCTTTGGCGGCGCATAAAAAAGCGTCTTTCTGGCAAATAACCTTGCCGTCGTATTTCATCAGGTCGAGCGGAATGATTTTGCCGGCATACGGTGCGGCAAAAGTCACGCGTTGCTTCCCGTGGGTAGAATTGGTGAACGTTGTGATAAAAAGACTTTCTCCGGTGAGCAGGCGTTTGCCTGCAGTCATCAGTTTGCCGAAAAAGCCGTCAGCACGGTCGCTGCCGTCGCCGAAAACCGTGGCCATTTCAATGCCGTCGTCCATGAACATAAAACTGCCGGATTCGGCGATTACCGTTTCCTGGCCATCCAGTTCGATCTCGACGCATTGCATTTCCTCGCCGTGGATCGTGTAGTCAATTTCGTGATTTCTTCTCATTGGTGTGCGTTGTGAGTAATAAATGGTCAATCATCTGCAATTGAATTTCTTGCATTCAACTGACCGGGCAAATTTGTGAGCGGAAGCGTGCAGATGACATTTTTTCCCGACCAGCATTCGGAATTTTTCGCTGAAATGCAGGCATTCCGTCAATCCCATTTAAAATATAATCCCGCCGTAAACGCAGGTTGACGGGAAATCAGGTTTCCGTCGATGGGTGCTGTTATTACCACTATGCCTCCGAAAAAGCGGCCAAATGCGATCATTCCCTTTGCTCCCGCATTCCAGTAGCTCTGCCGGGGCAAAAAAAGTCCGGTCCGTTCGTTGGCCGGCGGCACGAAATAGGTGTCGGAACCGACGTTCCAGGACAGGTCACTGAAAAAAGCAAACCAGTTCCGGTTGATTTTGAAACCTGCCTCTCCGCCGCCCAGCAGAGCGGAATTACCGATCAGGCCACGCGCTCCCCATCCGCCATAACCAAACCAATACCACCGCCCTTGTCGCTGGCCCAAACTCAACAAAGCACTGAAGCCGATGGCATCAAAACCGGTGCTGAGTCCCGTTGCAGGGTCCACCTTCGTTCCGGGCAGATCCACACGGATTTGTCCGGAAAGGTTGATTTTTTTTGAAAGGAAATTTTGCCGGCAGGCAAGGGAAATATTGCCCAGGCCGCGCAGCGTACCCGCTTTTAGGTTGACGGGCAGAGTACCCGTCTGAGCTCCGGAATGCATAAATCGCAACGGTGCATCCACCCAAACCAGTGTTTTGTGGGTAATGCCGTATTCAGCCAGAAAATGGAAGGAATTTTCACTGATTTCCCGCTCCAGCGTGCGCTGCCGGTTTTCTGCCGTCCGGTCGAAAATGGTTTTATAGGTTGGAATCGTCCGCCAGGAAGCCTGGATATAAAAACCCGCCTTATCACGCGTCCAGGGACTTTGTGAAAACACAAATCCAGGGAGCGTACATAAAAGCGAAAGAACAATGACAGCGGGTTTCATTGTCGGCAGGTGGTGAGCGGAGAAGGAGAAGGATTGCAGCCAGTGGCCCTGCGCTACCTTTAGTCATCCGACGACTTGGAGTCATCGGATGACTAAAGGTAGCGCAGGGCCACTGGCTGCAATCGACGCTATTCAATATGGCATTTCAAATATTACTGCGCCTTGTATTCGCCCTGAATAGACGATTTCACCACGCGCAGGAAGGTTTTTTCATCGACCATCAGACGAACCACAGGACCGTCAATTTTCGTGATACGACCGATCAGGCCGGCAGTAGTAACCACTTCCATACCTTCCTTGAGGCTTTCAACAAATTTCTGCTGGTCCTTCTGGCGTTTCATTTGCGGGCGGATCAGGAAAAAATAAAACACGATCAGGATCAGGAAAGGGAACAGCATACTGAGCAGTGGATTGCCGCCCGGTTGAGCCTGTAGAAAAACGAATTGTAACATTTCTTGCAAATTAGGTGTGTGTAAAAAGTACGCCCTGCTGCCAGGTGGGCAACAGGGCGTGCAAAAATACTTGTTTAAACGGAAGCAATGGAATACTTCTGTTTATTTCAGGTTGAATACTTTATCATCGATACCGGCATTCACTTTGATTTCACTCACTGTGCTGGAAATCGGGATCGGCATCAAACCGTTGATGGTCATCGTATTGGGAAATTTCACGCCGTTCGTTTCCTTGTAATCGGCAAAGTCGATGGTCATGGTGGAAGGTTCACCGTCCTGGCCCGTCGTTGTACGTACTTCGCGCAATTTCAGGCTGGTTTTCATGTCGTAGTATTCGGTGCTTTTCGCTCCGTCGGGGCGTTCCACGTCAACAACATAGGCATTGCTGCCATTTACTTCTTCCACACCTTTGAGGCTGAGTTTGTATCCGCCTGCCAGGTAGCCTGCTTCTTTAGAAAACGAAGCCTGTTCTTTCAGGTCAGCCAGATCTTCACCTTCGAGCGCACGTGCGCCTCCCATGCCCGATTCTGCGCCGGCAGTGCCGTCATATACGCGGCGGGAAACCACCTGTCCGTTCATAGTCATTTCCATAGTCACTTTGTTACCGCCTTTCTGCCAGGTCGTTACGTTCAGCGACTGAACGCTCACCTGCATGGTCGCGCTCGTTTGTACGTCCTTCAACGCAGCAATCTTGGCGGTACCGCCGATAGCGTTGACGTAGTCTTCCACGATTTGCTGTGCTGTAATGCCGGCAGGCAACTCCTGGTTGTTCATTTTCACAGGATTACCCTGGGCATCCAGGAAATTGATTTTGCCATCGGCGGAGAACTGTTTCAGGCGATCGGCTACGTCGTCTTTGTTGCCCACGACCAGAATATGCGCTTGTCCCGGGCGAACGTATTTCTGCGCCATCGTCATTACCTCTTCCGGTGTAACGCTTTGCAGCACCTCCAGGTATTTCTCGTAATAATCGGCGGGCAGGCCATAACGCGCGATACTGAGGGCGAAATCCGCCACCGTGCCGGGTTCTTCCAGGCTTTGGGAAAACTGGCCGGTGATCACGTTTTTCACCACCTGTAGTTCCGCTGCCGGTACGGCCTCGGTACGCATACGATTCATTTCCTTCACAAATTCGATGATGGAACTGTCGCTTACCGCGTTGCGAACAGATGCGGTAGCGTTGAACGAACCGACCAGTTTATCGGAACTGAGCGATGTACGTGCACCGTACGTCCAGCCGTGACCTTCACGCAGGTTGGCATTTACGCGGCTGTTGAAGTAGCCGCCCAGAATGGCGTTCATAACGCGGCTGCGGATTACATCAGGTGTACCCGGACGGAGTTCGACCGGATAAGTGATGCTGATGACCGATTGAACGGCGCCCGGTTTATGGACAAAATCGACCTGTGCTTTTTCCAGTTGCGGAGGCGTGGGGTACGTCCTTTTTTCCACATCTGCTTTCTGCCAGGAGCCGAAGTATTGCTTCGCGTATTGCTCGGCTTTGGCTTTATTGATGTCGCCTACCACAACGAGGTACGAGATATTCGGTTTCAGCGCCATGTTGTAAAGCGCTTTCATCTGATCGACGTTGATCTTGGCCAGCGAGGCTTCGGTCATTTCTTCGCCATAAGGATGATCCTTGCCGTAACGCAGTATAGATCCGACTTTTCGTGCAATAGCATTGGCGTCGTTTTTTTCCTGCGCCAGGCCGCTTTCCGTGCGGCGTTTGGCTTTATCCAGTTCTTCCTGCGGGAAAGTCGGGTGCAACAGAACGTCCGACATCACATCGAGCAGTTTATCGGCGTGTTTGGTGAGGCATTCGCCGGCAACACCGTTTGGGCTCGAACTGAGGCTGGCGCCGATGAAGTCGATTTCTTCGTCGATTTGCGCTTTGCTGCGCTTGGTGGTGCCTTTCGACATCAGGTCGCCCATCATTTGAACGTAACCTGCGGCATCTTTTTCCAGGACCGGATCGTAGTCGGCAAATACCCGGAAAGATACTTTCGGCAATTTATGGTTTTCCATCACGATCACCGTGAGTCCGTTATCCAGTTTGAAGGATTCGGCTTTACCGATCTGGATCTTAGGTGCGGGACCTGCTTTCGGAGCGCTGGAACGCACGTCCGGTTTGGTTTTTGTTTTTTGCGCCTGGCCGCTGGGAGCAAAAGCCAGGAATGCTGCAACAAACAGCGTGAAAAAATGGAATTTTTTCATTGATTTGAATTCAATATGTGGTGAAAAAACTTCTACAGAAAGGAATGAAAACGCAGTGTTTTGTTTTTGTGTATAGTGTTCAGGATTTGGCTGACTGCTCTACCTTTCGAAACACGAAACACCAAAAACCAAACACTCTATTACGGTGCGGTTTTAGGCAACCAGTACAATACAACCCGGGCGTTTTTGTTGAAATACTTGTTGGCAGCGGCACGCAGGTCCTCGCGGGTAACCTTGCGGTAACGGTCCAGTTCGGTGTTGATCAGGTTGGCGTCGCCGAAGTACATTTCGTAGTTGGCAAGGCTTTCCGCAATACCGCCCACGCTGGCGTTGGCGCTGATGAAGTCGTTTTCTACCTGGTTTTGCAGTTTCTGGAATTCTTTTTCCGGAATGAGGTTTTTTTGCAGGTCCTCGACAACGGCATCCATGGATTTTTCGAGGTCGGCAGGATTTACGCCCATGTTGGCGATGGCGTAGGTCAGGTTGGCGCCCGGGTCTTCGAGTTGAAGCGGGAAGGAACCTGCTGCGACGGCTTTTTGTTGCTCGTCGACAATGATTTTATTCATACGGCTGCTTTCACCCTGGCTGAGCAGTTGGCCAAGCATTTGAACGGCGTAAAAATCTTTGGTACCCTGCGCTGGAATGTGGTAGCCCATGACTACGGCCGGCAGTTGTACGTCGTCGTAAATGGTGTCGCGCGTTTCACCTTTCATCGGCGGTTCCTGCGGGAACGTGCGCTGAATAGTGCCCTGGCCGCGTGGAATATCCTTGAAGTAAACGTTGATCAGTTCTTTGGCCTGGGCGATGTTGATATCGCCGGCGATGGACAAAATAGCGTTGTCAGGACGGTAGAAGTCCTTGTAGAACTGTTTGTAATCATTTTCCTGCGCAGCATCCAGGTCTTCCATGGAGCCGATCACGGAACTTTTGTAGGGGTGTACTACAAAAACGCGTTTCAGGGTTTCTTCCAGAAGTTTGCCGTATGGCTGGTTATCGATGCGCTGGCGGCGTTCTTCTTTTACTACCTGGCGTTGCGTTTCGATACCTACCTGCTCTACTTTGGCATGCAGCATACGCTCGCTTTCGAGCCACAGGCCGAGCGCCAGTTGATTGCTGGGCAGTACTTCGTAGTAGTACGTGCGGTCGTACCACGTATTTGCATTGTTGGTGCCGCCGGCGTTGTTGATATAGTCGTCGAATTCGCCCCGTTTGATGTTGTCGGAACCTTCGAACAGCAGGTGTTCAAAAAAGTGAGCGAAACCGGAACGGTTCGGTTTTTCGTTCTTGGAACCGACGTGGTACATCACCGAAACAGCCACGATGGGCGTAGAGTGATCTTCGTGTAAAAGAACTTTCAGACCATTGGCCATATCGTATTCCACGAACTGGATTTTTTGGCTGAATGCGTGTCCTGCAGTCAGGACTAAAAGGACAAAGAGCGTGGTAAGTCGCTGCATAAACCCGTTTTTTTAAAGGTGAAAATGAAATTCGGCGCGAAGTTGCTAAAAAACGCAGGCTTCCTGCATT
The DNA here is from genome assembly GCA_029561355.1 of Bacteroidota bacterium. Taxonomy (GTDB): domain Bacteria; phylum Bacteroidota; class Bacteroidia; order Chitinophagales; family Saprospiraceae; genus M3007. The sequence goes on along the minus strand of JAKQJD010000241.1, from coordinate 22,959 downwards.
TGTTATTCGATGAATGATCAACTATGCCCGCCAAAGGGCGGCGAACTGCTTGCCTAAAATTTCAGGTGAGGCACAAAAAAGGGGCGACGAAGAGCCGCCCCCCGTTATGTGCGAAGGTAAAAAAGTAGTGAACAGGCTGCCGCGTTCAGATCACTTTGTCGGCGCAGCAGGAAGACGCGAAAGCATCCGGCTTGGCTTTAAATACAAAACCCATGCTCAGGATGTAACCCATCGCTTCCTTGAGCGCTGTGTTGCTTTCGAATGCCGGGTCGGTGTTGATGTCAGCATGCACTTCCAGTTCCACGTCATACTGATCGAGCAGGTGGCAAACCGAGTAAGCGACCTCCACAGAGCGTCCCACTTCCAGGATCATACGTTCGCGCAGGGTCATTTTGCGGACCATCTTGTCATTGGAAATGAACATGAAACCGCCGCGTTTTTCCCGTAAGAATACAATTACGGTGGCAAAATGTACTTCCTCGCCGATGACCTGCGAATCCGTTCCGATACACACCTTGAGGCGATAACCCTCGGCCTGTTCGCGCCGGATGGTCTCCTCTACTGCATTGAGCAATGGCTGCGAGATACGCTGGCCATTGAGTCTTCTCCATTCCATTGATAAAAGTTGAGTAGTGATAGAATGAATTACCGGATGTTGTGAAAAACTAAAAACAATGACCGAAAAATAAGGTCTTTCGGCATATTATTTTTGGCGTTCCACAATATTAACGATTTAGTTAACTCTACATTTGCCCAAAAAGTTTCATAATGGATATTTCTGTCTTTTTAAAACTGGCAAATACCCCGTGGAAAATGCGCCTGTTCCTGCTACAGCGGCTGCCGGGCGCCTGGTTTATGGGGATCAATATCAGGAAATGCGACCTGGAGCAGGCCGTCGTTTCGCTGCCATACCGGTGGCGTTCGCAGAACCCGTTCCGGTCTACGTATTTTGCTGCGCAGTGCGCGGCTGCGGAATTATCGACGGGTATGCTGGCTATGGCGCACCTGCAGGGCAAGCCCCCGGTGTCGATGCTCGTTACGGGCTTCGAAGCGGAATTTTTTAAAAAAGCGGACCAGTTGCTGCTATTTACCTGCACGGATGGGAACGCCATGGCACAGGCCATTGCGCAAACGCTGGAGACGGGAGAAGGGCAGGTTTTTCACGCGACCTCCGTTGGGCGGCTGCCGGACGGCACGGTGGCGGCGCAGGCGAAAATTACGTGGTCGTTTAAGAGGAAGAAGGGTTGATTTTTTTGTTGAGGGGTTGAGGGGTTGAGAATGTTGAGGGTGCTTCGCTCAAGATATTCAAATAAGTATACGCGAAGCACCCTCAACATTCTCAACCTCTCAACCTCTCAACTTCTCAACAAAAAAATCAACCCCTCAACAAAAATTTACTCCCCAACCACCACCCTCCTGAAATACCATTTCCCATTGCCTTTTACGCGGAAAAAATACATACCTGCGGGCCAACTGTCGACAATAATCGTTTTTTGCGGGGTATCGATTTTCCGGGTAAAGTACAATTTCCCTTGCAGGTCAAATGCCTCTAACTGTGCCGGAAGGAGGTTTTCGTCCAGTTCCAGGTGCAGGGAAGTACGCGCCGGATTGGGTGAAATACGAATCAAAGCATCGCTATTTTCAAGTTCATTCGACGCGCTGACGCATTCGGGAGCGTCAGAAGCATCCGTATGAAAGGTACCGTTTTCCACCCACCAGCGCTGCCACGTTCCGCCGCCTGAGGCGGATTGCCAGTCATGGATATTGAACGCGACCTGACCGTTGGAGCGACCTTCGGCTTTGAACACCCGTACTGCTTGTTGGCCGCGCACCCAATTCAATGGTTGTCCTGCCGAGCAGGTTTCAGGCGTATAATCCGCCGTACAGTCTGCCTGCAAAAAATAGGCAAAATCCTGATCCTGCGGATAAGTGCCGTAAACGTGTGCCCAGCCCAGGGTATCGATACAAACGGCCGTATATTCTTCACATGCGATGCCCAGGGCGCGGAACCCGTAATCCTGAGTCAGGCGGGCCAGAAAACCTACATGCCGGCCCCGGCGGTCGGGATCGTCGTAATGCGTATCCGTTATAACATTCTGTAAATCAGGATGATCCACGAAATCGTCATATCCTATGGTCATTCTGGAATTATACGGATCGGCCAGTGCCTGAGCGGAAGTTACGGTGCCGTTCAGGGCAGAATAATAGGCGCCGCCCAGAATCGCCATGCCGGCGCTGGTGCCACCTACCACGGCTTTTTTGGTATGAATGAGGTAATTGATCGCTTCTTCTACCGGCCCGTTTTTCCAGTATTGCACGTATTTACCCTGGTCGCCGCCTGCAATCCACAGCGCTTCGGCATTGCGGATGTGCTGTGCAACGTAGGGGTCTTGTGCGGAAACATAGGTGCTCGTCAGGATGGTTTCCACAGAATTGACGGTCACACCGAGGTCGTTGAACATATAATCGTTGTAACCATCCGACCCGCTGGTACGGATCACCACGATATCGCCGCCGCCGCTGCGCTGCAGGAACCACCGCATGGCATTGTCGTCTTCCGTCGCGCCGCCCATCAGAACGACGCCTCCCTGGGTCGGCGTAACCACGTCGGAGGTGTCGCCCGTGTAAAAAGACTGGTAGGTTTGGGCAAAAATGGATGGGGGGCACAACAGGAAAAGCAAGAGAAGACGCATCGGATCAGATTTTGTACGGCAAAGTTACAAAGCACATCCGGCATCGGCGTTTACAATTACTTTTGCGCCAAAACATACCAAATATGAAACAATTCACCACCCTAACCGTTTTGGCGTTCATTGCCCTCAATGCCTGTCAGCAATCGAATCATAACGAAACCGCTACCAATACCTTGCAACCATCCGTTTTCCATCCTGAACAATTTACCGGACAACACCCGGAAAAGAAACCCAAAGAACTCGTTTCCGCTTCCGGCGACAAACGCATCGACGAATATTACTGGCTCAATGAGCGCGAAAACCCGGCTGTGACGGCCTATCTGGAGTCGGAAAACAAATACGCCGATTCCGTGCTGGCGCCCGTAGCCGGCCTGCGCGAGAAACTATTCGAAGAACTCAAAGCCCGCATCAAGGAAGACGACAGCAGCGTACCGTATTTTAAAAACGGCTACTGGTATATCACCCGCTTCGAAACAGGCAAGGAATATCCCATTTTCAGCCGAAAGAAAGGAACGCTTGACGCACCCGAGGAAGTCATGGTGAACGTGAACGAACTCGCCAAAGGTCAGTCGTACTGCCAGTTCGGCGGGTTCACGGTCAGCACCGATAACAAAACGATTGCGTACGGCGTGGACTATACGGGGCGCAATCTGTTTAAACTGTATTTCAAGGATCTTGTGTCCGGAAAACTCCTGCCAGATGCATTCGACTATGCAGGCGGCGCCGAATGGTCGAATGATGGCAAAACGATCATTTACGACACCAAAGATCCCGTTACACTCCGGAATGACAAAATCTGGCGGCATGAAGTCGGCACCGACCACAAATCGGACGTACTCATGTACCACGAAAAAGATGAAACCCAGTACGCGTTTCTTTCCAAAACAAAATCCGAGCAGTACATCCTCATTAACTGCGCTTACACCCAAACGGTGGAAGTGCTCTACCTGAATGCTGATCAGCCAACGGGGCAATTCAAATCGATCCGCCCGCGGGAGGCCGGGTTCTTTTACGAAGTAAGCCACCGTGACGACAAGTTTTTGATTAAAACCAACTGGAATGCACAAAATTTCCGGCTGATGGAAACGCCGGTGAGCGACACGCGCCGGGAAAACTGGACCGACGTACTACCCCACCGCGAGGACGTTTTGCTGGACGGGCTGACAGTCTTCAAAGATTATCTGGTCACTTCGGAGCGCAAAGGCGGCCTGAGCCAGATCCACGTCATCCGCTGGTCCGATAAAGCGGATCATTACATCGAGATCGGAGAACCAACCTACACGGCATTCCTCGACAACAACCCGGAATACGACACCAAAACGCTGCGCTACAATTTTACGAGCCTGAAAACCCCGACGACCGTCGTGGATTACAACATGGACACGCGGCAGAAAGAAGTGCGGAAGGTGGCGCCGGTGCTCGGAAACTTTGACACGAATAATTACCAGACGGAATTTGCCTGGGCAACGGCCCGCGATGGTGTGAAAGTGCCTATTTCCATCATGTACAAAAAAGGCCTGAAACGCGACGGGGCGGCGCCTTGCTACCTGACGGGCTACGGCAGTTACGGCGCTTCCTATGATCCGTATTTCAACCGCGACAAAATAAGTCTGGTCGACCGTGGTTTTGTGATTGCCATCGCGCACATTCGCGGCGGTATGGAAATGGGCTACAAATGGTATGAAGACGGTAAAATGCTCAAAAAAATGAACACTTTTAACGACTTCATCGACTGCACGGAGTTTCTGGTCAAGGAGAAATACACGAGCAGCGACCGGCTTTTTGCCGAGGGCCGTTCGGCGGGCGGACTGCTCATGGGCGCCGTTACGAATATGCGTCCGGATCTGTACAAGGGTATCATTACCGGCGTTCCGTTTGTCGACGTCATCACGACCATGAGTGATCCGAGCATTCCGCTCACCACGGGTGAATATTCCGAATGGGGTAACCCGGCTGTCAAGGAGGAATACGATTACATGAAAAAGTATTCACCTTACGACAACATGAAAAAAGGGAATTACCCGAATATGCTGGTAATCACTTCATTCAGCGATTCGCAGGTACAGTATTTCGAACCTGCCAAATATGTGGCGCGCCTGCGGGATTTAAAAACGGACAAGAACGTACTGCTTTTTAAAACCAATATGACGGGCTCCCACGGCGGCGCTTCCGGGCGTTTTGAAAAACTGAAAGAACGCGCCCTGGAATATGCCTGGATGATGGGTCTGCTGGGAATGGACGGATCGCAGGTAAAACAGTAGGGTGTTTGGTGTTTGGTGTTTAGTGTTTGGGGGGCATTGCTCATGGCGGTCGAATTAAATTTGCCAAAATTATAGGGAAAACCATGAGCAATGCACCCCAAACACCAAACACGACACCCCAAATACGCAATTTGGCTTATATTTCAGCCATAAAACCAAGGCTGATGAACCTGCTTCGCCTGATATTCCGGCTGATACTTCTTGCTTCCGCAACACCTTTGTGGGGCCAGTTAGACACAATCCACTGGTTGCCGCCCATGCATGCGAGAAACGAAACAGGCCCGCAGTTTCTGTACCTTTCAACTCCGGAAACACAGGCTTTTCAGGTAAATATCCGCGACGGCGCCGGCAACCTGATCGATCAGGTTCAAATCAGCAACAGCCAGCCTTACCGTTACAGCCTGGGCACAAATTCGAATACGCCGGTGCTGGTGCCGGAAGCATTGTTGCATAAAGCGGTGCCGGGCAAGGGACTGGTCATTTCCGGGCCGAAAAAATTCTACGCCTACTTTCGGGTGCATGCCAGTTCGCTAAACCACGCGGGCGACCTCACCTGCAAGGGCCGCGCAGCGCTCGGCACCATTTTCAGAATCGGACACCTGGTGCAAGAACCGGACAATCAGGACCGGCGCTGCAATTTTGTGGGCGTGATGGCGACCGAAGATTCCACGCTGGTTACGCTCTCCGATTTTTCCGCACAAACGCGTTTCAGGATTGGCGGCAACGACGTGCTTTCCAACGGCGCCCCTCAAATCATTTTGCTGCAAAACGGTGAATCGGTGGTTTTTTCCAATTACATCACGGAAAGCACCGCTACCCAACCGCCTAACGGCATCATGGGCGCCCTTCTGGAATCGAGCAAACCCGTGGCAGTCAACTGCGGCTCATGGGTAGGCGCGCCGGTGGTCGCCATGGCCCACGACATCGGGATCGATCAAATTGCACCTTTCGAACTGGTTGGAAAAGAATATATCCTGTGCAAAGGAAACGGGTCCGAAATTCTGGAACATCCCATTGTGGTGGCGCACCTGCCGAATACAAAAGTGTACCTCAGCGGCAACAGCAACCCGAGTGCCGTGTTGGGCCCGGGCGATTTTTACATCGTTCCTACCAATGCTTTCTCCATAGACGGCAACCTGTTCATCAGCACGTCCGAGCCTGTTTTTATGTATCAGATGATTGGTGGCACACCGACCGGCCAGGACGCGGCGCGCACGGCCGGACTGATTTTCGTGCCGCCCATCAGTTGTAATGTACCAAACAGCGTCGACAATATTTACCAACCCAACCTGATCGGGAATATGCGTTTCGAAGGCGGCCTGATGATTACTGCCATGCGCGACTCCAATGTGACGGTGCGGCTGGACGGGACGGAATATTCGATGGGTGCTCCCGCTTCCGTCGCCGGGAATCCCGATTTTGTTACCTACCGGAAGTTGAACCTTTTTTCGCAAACCAGTACCATTTCCACCATCAGCGTAGTAGCGGAAGGCGCGGTGCAAGTGGCCATGTTCGGGCGGAACGAACCGGCCAGTTTTGCGGCGTTTTATTCAGGTTTCAGCAAAAATGTAGCGCCCAGCATCGACCTGTCACTTGTGGGAGACGGCGTTTGTCCGGACACCCTGGTGGCCAGCGGGCGCTTTGACGGCGTTCAATGGGCCTTTGAAGATTCCATCATTCAATTTGGGCCCGATACATTTTTAATTGCTTATGTACCAGGGCATTATACGGCCGTCGGGTATCTGGGTGTGTGCAGAAAAGCGGATTTTGCGGCAGATTCTCTGGAAGCGGAGTTTACGTCACCAGAGTTTCCATACACTTTTGCCGATCCGAATTGTTTCGGGGCAGCCAATGGATTTATTCGTTTTGGAGCGCCGTACGGCGGGTTTGAACCATATCAGTACTCGATCGATAACGGGCTGCATTTCAGCGAAAACGAATATTTCCCCATGATGAACGCCGGCAATTACGGTTTGCTGGTGCGCGACTCGACGGGATGTTACAACAGGCCGCTGGATCTTACCCTGCATCAACCGGACAGTTTTTCGGTAGAACTGGTGCCTCTGCTGCTCCCGGATCCGCTGAAACCCGGAGACAAAGTAGAACTCGAAGCACAAACGAGTCTGCCCGTTACGTCTTCTGTATGGTCGCCTTCGGGTGGTGTGGAATGTTCCAATTGCCTGCAGCACGAGTATTACCCGGAAGAAACCAACTGGGTAACGGTGACAGTTTACGATGCAGAAGGTTGTCCGGCAGTGGATAGTATCCGGCTGTGGGTGGAGCCGAATATTTATGCGCCGAATGTATTTGCGCCTGCATCCGTTTCGGGAAATGACCGTTTTACCCTGTTCAGCAAATACCCGCTGACCATCCTGAACATGGCGATTTACGATCGATGGGGCGACGAAGTGTTCCAGCGCAGTAATTTTACCACCAACGTGCCGGAAGACGGCTGGGACGGCAGGTTCCGAAACAAAGAGGCGCTTCCGGGTGTCTATGTCTTTGTGGCCACGGTAGAACTCTTGCCCGGTAAAACGGCCGTACTCAAGGGAGACATCCTATTATATCGTTAAGTATTCACTAAAAAATAACGTTAGGAAGACATTGGTGAAACCTGCACCGCCTTTCTCTCGTATTATCTTTGTGACTTCGTGAGGTAATAAACAAACAAATGCACAGTTTTCTCAGAACATGTTTAGCAGTTTTGATCATATGGTTTTCGCTTAATCCTGGCTTATCATCTCAAAATCTGACCACCATTCAGGGTAAGGTAACCGATGAACGCACCGGTGAAGCCATTGCCGCTGCCACCATTCGGCTGGACGGTTTTAACGTGGGCGCCAGAACAGACAGCGCCGGTGTGTTTAGCCTGAAAACAAAGGAAAACGGAAAATTTATTACCATCACCTGCATCGGATACAACGCACTGAGGATAGCCGTTAAACCCGGTGAAAACAATGATATCGACGCCAGACTTTCAGAGAACAGCGTCGCCATCCAGGAAGTCGAAATCGTCAGCAAATCCAAAAAATATCGCAACAAAAACAATGCTGCCGTCGACTTCATTCGTGAAGTACTTGCCCATAAAGAGCGGAACCGCAAGGAAAGCCTCGATTATTACAGCCTGGAACGGTATGATAAAATACAGTTTGCGCTGAACAACATCGACAGCAAATTCCGCAAAAACTTCTTTTTCAAAAAAACGCAGTTCATTTTCGACAACGTCGACACCAACAAGGTAACCGGCAAGGTGAGTCTGCCATTTTACCTGCGGGAAACCATTTCCGACGTGTACTACCGCAGGTCGCCTTCCACCTATCGCGAGTATGTGCGGGGAGAAAAAGGCACCCGACTGCCCGGTTACATCGACGATGACGGCATTTCGGTAATGGTGGAAAACCTGTACCGGGAAATCGATTTTTATAAAAATGCCATCAACCTGGTGACGGTGGATTTTGTGAGTCCGCTGGCCGATTACGCTCCCAATATTTACGAATTTTACCTGCGCGACACTTCTTTTCTGGAAGACACCCGTTGCGTTCACATCTATTTTACCCCCAGGCAAAAAAACGACCTGGCGTTCACCGGCGATATGTGGATCGCTTTCGATTCCACGTACGCGCTGCGAAAAATAGAAGTGGAGGTACCCGAGGGCGTCAACCTCAACTGGGTAAACGGCTTGCAGGTGCAACAATCGTTCGACTGGAAGGAAATGCCCGGCGGCAGGGCTTTGTTGCCCGTTTCCGACGTGGTAAAGATGGAATTCGGGATGATCAAAAGCGAAAGTTTCCAGACTGTTCTTGCCCAGAAATCAAGTTCCTACGCAAAATACAGCATCAATCAGCCGGTGGCCGACGACTTGCTGAACGTGGGCGGGAAGGTGCAACGCGACTCCGCCGCGATCAATCAGGATGAAACGTTCTGGCAGACGCACCGCCACGATACCCTTAGCAGGCATGAAGCAGGTGTGTACAAAATGATCGACAGCCTGCAGGGCAACCAACTTTTCAAACGCTTCATGGGCGGGATGCGGGTTTTGATCGACGGGTATTTCCCACAGGGCAAACTCGATATCGGTCCCGTGGGCACTTTTCTGGGTTTCAACCCCATCGAAGGCATCCGGCTTCGGATCGGCGGACGCACCAACCTGAAATTCAGCAAGCGGTTGATGCTGGAAGGATACAGCGCTTATGGCATCAAAGACAACAGATTCAAGGGTCTTGCCGGAGTGCGGTATTCGTTCGGTCCGGATCAGGTGAACAAATACCCTTTGCACCAGGTGCGGGCAACCTACCAGAATGACATGCAGTTGCCGGGACAAGACGTGCAAAACAGCCTGTTTAATTCTTTACGCAAAGGCAGCAATGACAAAATGCTATATGCTCAATCGGCGTACGTGGAATGCCTGGAAGAGTGGAAAAACGGATTTTCCTACAGCGCAAATTACCGCCTGGCTACCCAGGCGCCGGCAGGATCATTGCGATTCGACTACCTTACACCCGACGGTATTTCGCAGCGTAAAATGCTTACGATCAATGAATTGGGATTGATGCTCCGATATGCTCCCAATGAAAAGTTTTACCAGTCGGCCGACATCCGTTTATATGCTTTCAACAAATACCCGACCTTTCAGATGTGGTACAACGCCGGCCTGAAAGGTGTCATGGGAGGCGAATACAGTTACCATTCCGTGCGGGCAAAAATCAGCAAGGGGTTTTATCTCTCCCCCATCGGCTGGGCGACGGCGACCGTAGAAGCGGGGCGTATTTACGGGGAATTGCCCTTTACCCTGCTGGTGGTACACCCGGCCAATCAATCGTTCTCCTACAGCGGAGAATCGTACAACCTGATGAACAACTTTGAGTTCGTCAGCGACAAATACGCTTCGCTGCGAGTTGCCCATTATTTCGGCGGCTTTATTTTCAACCGGGTTCCGTTGTTGCGCGCATTAAAATTACGGGAAGTACTCACCTTCAAAGCCCTCTGGGGCGGACTGGATGCACGCAACCAGCCCAATGCCGAAAACGGCCTGCTGCTGTTCCCCAAAAACGAGAACGGAGAAAACCTCACGCATGCGCTCGGCAAAAAGCCTTACGTGGAAGCCAGTTTCGGTGTCATGAATATTTTCAGGGTGCTGCGGGTCGATTTTGTGTACCGGCTTACCTACCTGGATCTTCCGGATGCACGGCCGTTTGGGGTGCGCGCCAAGTTTCAGGTGGAGTTTTAGAGCCTTTCCGGAAACCTCATTGGAGGCTGAAAAGTGCAGATTTTTGAAATCAGGCAAGGCAAATTTTCGGTTCGTAGCCGGAACCTACGGGCTGAAAATTTAACGAAGCATAATTTCAAAAGATGGATTTTTCAGGCCCAATGAGGTTTCCGGATAGGCTCTTAGTATATCAGCCCTGATCCAGCGCTTTCAGCGCAATAATCGCCGCGATCCCGAACATCGCCACAATAAAAAGCAAAGCCAGTCCTCCCCTTCTTTTCGCCCTCGTTTTGGGTTTTGAAAGCATCAGCGATGCCAGGCCGCTCACGCCGCCAATCAGGCAGGCAAACAAAAAGATCAGCGCAAATCCATTCCGGGCAGGGAAAGGCAATATAGCGAACGTCACTGCGGCAGCCGCAGCAATCCAGGCAGAAGCCTTCGCCGTTTTCGAGGCGCCTTCACCGCGTTCGTGTACCGGCGTTTGAATGCTGTCTTTTTGAGGCAAAACGGAATCGATGGTCATGCCGTATTGCAATGGCAAAACCGGCAAAGCGCGACCCGTGGCCGTACCGGAGACCAGCAGACATGCGCCGAATACAATCAATTTCAGGTATTTCATTGTGTACGATTTTTGTACAAAATGAAACATTTTTTCAGCATTTTCCGGTGTTGCCGGTCATTTGCCAGGGTGATTGTAATAAAATCAGCGCAATAACAATGGAAGGATACCACTACTTTTGTGCCGTATTTAACATTCATATATACTTCGAAGATGCGATACCCGATCCTTACCATACTGTTGGCCTGTGCCTATTTTTCCAATGCGCAACATGCCGACAAAGTTTCCTATCAAAAAGAAATCAGCGCCTTCCGTCAGCATTACAAAAACGAATTCGTCTCCGAGCCGCATTCGCCGATTACCGCAGCGGACACGGCATTTCTTGATTTTTACCCGCCTGATCCGGCCTGGCGCATTGCGGCCAAAGTATCGCTCACTCCCGATTCGCCGGTTTTTGATATGATGACCTATAGCGGCGTCACCCGCAAATACAGGCAATACGCAACGGTACAATTCAGCATCGGCGCCCAGGCCCTGCAACTGAGTCTGTATCAGAATCTTACCCTCATGGAAAAAGATACCACGTACCGCGACTACCTCTTTCTGCCTTTCAAGGACGGTACGAACGGAGAAGAAACCTATGGCGGCGGGCGTTACCTCGATTTCCGGAAAAAAGACATTTCCGGCGGGGTGCTGATGCTGGATTTCAATAAAAACTACAATCCATACTGCGCCTTCAGCGACGGCTACAGTTGCCCCATCCCGCCGAAGGAGAATCACCTTGCCATTGAGGTGCATGCCGGTGAAAAAAACTTCAAAAAAGAAAAACTGCACGGCAAACACTGAGAAATTGTTTTTTAAGGTGCCGGAACTGGGTGACTCGAACCGTTCACCACCGAACCGGCAGGTCCGTTTTTGAAGCCCTGTGCATAGCCCGCAAGTGTTAATTTTCAAGAAATTTCTTTTTCCCTTTGGTGCGAACACGGGAAGCGCCTTACTTTCGGCACGCACAAAAATTCCTTTCAGAAAAAAAGCAAAATATCGATAGCCTATGATGAACGAACGTTTACAATCGCTGATGACTTCAAATGTCATTACCCTTACGCCTGAAGATACTTTAGGGCAGGCCAGGGCGCTTTTTCTTGAAAAACGGATCCATCATCTTCCCATCATTGAAGGCAAGATTCTGGTTGGCATGGTTACGTCCTGGGATATTTTCAAACTGGGAAAATCGGCTGAAGAATACAATGACATCCGAATCTACGACGTCATGACCCGTAAACTGGCCACGCTGGAGCCCGACAGCCACCTGGGCGCTGCTGCCGAAGTGTTGATGCAACATCTATTTCACGCCATTCCTATCGTGAATGACCAGCATGAACTGGTGGGCATTGTCACCACCTACGACTTGCTGAAATATGAATTCGGCAAAGAATATCCGGACAATCTGGATAAGTTCGTGCCTGAGAATATGTTGTAGATTTTTGGTTTATGGTTTATGAGTTTATAGGTTTATGCGGATCACCCATAAACCTATAAACTCATAAACACATAAACTCCCAAAAAACTATCCAATCGCCTTCTGGTACCGCACACCCACTTCCGTCCAGTTAATTACATTGTAAAAGGAACCGATATAATCGGCACGGCGATTTTGATTTTTCAGGTAATAGGCATGCTCCCAAACATCGATGCCCAGAATGGGGGTACCCGTTTGTTTCGCGATCTGTAGCATGAGCGGGTTATCCTGATTGGGCGTGCTGCTGATAAACAGTTTTTTATCCTTGCCCACACTCAGCCAGGCCCAGCCGGAGCCGAATACGTCTTTCGCCGCTCCCGAAAACTGCTCCTTAAATTTATCGAACGAACCGAACGTATCATTGATGGCGGTCGCCAGCGAGCCCTGCGGCATGCCACCACCTTTGGGCGACATGATTTGCCAGAAAAACGAGTGGTTCCAGTGTCCGCCGGCGTTGTTGCGGATCTTTTTGTCGGCATCGGAAGTCGTTACGCGGGCTACGATGTCTTCCAGTTCGTATTCTGCAAACGCCGTATTTTTCACAGCATCATTCAGGTTATTCACATAAGCCGCATGGTGTTTTCCATGGTGAATTTCCATCGTCATTTTGTCGATATTGGGCTCCAGCGCGGAGGTTTCATACCCCAGCGGCGGAAGTTCGAACGGCTTGGTACGACGAAGTTTGGGTGGCGGAATAACGGGCATCGGGGTCGCTTCCGCTTTGGTTTTGCAGGCATCCAGCAGGGGCGCGACGACCGCTGCCACGCCGAGGAAAAATCCGGTTTTCAGAAATGTGCGTTTTTCCATGATTGTCTTATAGTTATGGTTGGAATAATGAATGAATTGAACTTTAGAAAACAGGTAAAGGGGGGCAAAAAAACTATGCCATGAATGGTTGAGGGGTTGAGGGTTGAGGGTTGAGGGGTTGAGGGTTGAGGGGTTGAGGGGTTGAGAGCTGAGGGGTTGAGGGTTGAGGGGTTGAGGGGTTGAAGAGCGTGCAGGCAGTGTCAGTCAAATTTTATAAACAACTTTTGTTCGCGTATTTTGGGGCCAATTTTCAGCCAAAGATAGAATGCGCGATCACTTTTTGCCACGAGTTTACCCATATGGTTTTGTGTTGTTCTTAATAACCCTGATTTGCTGTCAGAGTTGCAAAAAAACGACGCCTGAATCGGCGCATCGCTCCTCCTTCCGTTACAACCAGCACAATCCGATTACCTCGCTCGACCCGGCTTTCGCGCGCACCCAGAACAATATCTGGGCGGTGGATTGTATGTTCAACAGCCTGGTGCAACTCGACGATAGTTTGCACGTAAAACCTTGTCTGGCAAGCAGTTGGGACATTTCTCCCGACGGGCTCACCTACCTTTTTCAACTGCGTCGGGACGTTTATTTTCACGACGATCCGTCATTCCCCGGCGGCAAGGGCCGAAATATGAACGCCCGGGACGTGGTGTATAGTTTTGAGCGCCTGCTGGATACGGAATGGCCCAAACCGGGATCCTGGATTTTTAAAGACAGGATTGCTGCCGATTCGGCTTTTACCGCCGTCAACGACTCCGTTTTTTGCCTGCGCCTGAAAACCCCGTTTCAGCCTATGCTGCAAATCCTGACCATGCAATACGCCAGCATCGTGCCGCGCGAGGCCTGCGAATTGTACGGCCGCGATTTCAGGCGGCATCCGGTGGGCACGGGGCCGTTCCGGTTTAAAATCTGGGCCGAAAACCAGGCGTTGGTGGTGGTTCGCAACGAGCGGTATTTTGAAAAAGATAATAACGGCACACCTCTACCCTACCTGGATGCTGTACGGACCAGTTTTATCACCGACCGGAAAACGGCATTTTTAGAGTTCAAACAAGGTAAACTCGATTATTTTTTCGGGCTGGAAAGTTCATACATCAACGAATTGCTCACGCCTGACGGCGACCTGCAACCTGCGCTGGCTGAACAGTTTGTGTTTCTGAAAAACCCATATTTAAATACGGAATATCTCGGCATCCGGATGGACAGCACCACTGGTCCTTTACAACAAAAAAAAATTCGGCAGGCGCTGAATTATGGTATCGACCGGGTGCAAATGCTGCGTTTGCTGCGCAATGGTGTCGGTCGGCCGGCTACTTCGGGTTTTGCACCGTACGGGCTGCCGTCTTTTAATGACAGTCTGGCGCCCGGCTATCGTTACGATCCGCTGCGGGCCGCCCGATTGCTGGCGGAAGCAGGATTTCCACAGGGGCGCGGCCTGCCCGCTATCACGCTGTTGTGCAATGCAGATTACCTGGATTTGTGTACATTTTTAGCCCGGCAATGGAACGATCTGGGGCTCGACGTGCGGATCGAATCGACGGAAACGGCGTTGCTGCGCGAACGGATGCGCAACGGGCAGGCGCCTTTTTTCAGGGCCTCCTGGATTGCCGATTATCCGGATGCGGAGAGTTTTTTGACCTGTTTTTATTCGAAAAATACCGCCCCGCCCAATTACACGCATTTCAGCAACCGCGCTTTCGACCGATTGTATGAAGCGGCGCTGGGAGAAACCGATACGGACAAACGCTACGGATTGTACCGCAGCATGGAAGAAATTCTAATTGAGGAAGCGCCCGTCGTTTTTTTGTTTTACGACGAAACGGCGCAATTCGCAAGCAGGCAGGTGCAGGGTTTGCCGAGGAATGCGATCAATTTGTTGTCGTTGAAACGGGTGCGGAAATAATACGGTGGCACGTTTCACTGGCAACAAGAGTCATCCCGAATTTTGGAGCGAAAAGACTGCGAAGCAGTCAAATTCATGTGCCCTTTTTTCCGAGTGCGACATTTTTAAAACCACATAGGCACATAGAAAACATAGTGTAGTGTACTCTAAACTATGTTTTCTATGTGCCTATGTGGTAAAATTATTCTACGGGTGTTGTAGTTCACATAGATTTCACTGCTTCGCAGTCTTTTCGCTCCAAAATTGGGATGACTCATGTGTCTTCAGCCTGGCGACACGAGTTAAACAAGCGTTAATTAACAGCACTGTGTTCCGGCTTATTCTTCCTGATCAATCCACGGTAAGTGAGCAGCAGCCTTTTTGCAACCTCCACATTATCAAAGTTTTCTACACAAAAAGCTCGGGCCATATGACCCATTTGCCGGAGTTCCGGTCCACGATCGTAGCACGAGCGCACCGCCGCCGCAAAATCTTCGGGCGTATCTGCCAGCAAACATTCCCGGCCATCTTGAGCATCGATCCCTTCCATCCCGATGCGGGTGGAAAGCACCACCTTGCCGACCGCCATTCCTTCCAGAATTTTGGCCCGCATGCCGCCGCCCGACAACAAGGGCACCACCATGACGGCATGCTGATTGATGAAATCGGCAGCGTCGGGTACTTCTCCATGAAAGGTGACCCGTTCGACGTTCAAATTGCGCAGCCATCCAGGCGCAGTGCGGCCGGCAATGTGGAAGGTAAGGTTCGGAAACTGCGGCGCCAGCAACGGCTGCCAAACCTCGTCGAGAAACCATTTCAGTCCGTCCTGATTGGGCATCCAGTCGAGCGAACCGATAAATGACAGGCTTAATGGCTGGTCGAAACACCGGTCATCTACAAAATAGTCGCGGCTATCCACGCCGATCGGGCACACTACGGCAGGCTTTTCAAGTCCCAGGCGTTGAAAATGTGCAATATCCCGTTCCGTAATACCTGCTACCAGATCGTATTTGTTGAGGTGTGCTACCTCGTACTGTTTCAGGCGGGGAGTAATTTTATTCAGGTACCAGCGTTTCAGGGGATTCGAATTGGCGGCAACGCGTTCCCATATCTCGTATTCGACATTGTGGGCGCGCAGCACCACTGCAGCGGATGAATATTTGCGGATGACGGAAATATAGGGCGCCAGGTAAACCGATTCGAGTTGAACGATATCAAATGGAGTTTCCTGTAATATTTCACGCAGTTTTTCGGCAAATGCAGCGTCTTCAAACCGTTCGATGTGGTAGGATCTCGCAGAAAACAGGTTTTTGAGAGCAGGCAAGGGCCGGATCCTGTTGTCGATATAAACCGTATGTAAGCCCTTGTAATGATCGAAATCGGGTGGTAAACCCGCCGTATCGAACCAGTGTTTGCTGGTGTTCATAGAAAGCAGCGTTACCTCGTGCCCGAGTTCGTCAAAAGCCTTTGCCAGGTAGGTGATGGCAATGGCTGCCCCGTCTTTTAACGGGTATGGAAATTTATTGCAGATTTGCAGGATTTTCATAGTCGGTTCAAACTGATCGATTTTTCAGAAACTGTTTTAAAATCCCTGCCGAGTCGAAAAATCTTGGATTTTAAAACAGTTTCTCAGAGTTTTCCACTTCATTTCTCCAACTCAACAACTTTTTCGGACATTTGCCCCATGGTATTAAAAGCCCAACACATTCACAAATCCTACGGCGCCCTGCAAATACTCAAAGGAGTCGACATAGCCGTCGAACGCGGAGAGATTGTCAGCATCGTAGGCAAGTCAGGCGCCGGTAAAAGCACTTTACTGCACATCCTGGGTACACTCGATCTGGCAGACGAGGGACAACTCATGATCAGCGACACACTTATTAAATCGCTGAATGCCAGACAATTGGCCGCATTTCGTAACCGCCACATCGGATTCGTCTTTCAATTTCATCATTTGCTGCCGGAGTTCACTGCACTGGAAAACGTCTGTATACCCGGTTTTATTCAAAAAAAACCGGACGAACAGGTTCGGCAGCGCGCCGAAGAACTCCTGGGTTATCTGGGGCTTTCTGACCGCATGACGCACAAACCTTCGCAACTTTCGGGTGGCGAACAACAACGCGTTGCCGTAGCGCGCGCCCTGATCAACCAACCCGACCTGATCTTTGCCGACGAACCGACCGGAAACCTCGATTCGGAAGCGTCGCAGGATATGCATCGCCTGATCCGCCAACTACGCGACGACTACGGCCAGGCATTCGTTATTGTCACACACAACAAAGAACTCGCTGATTTGTCGGATCGATGTCTGGAAATGCGCGACGGCGTTTTAATATAATGAGGTCTATGTCAAGAGAAACTCGATTGTTCCGCATTTTTTGCCGGCAATGGCCGGCAAGACGCATAACGCACAAGTTGTCAATTCTGCTGCCTGTTTTTTTAATCATTTTCGGATGCGCTTCCGGTCGCAAGGGAACCGTTGATTTACAAGCAGTTAAATTTGCAAATCGCCCTAAATACATCATTCTGCTGATCGGCGACGGCATGGGCCTGGCACAGGTGTCGGCTCATGAGTACTGGCAAGGTGTCGGTAATAGTATATTCGAAAAATTTCCGGTGATCGGTTTTCATAAAAGTTATTCTTTCGACGAACTGGTCACCGATTCGGCGGCCGGCGCTACTGCATTTGCCTGCGGCGAAAAGACCACGAACGGCGCTATCGGTGTGTTGCCGCCCAATAACGAGCCCTGCACCACCATTCTGGAAGACCTGGACCACATAGGGTTTGCCACCGGTATGGTGGTGGCGTGCACCGCTACCCACGCCACACCCGCGAGTTTCATCGCACACCGGGAATTGAGGGCATTTACCGAAGAAATCGCGCTGGATTACCTCCAAACCAATCTCGACTGCTTTATCGGCGGCGGGGAAGCGCTTTTTAACCAGCGCCCGGACAAGTTAAATTTGAAAGACTCCTTGCGTAACAGGGGTTATGTGATGCGGTCGGGAACCAATTTCAGAAGACTGCCGCTGGATGGTTCGGCGCCGTTTTTTCAATTTACCCATGAAAGGGAGCCGCCCACCGCTTCCGGAGGCCGCAAATACATGCCGGATGCAACGGAAGTGGTTTGTAATTATTTGCAGAAACGTTCGCCGAAAGGTTTTTTCCTCATGGTAGAAGGTAGCCAAATCGACTGGGCCGGTCATGCCAACGACCGCAACTGGCTGAAGGCAGAAATGAAAGATTTTGATAAAACCGTTGCCAAAGCGCTCGAATTTGCGGCCTCCAATGGAGAAACGCTGGTCATCGTAACAGGCGACCACGAGTGCGGCGGACTGGCTTTGATCAAAAGCGCAAACCGCAAACAATTTATGCCCGCTTTTTCCACCCACGTGCATACGGCTACAAACGTTCCGGTTTATGCCTATGGCCCGCAACAACAATTATTCAGCGGAACTTACGAAAACACCGCTATTTATTACAAAATCTATGAGGCGCTGGGCTTGTCCGTCAAACAAGAATAGGATATGCCGTGCAGATGACCAACAGGTTGCCGTAGCTTATGCTTACCTTTGCGGCACGTGGACCTATTGAACATTTTCTGATATTTAAATTCCTTCATCTTGCCGCTTATTAAATCTATTTCCGGTTTTCGCGGAACCATTGGGGGACGTCCAGGCGAAAACCTCACCCCGGAAGACATCGTATCCAGTACGGCTGCCTTCGGGCAATGGATCATTAACAAAACGGGTATTAAAAAAGTAGTGGTCGGTCGCGACGGAAGGATTTCCGGTCAGATCGCCAGCGCACTGGTGGTGAATACGCTCCAGGCAATGGGTATTTCAGTTGTAGACCTGGGCCTGAGCACTACACCTACCGTCGAAATAGCCGTACCGCTTGAAAATGCCGGAGGAGGCATCATTTTGACCGCCAGCCACAACCCGAAAGACTGGAATGCCCTGAAACTCCTGAATCATAAAGGTGAATTTATCAGCGCAGCCGACGGCGCAGAAGTGCTCGAACTGTCGTCCGCAGGCACGGTGGAGTACGCCACGGTAGATAAACTGGGTACCTACTCACAGGATAATTCCTACATTCAGAAACATATCGACCTTATTCTGGGCCTTTCCATGGTGGACGTGGAATCCGTTCGCGCCAAAAATTTCCGGATTGTGGTAGATGCCATCAATTCCACCGGCGCACTGAGCGTGCCGCCGTTGCTGGAGGCGCTGGGATGCCAGGTTATCCTGATCAATGGTGAAGTGAATGGCCAGTTCGCACACAACCCCGAACCGCTCAAAGAACATTTGAGCCAGTTGTCGACCGAAGTGCGGCAGCAAAAAGCGCAACTGGGTATCGCTGTGGACCCGGACGTAGACCGTTTGGTGTTTATGTGCGAGGACGGCGAATTGTTCGGCGAAGAATACACCCTCGTTGCCGTTGCCGACTACGTGTTGTCGAAAAAACCGGGCAATACGGTGAGTAACCTCAGCAGTACACGTGCCCTGCGCGATGTAACAGTGAAATACGGTGGAACCTACCATGCCGCAGCCGTAGGTGAAGTGAACGTAGTGGAAAAAATGAAAGCTGTAAACGCCGTGATCGGCGGAGAAGGAAACGGCGGAGTGATTCTGCCGGAACTGCATTACGGTAGGGATGCGCTCGTGGGTATTGCTTTATTCCTGACGCATTTATCCTACGCAGGCAAACAAATTTCCACCATCCGGAAAACCTATCCGGATTACCAGATGTCGAAAACGAAACTGGCGCGTACGGCCGACATCGACCTTGAAAAAATCTTTATCGCGCTGCGCGAAAAGTACCGGAATGAACAAATCAATACGGAAGACGGATTAAAAATCGACTTCGAGCAAGGATGGGTACATTTGCGCCCGTCGAACACCGAACCGATTATCCGTGTTTATTCGGAAAGCAGTTCTATCGTCGTCGCAGAAAACCTGGCCAAAAAGATCATTCAGGATATTAACCAGATAAAATGAGAGTCTATTTCGACAACGCCGCCACCACAGCCATCTCGGAAGAAGTGATAGACGCAATGCTGCCGGCATTGCGTAATTTGTATGGAAACCCTTCTTCCATTCACGCGGAAGGTCGTGCGGCACGCGCTGCGCTTGAAAGCGCCCGCAAAACAGTGGCGCACTGTATCGGCGCCGGAACGGGAGAAATTTTCTTTACTTCCGGCGGTACGGAAAGCAACAACATGGCTATTAAATGCGCCGTACGCGACCTGGGCGTGCAACGTATTATCAGCAGCCCGACAGAACACCACTGCGGTACCCATGCCATCGAAACGGTGAAAAAAACCAAAGGCGTGGAAGTAGTGTGGCTGCCTGTAGATGCTCTCGGTCGCATCGATTATGAAGCACTTGAAACAGCATTGGCCGACCAGGGTGGTAAAAAAACGCTGGTTTCCCTGATGCACGCCAACAATGAAATCGGTACGATGACCGACATCGCCCGCGTTTCCGGCCTGTGCCGCCAATACGGCGCGTTGTTTCACTCCGACACCGTGCAAACGGTCGGGCACTTCCCAATCAACGTACAGGAAATCCCGGTCAACTTCCTTTCCGGCGCAGCCCATAAATTCCACGGCCCCAAAGGCGTAGGTTTTATCTACATCAATCCTGACACGCCGATCAAACCTTTCATCGACGGTGGCGCGCAGGAACGCAACATGCGCGGCGGTACAGAAAACGTATACGGCATTATCGGCATGGCCAAAGCCCTGGAACTGGCCTGCGGTGAAATGGAATCGCGTACCAACCACATCAAAGATATTCGCAATTACCTGAAAGACAGGCTGTTGCAGGAGTTTGAAGATATTCAGTTCAACGGTGATTTGGATGGCGCCAGCCTGTATACCGTTTTGAGTGTGGCTTTCCCGCCCTCTCCCAAAAACGAACTGTTGCTGTTGAGCCTGGATATTGCCGGCATTAGTTGCTCGGGCGGCAGCGCCTGCTCCAGTGGCTCCGAAAAAGGTAGTCACGTGCTCGAAGCCATCAACGCCGATCCGGCCCGAAAAAGCATTCGTTTCTCGTTTTCGCACTACAATACCCGCGATGAAGTGGATTTTCTGGTGGAAAAACTGAAAAACATCGTCCCGGTTAAGAAGTCCGAAGTCGACAGTGCGAAGTGCGAAGTCGTGGTAGCGCACTGATTTACGAAGCTCCCTGACTTCGCACTGTCGACTTCGCACTTCGCACTGCTTTCGCACTTCGCACTGCTTTCACACTTCGCACTGCTTTCGGACTTCGCACTGAGTTTCCCTTACTCTATCCCCGTAAACCCGCAGTTTATCGGAAAAGCCTTTCGTGCGTGCTGCCTGTAGGGCTATGTTTGCTGCATCAAATCAATTGCAGGCAACATGAAACTCCTACTTCTACCTTTTGCATTTTTCACTTTGTGCCTTTATTCGGTTGGTGCACAAACCGTTGTTTCCGGTAAGGTGACCGACAGAAAAGGCGAGGTGCTCGTGGGCGCAAGTATTTCCATTCGTGGAAGTTACGATGGCGCCACTTCCGATTCGCTCGGGCATTTCTCTTTCCGAACACGAAAAAAAGATTCCGTGATGGTAGCCGCTTCCTATATCGGCTATGAAACTGAAATGCGTCCCGTTCTGATTTCCGGCTCCACCATGGAGATCAATTTCAAATTGAAAGACGCATTCAACGAACTCAACGCGGTCACCATCACTGCCGGCATTTTTGAGGCATCCGACAGCAAACGAATGGTGATGCTGCGTCCCATGGATATTGTAACGACGGCCAGCGGCGGAGCGGATATTACAGCGGTGATGCAGTTGCTGCCCGGCGCCAACAGGGTCGGGGAACAGGAAGGGTTGTTTGTGCGCGGCGGTGCTGCCTACGAAACAAAAACCGTTATCGACGGCATGATCGTGCAGAATCCCTATTTCAGCAGCACGCCCGATGTACCGCAACGCGGGCGTTTTACACCGTTTATGTTCAAGGGAATGGCATTCAGTACGGGCGGATATTCGGCACAGTACGGTCAGGCGTTGTCGTCGGTGTTGTTGCTGGATACGCAGGACAAGGTGTCGGACCAAAGCAGCACAAACATTGTAGCGCATCTGGCAGGCGTGGGCGTGGGTTATACGCACAAGGGCATCGTTTCCGGGCAGTTGTACTACTCCAACCTGACGCCTTTTCTGAAACTGATTAAGACGAACATCGATTTTGTGAAGCCACCACAGGGATTTGGCAGTTCGCTGACGTTCAATCAGAATCTCTCCAAAAATTCGGTTTTGAAAATGTACGCCACCTACGCAGACAGCGACAATGCGCTCGGACTGCCGAATTACGACGACGGCGGCAAGATTTACCTGTTCTCGCTGCGCAACCGTAATTTTTTCACCAACAACACCTATAAAGTGTTTTTTGATGAAGGTAAATGGATCTGGCAATCGGGATTTTCCTACAGTAATAACATCGACAAGATCAAAATTGGAGAAACGCCGGGCGACCGGAAAGACGAACGCTCCCAACTCCGTACCGTGCTGAAGCGCCTCTGGGGGAAAAACCAGGAAAACTCGGTGCTGGCAGGTGTGGAATACCACAACATCCTGAATACCAACCTGTTCGGCGTTTATGAAGCGCGCCTGCAGGAAAATTACTCCGCCGCATTTGCAGAAGCGGAATTTTATGCCACTACCAAACTGGCCGTACGCCTGGGCGTGCGCGGCGAATACACCAGCATTCTGGATAAATACAACGCGTCGCCACGTTTTTCGCTGGCATACAAAACCAGCCAGTACAGCCAGGTATCATTCGCCACGGGACAGTTTTACCAGACGCCAGAAAAAAATTACCTGTATACGAACCGCGACCTCGGTTTCGAACTGGCCAATCATTTCATTCTGAACTACCAACTCTCCAAAAACGACCGTACTTTCCGGGTAGAGGCCTTTGACAAGGAGTACAAAAACCTGGTGCGGGAATACCAGGCGGCGTTCGATCCCAACCCGTATCGTTTCCCGACCGGACAAACCGACAACGC
>JAKQJD010000237.1 GCA_029561355.1 Bacteroidota bacterium | reverse complement strand
CAGGCTGAGTTGCCAGCAGTGCAAGTCGCGGGTGATGCCGATATCGGGATACACCAGGCTTTTGCTCGGGAAGTCGTAACTGATGTTGTTGATGTCGAACGACCACTTGGACGTGAGTTGAATGCTGCCCGCCACGCCGATGTTGTTCGTTCCGATCACGAACGTGTCGCGCGCGGTGCCGAAGCCGGTCGGATTAAGGCGCCGGTCGAAGGAAATACGGTGGTTGATCCGCCAGTTGTCGAACCAGCCCAGCAAGTCGTCTTTCGCAAGCGTACTGCCTGCGCGCGGCGTGTTACTGGGCGTCTCCGTATTTTTTTTATCGAAATAACCGCGCAACTGGCTGACGGTGAAGCCGGTATTCACCTGAAAACCCAGTGCTACGGTGCGTACGATTCGTCCTTTTTCATTCAGCGCGTACCGGTTGATACGCCTGCCTTTGGCGTCGGCGATATACGGATCGAACGTAGCATTCCAGGTAACGTTGACGATGCCCTTGAAAAAACGGAACAAGCCGCCCGTGCTGATCAAGCTCCATTTCAGCGTATCACGGGTGAGGCTGTAATTGCCGCTGAAACCGAGGTTGTCGAAAATACGCACCTTTTTGACCGGCAAGGAGTCGTTGCGCGTCCGGTGTTTGATTTCCAGTACGTTGATGAGCGTGTAATTCAGTGCCACGTCGCGCCCGCCGATGCTGGGTCCGCCGAAAACAGCGTCTTCAAAAATGCTGTACCGCAACGTGTCGTTGTAAGCCGGGCGCAGGTCGGTATATACCGTTTTGAAATACCGTGAATTGGTAAAATCGGGCCCGTAGCCGACGCTCACCAGGGGTTTCATGGTGTGCCGGATGCCACGGAACCAGCCATGTTTGAACTGTTTGGTGAAAAACAGGGCGGTATTGACCGAAATACCGGCATTGTATTCATGGATGGCATTGAACCCCCAGCGCCGGAACGTGGTGTCGATGCCAAACTGCGACTTCGCGGTGTCGACAGAAATGTCCACAATTTCACCGTTTATGAACGTCGTATCGTACGACAGCCGCGATTCGTTGAGTAGTTGTTTGTCATTGCTGTACGGGTACCAGGTTTCCTTGAAATCGAGGCGCGGCGCGATGTTGATGTACTTGAACACCTTGAAATTGAAGTCCGTACTGGCCTGGTGCTGAATACCCATACGGGCGGTTTCGAGTGTTTTTCGGGTAAAAAGCAAGGTATCAACCGTTCTGAACTGATTTTCCAGCCGGGAAGAGTAGGTCAGCGAAATCTTTTCGTACCAGCG
>JAKQJD010000218.1 GCA_029561355.1 Bacteroidota bacterium | reverse complement strand
ACCGCGCCATTCGCGCCCGGCGTCACGGCATCACCCTGATCGATGGCATTGCCCCAGGTATCGCCTTCGGCAAAACTGCCGCGTTTGTACAGGTTGTAATCGGCTGCCGCCGCGCCGTTGGGAATAGGGCCGTAACCTTTGAACTGGAGTGAACTCAACGTGGTAAAACTGGTGTTCAAACCGTAATTATTCACCACCCAGTAACCCGTGCTGTGCGGGCTCGCGTCGGGTAATTGATCAGGCGCCTGGTCGATACGGCTCACACAAAGTTCGCCGTTGGGCGTGGAGCCGGCAGGAACAACCAGCGTCAAACCGGTATTTCCAAATACGTACGTGCCCAGTGAAGTGACGGTGCCGCGTGCGCTCACACCTTTCCCGACCGGGGCCGTAGACGTACTACGGCCGATACTGTTGCCCGACAGCGACGCATGGCGGGAGCCGGCGCGATCGAGGGCACGGCCGCTCATTTCATTGAACTGGTAATACGCCAGCAGATTCGGAAACGCCGTGGGATCTTTTGTCAAGTGCTGGAGTTCACGGATCTCGTTCTGTGTCAGCGAGTTGTCAAAAATACACACTTCATCGATGTCGCCTTTTACGTAGCGGTCGCCCCAGCCGTGGTAATTGCCCAGACGGAAACCCGAATTGAGGTTCATGGCAGGCGCGGTGAATGCGTTTTTGGATTTTTTTCCATTTACATAAACGCTCACGCCGGTGGGTTCCACGACCATGGCTACGTGCGTCCACACATGTTGCGGCACCTCCAGGCCGCTGTCCCACCACCAGGCGCCGGCCTCGCCCCAGTGGTAGCCGAGGTGGTTGTTGCCCGGCACAAAGTTGAAACCCGCCGCGTCGCCGTCGTGCATAAAAATGGAACTGTAGTCGGTTTGAATGCCGTCGATCTTGATCCAGCAGGAAACGGTTAAAGTGTTGGTAGTCAGGTTTAAAGCGGGCAGGGCCACGTAATCTTCCTGCGTGTTGCCGCCGAGCGATACGGCATTTCCGGGAATCGTATCGGCCTGGCAGCCGTTTTCCACTTTGATGGTCAGCGATTTCTGGTAACTGCCGTTCAGGGTCATCGTGGCAGTGTAGTCGCCTGCTGCGCCGAACAGGACTTTGGGGTTCCGGACGTTCGTGGCGCTCACATACTGCGGCGTCGGGCTGAACTCCCACGACCAAATAGCGCCTGTGTGGTTCACCACGGAGTAATCGTCAAAAAAGACCGTATCGCGCTGGCACTGCGGGTTCAAAGCGCTGGCGATCGGCTGCGCGATTACCTGAGAAGGTTCGTACAAATCCGTTTCCCACACCCCGAAACCCCAGCAGCCGTTGCGAATTTTTCCGTCGCGGTAAAACGGTTTCAGGCGATTCGTTTCGGCGCTCATTGGCAGGTCGGTACTATACGGTTGCCAGTCGGTCAGGGTATTGTTGCGGTAAAACACGCCGCCGGTGGTGCCGAGGTAAATGCCGCCGTCGGTGCCGTACTGCGCCATGATATTGGAAATGGTCAGGTTGTTCAGAATGCTGGTCGTCAGGTTGGTCCAGGTCTGGCCGCCGTCGGTGGTTTTGTATATTTTTTTGCCATTGCTGCCGTAGGTGACCGCCACCCAGAGGATGTCTTCGTCTTCGGCGCTGACGGCCATTTTTACGCGGTCGTTGTTGTTGGGCAGTGGCAGACCGGCAAGTTGCGCCCAGGTCTGGCCGCCGTCGGAAGAGCGCCACATGGCGTCGTCTGAGCCGTCCCACTGGCTGCAATAAATGACGTCGGGATTGGAGCGGCTCACTTCTATGTCGTAGACAGTGTTGTCGGCATCGCCCGGAAAAGCATGAAGCACTTCGTACGAAGTACCGCCGTCGGTACTTTTCCAGAGTTTGTTTTCATTGCCGATGTACACGATGTTCCAGCAGCGCGGGTCCCAGGCCATTTCCGAATTGGCGTAGTAGGCATAACTCTCATTAGGGAAAAGCCCCACGGAAAATGCACTTGCACCGTCGCCGAAACCGCCGTTGAGACGATAGCCGCCGATATCTGAAAAATAGGTTTTGCGCGCGTCGCCGGGATTGACGTAGCCAGTCGGCGATTCTGCGCCGCCCATCCGGTAAAATTTCCCTGCCGGAAAACCCTGGTGCCAGGCCATGTTGCCGTTGTGGTAACGGCCGCCGACGAGCACGTCTTCGTTCCAGCCGCTGTCGAAACCCCACATATCGGAGCCCGAAATGCCGTTCATACGTGCAGCTATGGTGCCCCCGAAATTGGTGGAATAATCCAGCCCGCCGTCCGAAGCGATCCACAGGTCGTTGCCGACTGCTGCCAGCCCCTGGATATCCGGGTGGCTCCAACTGAGGCTGCCTACGTATCCGCCGAGGCCCGACCACGTTTGTCCGCCGTTGGTGCTTTTAAACCAGGATGTGCCGCCTGCAATCAACTCGTTGGCGTTGTTTGGATTGACGATGATCGCCATATCGTAAAATCCCTGATCGAAGCCGGTCGCCAGGCCGTTGTTGCTCATCAGGTTGGTGTGCGAAGGGATAACGTAGTCCGTGGGACTGTTGCCGATGGCATTGTTCGGATTCGTATTGGCCCAACTGGCGCCGCTGTTGTTGCTCACGAACACGCCGACGTATCCGTTGAGGTTGGAGCCGCCGCCGCAGAGGTAAGCGTACAGTTTGGACGGACTCGAAGGACATACGGCAATGATGGCGCCGGTCATGGTTTCGCCGGCGGCGGGCGTCCACCAGCCGGTATTGGAAACGGTGAACGACGTGCCGCCGTTGGTGGACACCAGAAACTGCGAACTGCTGCCGTTTTTGCGCACGGCAAACAGGGTCATCGGGTCGCCGGGTTTAGTTTTCACCGTCCAGGTTTTTGAGGTGTGCAGTTTGGTCCAGTTGGCGCCGCCGTCGGTAGTGCGCAGCAAACCCTGGTCGCTGGCGGCCAGCACCACGTTCGGATCGTCGGAACGGATGGCGAATTCATTCACCCACAGGCCGGTTTCCGTGTGCACCGTGGCCCAAGTAGCGCCTCCGTCGGTGGTTTTGATGATTTTTCCGTCGGTAGCGGCGTAGGCGGTATTTGGATCGGAAGGATGGATTTTTACGGCACCAAAAGCGTTGTGCAGGATATTGACACTCAGGAGCGTCCAGTTCAGGCCTTTATCGGTTGTTTTCCAGATGCCGCCCGATTCGCCACCGGCATAGAGCACGTTTGGGTCGGACAGGGAAATATCGATGGAGTAGATATTGGTTTGCCAGGTCACCTCCGTTACGCCGTCGGTGTCGTAGGTGCGTTTCGGGCCGAGGAAAGTCCAGCCCACACTGTTGCCGCTGCGTTCTTCCGCCAGCGCCCGCGTGGCTTTGAGTTGCTGTTCCTGTTGTTGTTGTTCGGCTACCGTGGGCAGATGCAATTGTCCGTCGCCCTGCACGTAAGTGCGGGCCCAGTGCATCCAGCGTTTGTAATATTTGGTGTAGGT
>JAKQJD010000181.1 GCA_029561355.1 Bacteroidota bacterium | reverse complement strand
AGTGGACAGGCATTTGTGTTGAGTGAGGGTTATTGGTTATCGGTTATTAGTTATTAGGTTGGTGAAGGGACCATTTGTATCAATATATCGCCACTCAAACGAGTAACCAGGCAAGTGTACAGATGGTCCCTTTACCACCCTGATAACTAATAACCGATAACTAATAACCAATAACAAAAAAAAGCCTCTCCGGCAATTACGCAGGGAGGCTCCGAAAACAATAAACAGCAGGATAGTTTTTCTCCTTCGAACGAAGGAATTTCTTGGCGTTATACGTTCGAGATTTTACGAACGACCTTGTAGAGGCGGGTCGTTTCGTTTACTTCTTCTTCAAAAGGATCGTTGTCAAAGTAATTGGCGGAGATCATTTTCAGCCGAACGATGCGTCCTCGGTTATTGAAAATCTTCTGGACGTATTTCACCCAGACATTTCCATTGGAGCGCACCGCGTATATTTCGTTGTCGCGGATATCGTTCAGGTTTTCCACAGATTTGCAGACGACAATATCGCCGTGGCGAATCACAGGGTCCATGGAATTACCATCGATCTGGAAGGCGACCAAACCCGCGCCCGACACACCCGGAATAGAAAAATAGGTGTTGTCTTCCTGATTATCAGCGCCAAGGGTAGTACCGGCGAAAGCTCTTACTGTCGTAAAGAGAATATTGCCGTTGCCGGTATTGAAACTGCGATCGCCGGAAAGTGCATCGCCGGGCGCGTCGAATCCGAACGGATTGCCGATACCATGCAGCAGCCAGGCCTCATTAATATCATAGGTGCGGCAAAACGATTGCGCCTGCCCGTAGTCGATCACACGTTTGCTGTCCGGATTGAGAAAAGCCCGAATGATGTGGCCATAGGCTTTATTGCCCAACACTTTTTCTGCCACGTCGCCGACGCCTTTACCGCCCCGGTCATTTTTTACAATGGCTCCCCGTTCTTCCAGCAGTTTAAAAGCCTGGATAAAACGGTCGTTCAGATCAATTCTATCTTCCTTAATCATAATATGGAAGTTTACTTCCCGAACACACAATTCGGTTAGGTTAAAGGATATATTTTTTCAAATGTTTCGCACTCACTGTTGGCGTATTTGACGATGCAAACTTAAAACAAAGAGTTTTTAAAAACAAAAAATGTCAAAGTTTTTTTTGCGTTTGCAGCATTTTTTTTTTGAAACGATCTTTTTGTGTCTGAAAATCAGATATTTGCAGGGTATTTGAGGCAGGAAGTATTTCAAACAATCTTGTGAAAATTGCGGAGTGGCGGCGTTGGCTCGCCATTGTTTGAAAAAAAACCGTACTTTTATCCCCTTCCTGCGGGAACATTAAATGTTGCATATGGGCATAGTAGTTTCTCTATTGAACCACAAAGGCGGGGTCGGCAAAACGACCAGCACTATTAATATAGGCGCCGCGATGGTCGAACTCGGCAAACGGGTATTGCTGATCGATCTGGATCCGCAGGCCAATCTGACGATTTCGCTGGGTATTCCGCGGCAAAAAATCACAATTTACGAAGCCTTGCGCGGCGAAGGTGATTTGACGCCCTATACCCACCGGCCGGGACTGGACGTGATTACCTCTTCCCTCGATCTGTCGGGCGCGGAAATGGAACTGATCAACGAAGCCGGCCGCGAATACATCCTGCGCGAACTGCTGGCTTTATTGTCTGACGATTACGATTACGTTTTTATCGATTGCCCGCCCTCGCTCGGTTTGCTCACGCTGAATGCGCTCACCAGCAGCCGCTATGTACTGATCCCGCTGCAAACGGAATTTCTGGCGGTGCAGGGACTTGCAAAAATCAAGCAGGTGATCGACAAGGTGAAATTCCGCCTCAACAAGCAACTCGACATGGCCGGCGTAATCGCAACCATGTACGACAGCCGCCGGGTGCTGAACCGCGACGTGGTGGAAACGATCCACAAATACTTCGGCGACAAGGTGTTTAAAACATACGTACGCGACAACGTAGCCCTGGCGGAAGCGCCGGCACAGCGCAAGGATATTTTCGAATACAGTCCGAAAAGCCCCGGCGCACACGATTATATGGAATTGAGTAAGGAAATTGATGCGCGAATCGGAAGCCAAACGGTGGCACAACAAATATCTCCAACGGCTCCGGCTCCTGAGAAGTGAAATCCACGGCTCTCCGGCCATGTTATTTGCAAATACCTGATTATCAGCACTAATAACGGATAACAGATAACTGATAACCACGAATGGGTAAAAAAAGATTTTCCGAAGGGTTGGATGACCTATTCAACAATAGCCATGCCGAGGAGCAGAGCGGCCATGCTACTGCTGTGCCGGAAACGCCCCATGAGCGCAAACACGCGCACAAAAACTTTGCTTCCGGGCTCGACTCGCTGTTGCAGGAAGCGCTGGAAGAAAGTCTTGAAAAATTCGAGGCCAACCAGCCCGACTCGGTTACCCAAAGCGGGAAATCGAAAGCCGGAAAATCCGATGTTTTTCGTTCGCCCCTGCGCAGCGGACTGGATGCGCTGATCCGTCAAACCATTGACGTTCAGGAAATTGTGAACGACGAACAGTCCGGCAAAAAACGCCTCACCGTCGCTGTCGACCGCAGCAAACTGGAGAAACTGAAAGTGATCGCCCGCCTCGAAAATTCCTACCTGAAGGATTTGCTCGTTTCGCTTATCGACGGGTATATTGAAGAGTATTCGCAGCAAAAAGGATTCGACCTGTAAGAGAGTGAGAGAGGTGAGAGGGTGAGAGAAGTGAGAGCCGACTTCGATTCCACCTGACTACCCTTGACATCCTGTTTCCGAATGCCAAACGTAGTCAGGTGGAATCGAAGTCGGCTCTCACTTCTCTCACCCTCTCACTTCTCTCACTCTCTTATGCAGTCCGCCTACCACGACTTCCGCCTTTTTTACAACCAGAGCATCCACCCGGAACTCCTCCACATGGAACTCCGGCGCCGGCGGCTGGTGCGGCTTTTGTTCGTTTCGGTGCTGTTGCTGGCGGGTGTGCTGGCGCTTCAGGTTTACCTCAACATCTTTTTTATCACGTTGATGCTACTGATCCCGGTCGGCTGCTGGATTGCATACCTGGTGTTCCGGGTGCAGGTGTTTTTTAAGGAATTCAAACCACGTATCGTGGAATTGCTGCTCGATTTTATCGACAACGACGTCAATTTTACTTTCGATGGTTACGATCCGAAAGGCAGCATTCCGCCATCGAGTTTTCTGGAAAGCCGCATTTTTACGACTGCCGACGACTATTCAGGTGAGGATCTGATCCGAGGGCAGGTGCGCGAAACCCCTTTTGAAGCCTGCGAACTGCGCGTGCGCGAGTTCTCGTCCGTACGCAACCGCCTCGATTATGTGTTCCGCGGCATTTTCCTCGTTGCCGATTACCAGCGCTGGGACATGCACGGCGGCGTGCTGGTGCTGCCCGATGCCTACCGCAAATACCTGAGCCGCAGCGAACGCGCTTTTCATCTGGAAGGCGGCCGCCGCATCAAGGGTGTGGTGCTGCCCGAATTCGAGGCCATTTTCGATACTTATGCCACCCCCGATGCCCGGATCAAGGATATCGTTTCGGCGGAAATGCAGCGCGCTATCCTTCAGTTCCGGCATCGCTTCCAGCAGTCGAACCGGCAAAAAGAGATCTATTTCTCCATTATCGGTGATAAAATTTACCTGGCACTTACGCAGGATCGCGACTTGCTGGAGCCATCGCTGTTCAACAACAACGTCAGTTTTGAGATCGTGAAGGAATTTTACGACGACTTGGCATTGCTGCTGAATCTGGTGAAGGAAGTGGATGTGATGAACTAGTGCAACGCGGATTGCGCGGATGCAATAGCGGATTTACGCGGATTTCCCCTCGTAGAGTCGATGGCTACGTGGATGACGGTGACGACGCAGATTTTTGACTATGATTCATGTGATTATTTGATTTACATGAGGCACATTTTTATAAAACAATGCAATTCTGGAAGCCAATATAAACTCCTCATGTAGCCATTTTGAAATCTGTAATCTCTTTAACTATACGAGGGAAATCTGCGTAAATCCGCTATTGAATCCGCGAAATCCGCGTTGCAATGTCACCCGCCGCAATGATTTTCTTCACATGCCGGTGATTTTCGCATTTTTACCTTTGTCGGGAATATCACCACGATCCATTGTTTTATACCAGGGAAACCGGGGTTTCCCTCTACACCTGCTACATGAAAATCATCTCCCACCCCATTTTCCTCGATCACGATAACGGCACACACCCTGAAAACCGGAAACGCCTCCTCGCTTTCGGCGACCTGCCTGCCGAGCCGCTGCTGCTCGACGGCGAAGCGTATCTGGATCTGGTACACCCGCGCTCGTACATCGAACTGGTGCGCAGCCACTGCGAAAACAGCCTCAATCTCGACGGCGATACGATCGTCGGCCCAGCCAGTTTCAAAGCGGCCACCTGTGCCGTAGGCGCCACCATCATGGCCATGGAACGCGGCGATTTTGCACTCGTGCGCCCGCCCGGCCACCACGCTTTTGCCGAGGAATCGCACGGATTCTGCCTGTTCAACAATGTAGCCGTAGCCGCTCAACTAGCCGCCAATCAGGGCAAAAAAGTACTCATCTTCGATTTTGACGGGCACCTCGGCGACGGCACGATGGATATTTTTTACAACTCCGACAAGGTTTTGTACTGGTCGATGCACCAATACCCGGCATATCCCGGCAACGGCGCGGCCCACGAAATCGGCGCCGGCAAAGGAAAGGGATATACTTTCAACGTCCCGTTACCGGCCGGCAGCGGCGACGACATCCTGCTACACGCCGTGGAATATATGCTGCCCGCCGCCGATAATTTCAACCCCGACGTGGTGGCTATTTCGGCCGGTTTCGATGCGCACCAGTTCGATCCGCTGCTGCAATTGCGCGCTTCCGCGAATTTTTACTACAAAGTCGGAAAACTGCTGGCCAATACCTTCGGCGGCAAAATGTTCGGCGTGCTGGAAGGCGGCTACGACACGGAAGAACTGCCCAAACTGGTGCACAATTTCATCGCAGGCGTCAACGGCGAGCGTATGCCGCACCACGAAGCGGGCACCTCTTCGGGTATGCGCATCTGGGAAACGTATGAAATGCACTTGCATCTGGCGGCTTCTTATTTGACGAAGTACTGGAAATTCTGAAACGCGGATTCCGCGGATGTAAAGCGGATTTCCGCGGATTGCATTTCTAAAAAGGGTACTTTATTTCTTTATCCATCGCCAAACAGTCATTGATTAGCTATACTCTACGAGGGGAATCCGCGTAAATCCGCTATAAATCCGCGAAATCCGCGTTGCACATGAAAAAAGTCCTCGATCACTTCTTCCGCCCCCAATCCATCGCTCTGATCGGGGCCACCGAAAAACCCGGCAAAATCGGCCAGGCCGTTTTGCACAACCTGATTTCGGGCGGTTTTAAGGGCGATATTTTCCCGGTAAATCCGAAATACGACACCCTGCAAGGGCTGAAATGCTATGCGTCTATTTCCAAACTGCCCTCGGCGCCCGAACTGACCATCATCGTCACGCCCGCCCATATCGTGCCCGGGCTCATGAAAGACTGCGGCAAAAAAGGTATCGTATCGGTGCTGGTGCTGTCGGCCGGATTCAAAGAAGCGGGTGAAACGGGTGAAATGCAATTCCGCGACCTGAAAGCGCAGGCCAA
>JAKQJD010000157.1 GCA_029561355.1 Bacteroidota bacterium | reverse complement strand
AACTACTGTCAAACCATCATTGGAAAAAGCGCCTGCGGCAGAGAATAAGGCGAAACTGGAAGCGGCTCCCAGATCGGGCGCCTGTGCGAAATTTATATGTGGGATTAAAAGGCAACTAAATAGCACTAGCACGTTAAGTACAAGGTTTCTCATTATTAGATTATGTTAGATGATGAAGCAAATTTGTAGGCTAAAGGTTGCCGCATTCATCCTGAGAAATCTTACACAATTCTTGAATTAACTTATGTTAATCACACATTTAACTAAAATTCTTTTAATAATAAAAACACTTTGGACATAGATATTAATAGTGGCTTTGGGTTGACTCATCCAGGCCGAAATTGAATAGAAAAAACGCCGAAATTATAAGAGCGGTGCAAAGTTTTTAATTAACCATGTTATTAAATTAAGGCATTATATAATAATACTATTTTTTATCCAAAATGACAGATCGAATTTCTAAAACGGGCAACACTCAGTGTTGGGAAAAATGTTTTTTTACGAATATCTGCTCCTGTTTTTCGGTCATTTTTTCTGTTTGCAGCATATCGATTTTGATGTTTTCAAAAAGATGATCTTCGCGCAGGATATTGTACAATTCCGACTTGGCGTCGGTTGGTCCGAATAGCAGCACCTCGTCATAGTTCTTTATGATTTCGCCCAGTTTCTTATAGAATTCCGCTTGCTGGTGTTGCTCCTTGTTGTGCATCAGGTGCTCGCTTTTACTGAGGCTCTGTTCTTTTTCCTGGTGCGTGAATTGAGAATCGACGGTCGTGGAATCGACCGGTTCGCTCGTAAACGCGATGATGTGCGCACTGGCGTGATCCATCCAGATGCCCAGTTTTTTTTCCGGATTCATATTATTTCAATTGAAGGTGGTTAAAAACAACCGACCGTCAAACCGGTGAAGGTTTGACAGTCGGATAAGAAAGGCTGAAATCATGTGTTTGTTATTTGGGTCTACAGAAGCAGACCAGCAAATAGGGGTATACAAGGAATGTTCAGGATTTGCCGTTTCCACCGGATTTGGGAGCATTTTTTGGGGTGAAGGCATCCAGGACTGGGTCTTTACTCTTTCCTTCGGATTTGTAATCCGACTGGGGTTTGCTCTTGCCGGCAGTTTTGTCTGCGGGGGCTTTTTTATGATTTTTCGAACCTTTATCTTTACTCATGGTCTGATTTTTTAGAACCGGTTAAGGTTGTGACTGACCTATTCGTATCCGCTTTTAATGACGGTCTGGATCATTTTGAAGCGCCCGTTGGGCTTCACCAAATTGGATGCATGTGCCGGGATAACGATCGACTGACCCGTCTTCAGCAGATTGGAGTTGCCGCTGATGACAATCTCGGCGTCACCGTCGATGATTTGGACGAAGGTGTCGAACGGCGTTGTTTTTTCCGTCAGGCCCTCGCCGCTGTCAAAAGACATGACGCTGATGTTGCCGGTCGATTTTTTTAAAATGGTTTTGATCACCACAGCATTGGGGATATACTCAATGATTTCTACGGTGATGAACGATTTGGATTTTTCGACTTCTGAGCTTTCGTTCATGTTTGATGCTTTACAGCACTAGAATCAGGATGATAAGTAAAACGAGGAGCGCACCGGCCGAAACGTAAACACCCCCTTTGACCTGCCGGAGTTCACTTTTGATCGAGCGTTTCTCTTTTCGCAGTTGTTTTTTTTCCGACGCTTTCATGCCGGATTTGTCCATTGCCTTAATTTCAGCGAGGCGGGAGGTCAGTTCTGTAGTATTGACCGTCGTTGGCGCAGGAATACCCGATGTAGCAGCGGTTGGGACTGGTACGGATGCTGCCAGGTGTGCCGGCGTGAGATATAGGAACAGAAATGTTGTGAGAAACAACAATTTAAGTTTTGTCATATTTATTATTGTTTGATTAAGTGTGTGAGGCAAAGGTCATCCGTTCCTTTTCCTGGGGCGTTACATCCATTGTGATAAATGTTACATCATTCACACATTTGAACTTCCGAGTCATATCTTTGTAGCAAATTCGTGGAACACAAAACACATCAATCATGGAAAATAGCAACAATGAATCATTTACCGCCCACGGCGAAAACCTGATCAAAAAAGTAAAGGAACTGATCGAGGAAGGAAACGTTCGGAAAATCAGCATTCACGACAAAGATGGTAAGGAAATCATGTCGTTCCCGCTGACATTCGGAGTGGTGGGCGCCGTTTTTGCACCCGTTCTGGCGGGAATCGGAGCTATGGCCGCTTTGATCGGCGATTGTACAATTACCGTGGAACGTGAACCTGCCGAACCGGAAAATCTATGAAAAAAGCATTTTTACTCGTCCTTCCCCTCTTTGCTTTTTGTGCCGCCGTCTATTCGCAAAATTTCCGCCTGATCCTGTCGCCCAAACTGGGCCCTGCACCTTTTGCTTTGAACACACCTGTTTCCACCGGAACGTATGATTACCAAATCACCCGGCTGGAATACTATCTTTCAAACATCAAGATTACCCACGACGGAGGGCAGGAAACCTACATGACCGACGTGTATTTACTGGTCCGGCCAAGTGTGGACAGCGTGTACGAACTCGGTAATTACCCCGGTATTACCAACGTGGAGGAGATTTCATTATTCTTCGGCGTCGACCAGGCACACAACCACCTCGATCCTTCCACCTATCCTGCCAGCCACCCGTTGGCGCCGCAAAACCCTTCGATGCATTGGGGCTGGGCCGGCGGTTATCGTTTTGTGGCGATGGAAGGCCTTGCAGGCGCCGGTTTCGAAAATCTTTTCGAAGTGCATGGGCTGGGCGACCAAAACTACAAGGGTGCAACCGTACCTGTATCGGCCACAACAGAGCCCAACGGCGACCGAACGATTCGCCTGAACGCCGACTATGCCCGGTTGCTGGATGGAATAGACGTATCGCAAGGCCTCATCTCGCATGGCACCATCGACGAGGCGGCGACCCTGCTCTACAACATGGGGCATGTCGTTTTCAGCGCACAAACAACTGCAACCACGGATCCGCTATTTGAAGGCTCCTTCAGGTTGTCGCCCAATCCTGCTACCGTCGGAAAGGCAATGGTGTTGATGACACTTCCAACGGGTTTCAATTATCGGCTCAGCCTGACAGAATTGAGCGGCAGAACCGTATGGAACCAACAGATAGCAGCCGGCACCACATCTTTCTCTTTGGAAAGCAGGGTAGGGCCGGGCGTGTATATCGTTCAGTTATGGCAAAACGAGCGGCCGGTCGCAGTTGAAAAACTGGTGATCACCCAATAATGGTATGAAAAAAGCGGGGATGCTTTTATGCTGCGCGCTGCTGGTTTTCTCGTGTCGAAAAGACCCGTCGGAACCCGTTTTGGCCGGGCCGGAGCCCTTGCTGGCAGTGCCTCCCGGCTTTCCGGAGCCGGTGTTTCCTGAAGGTAACGAACTGACTCCGGCGCGCTGGGCGCTGGGTAAAAAACTGTTTTTCGACCCCGTCATGTCCAGCGACAGCACGATATCCTGTGCTTCCTGCCACCTGCCGTCCAGAGCATTCAGCGATACAGTAGCCTTCAGCCCTGGCGTAGGCAGCCGAGCCGGTGTACGCAATGCGCCGTCGCTTGCAAACATTGTCTACCATCCATATTTCACCCGCGAGGGTGGCGTGCCTACACTGGAAATGCAGGTACTGGTTCCCATTCAGGAACACAATGAGTTCGATTTCAATATTTTACTGATCGCCGAACGTTTATTGAGCGATACCGCCTACCGGCGTATGAGCAGCGAGGCTTACGACCGCCTGCCGGATGCGTTTGTCATTACCCGCGCTATTTCCTGCTTCGAACGCACGATGATCTCGGGGCAAAGCAGGTACGACCGGTATTTTTTTCAGGGCCGACAAGACGCACTGAACGCTGCCGAACAACGCGGAATGGACTTGTTTTTTTCGGATAAAACCGATTGTTCGAAATGCCATAACGGTTTCAATTTCACGAATTACCAGTTTGAAAACAACGGCTTGTATTCGAATTACCCCGATCCCGGCCGGTTCCGCCTGACCGAACTGGAAAGCGACCGTGCGCGGTTTAAAGTGCCGGGATTACGAAATGTGGCTGTCACAGCACCATATATGCACGACGGCTCGCTGGCAACCCTGGAAGCAGTGGTGGCGCATTACGATAGCGGGGGACAGCCGCACCCGAACAAAAGTCCCTTGATACGCCCGCTGGGACTAACTTCGGAAGAAAAGGCCGATCTGGTGGCGTTTTTAAAAACGCTTACCGACGAGACGTTTCTGACGAATCCGGCATTTGCAAAACCGGAATAAAAGTAAAAACGGTTTCGGCCTGTGACACCTTCAACTCCTCAATAAGGCTTGTCAAATTCCCCCAGGATACGCAATTCCACCTCGTCGCTGACGCTGAACGTGTTGAGATTTTGCCCGATGCCGAAAGCCAGCCGGCTCAACCTGCCGATACCTTTTACGCCGATTTCAAACCGTTTTGCGCGGTCGTTTTTGCCCGGGCCGACAATAGTTAGATCCAGTGCGATGGGCAGGGTAGTGGACTTCATGGTCAGGTCGCCCGACAATTTGTAGCGATTTCCCGCAATTTGAATCAGGCTGGTGCTTTTGAAAGTGATTGTCGGGTATTTTTCCACATCGAAAATGTCCGCGCTTTTCAGGTGGTTGTCGCGCATTTCGAAGTTGGTCGTAAGGCTGGCGGTTTTGATCGTGAGTTCAAAAACGGCATCGGAAAAATCTTCTTTCGCAGTCGTTATAGAGCCTTCATAATCTGCAAAATAACCGTCAACTTCCGAAATCATATGGTGGGTGACCGTAAATCCGATTTTGGAATGGGCTTTATCCAGCGTCCAGACAGATTGGGCGAAGGCGCTGTATTGCACCAGAACAAAGGCAAGAAGGAAAATCGTTTTTTTCATGTTTAAAGTTAGAAACTTGATGGTGATACGAATGCCGGTACAGGCTAAGGTCGCGGCTTTTCCAGTTTCAAACTATCGTGTTGACAAAAATTGAATAAAATAATTGACATTCAATTATTTGTAATTTAAAATGAAAACAATGTGAGTGTTTGTACCATATTATTCAACTGTTTGAAATAACTTTGTATTTCAAAGTATAAATAAAATGAAAGTCAGCCCATGCTACCTGTTTCGCCAGTGTACATGTAAAACGGCCGGACTCAAACAGTAAAGTTTATGAAACAAAAACAAATGATGCGGGTACGCTTTCCCGCGTGCTTTTTCGCTGTGGCATTTTTTGCATCAACAGCCTTTATTCCAAATCCTGAAAAACAGGGCACCGTCAAGCCGCCACAGACCATTGTTACCGACATCAGTTGGGAAGTAAGCGGGCTGATGCACTTCGGCGAATACCCCTTATCGGCGGAGCAAATCGCCTCAGCCACATCGCCGCTTTACGGCGGAACGTTCAAGGCGGTAGAAGCTGAAACGAACGGGCGGTCGCAGATCATCCCGGGCTCCGTACCGATCTGGCGCAACCGAACGGCGGACAGCGAAGGAGAAACCTACCAGTTTCGCAGGAACGTGGCTCTGGGCGCAGATCCTGTTAAAAAAATCACCCTGGAGGTCAATTGCGACGATGTAGCGCGCATTTACATCAACAAGCGGCTGGTAAGTGTCGACAAGCGCGACGGAAAACTGAAAGACGGGTACGACGAATGGTTTTTGTTCCGCAGCGTGAGCGGTTTTATGTACAACAGAATTTATACGTACGACGTGACGGATTACTTTTTTACCAACGTCACCAACACGATTCTTGCCGAAGTTGTCAGCCTGGCTTTTGATGGCAGCCATGCCTATTTCAGCGCCAGGATCGTGATCGAATTCGGACCGAAACCGGAACCGACGAAGCCTGCGCCGGTAAAACGCAAACCCGCGGTACAACCGAAAACTCAGGCGACCACACCTCCGGTGACTCAAACTACTTCCCCGCCTAAAAACGTTTTCGAAGCCGGCCACGATCCTGAAATTGACGATCTGCATATTGGGAATATCCTCGAACTCGGTCACGTATTTTTCAAGGCCAACGACTACCGGCTCGACACTGCTTCGTACCGCACGCTTCTTGCGCTGGCTACGTTCATGAACAAACATCCCGGCCTGAAAATCGAGGTAGGCGGCCATACCAACCTGCGGCCCAACGATCGTTTCGCCAACGAACTGTCCAGAAACCGGGCACGTGCCGTGAAACTATTCCTGACGGACAACGGGGTCGCTGCCAACCGGCTCACTTACAGAGGCTATGGAAAAACCCGGCCGCACGTCGATGCTATTTCGAGGGAAGCCGACCGCATAAATCAGCGGGTGGAAGTGAAGGTGACACAGAAATAGCTAAAGGAAGTAACGACGACGAATATTTCCGGTCACTATGCATGGGTGGAATAGATGGTAGATAGACGTTCTTTTGATTTGCAATGGCCGAACAAGATTAATAATTACCGGATTCAGTACCTTGCCGGCCAATCCTACATCCTGTAATCGGCTATCACAATCATAAATCTTTTATGCAAACTACTGCCCAAACTGCCTCGTTTACACTGGAAAATCCTTTTGCTACCCCCAGCACACTGCCTTACCAGGCGCCTCCCTTCGACAAAATAAAAGACACGGATTACCAGCCCGCACTGGAAGAGGGTATGCGCCTGAAACTGCTGGAAATCGAGGAAATCGCCAGCAATCCGGATGAGCCTACTTTTGAAAATACCCTGGTGGCGCTTGAACGATCGGGGCAGTTGCTGACACGGGTGACCAATGTTTTTTATGCCGTATCCGCAGCCAATACCAGCGATTACCTGCAGGAATTACAGGAAGAAATGGCTTCCAAAATATCCGCCAACCACGATGCGATCTTTCTAAATGACCGGTTGTTCGTACGCGTGAAATCTGTTTACGACCGGCGCGACACCCTGCAACTTGACTCCGAATCACAGCGACTGCTCGATGTAACGTACCGCAATTTTGTGCTTTCGGGCGCCAATTTGCATGATGCCGACAAGGCCAAACTAAAAATACTGAACGAGGAGGACGCCCAGTTGAGCGCCCGTTTTTCCAATCAACTGGTCGATGGCGCCAAAACCAACGCATTTGTGATCGAAAACGAGGCGGAACTGGACGGACTATCGGAATCTGACAAGGCCGCTTTTGCCGACAACGCCAAAGCCAAAGGACTGGCCGGCCAATGGCTTTTACCGCTGCATAACACCACCCAGCAGCCTGTGCTTGCATCGCTGAACAACAGGGAGGTGCGCCGCCGCCTTTACGAGGCCTCCTGCAACCGCGCCGAACGCGGCGATGCGGCAGACACCCGCGCCACTATTCTCCGGCTGGCAGCCCTCCGCGCCGAACGGGCCGCGCTGATGGGTTTTCCGAATTACGCTGCCTGGAAACTTCAGGACCAGATGGCTGAAACGCCGGAGGCCGTCGACCGGTTCTTTGCCGGCCTGATGCCGTTGCTCGCCGCCAAAACCGCCGAAGAAGCCGTTGCCGTTAAAGCCCGGATGGAGGCGCAGCATGCCGGAGCGGATCTGCAACCCTGGGACTGGGATTTTTATGCCGAACAGGTGCGGAAAGCCAGGTACGATATGGACGAATCCGAGGTCAAACCTTATTTCGAACTCTGGAAAGTCCTTAAAAATGGCGTTTTTTACGCTGCGCACGAGTTGTACGGACTTTCCTTTGAGGAACGTACCGACTTGCCGGTATACCATCCGGACGTACAGGTATTTGAAGTGATCGACCAAAACGGCAAACCTTTCGCGCTGTTTTATACCGACTTTTTTAAACGCGACAACAAGTTTGGCGGTGCATGGATGATCAACCTCGTGGACCAGTCCTACCTCCTCGGTACACAACCTGTCATTGCCAACGTGTGCAATTATACCAAACCCGCACCCGGCGAGCCCGCGCTGATCAGTTTTGATGACGTCATTACGCTGTTTCATGAGTTCGGGCATGCTTTGCACGGCCTGTTTGCCGAGCAGCAATACGTCAGCCTTTCGGGCGCCAACACCGCGCGTGATTTTGTGGAACTGCCCTCCCAGTTCAATGAACATTGGGCCCTGCATCCGAAAATCCTGAGTAACTATGCCGTGCATTGGGAAACCGGCCATCCGATGCCGCCGGACCTGCTGGATAAAATTCGAAAAGCCGCTTCTTTCCGCGCCGGATACGACATGACGGAGGCTGTGGAGGCCGCTCAACTGGATTTGCAATGGCACAAACTGACGCCGGGTGCAGCCGTAACAGATGTGGAGGCCTTCGAAAATCAGGTGCTGCGAAGCACGGGCCTCGAAGACTTGCAGGTGCCGCCCCGATACCGGTCCACGTACTTTCTGCACATCTGGGGCAACGGCTATTCGGCCGCTTATTACTCCTACCAATGGACGAAAATGCTGTCGGAAGATGCCTATGCCTGGTTTGAAGAAAACGGAGGACTGACCCGTGCGAATGGAGCGCATTTCCGAAAAATGATTCTTTCTCGTGGCAATACGCAGGATTACGGGGCAATGTATAAAGCCTTTCGGGGGCGCGAACCGGATATCAAACCGATGAAGAAGGCACTGGGAGCGTAAAAAAGGGTAAATTTTGGCGGCGCTTCACCAGGGCCTTCGCGCAAAAATATTTCTTTCAATACCTTTACGCCCATGAACGCACTAGATACTGTCCAGCAATATTACCACCATTTCAACACCCAAAACTGGGAAGGTATGCTCTCGCTCCTGAGTGAAGACATTCGCCATGAAGTGAACCAGGGAGACCCGCGTATTGGTCTGCCACTATACCGCGAATTCCTGCAGCACATGGATGAATGCTACGAAGAACAACTGACTGATATGGTGTTTTTCACAGAGCCGTCAGGCCGGCGCATCGCAACGGAATTTACCGTAAACGGCATTTACAAAAAGACCGACGGCGACCTGGTGCCTGCTAAAGGACAACGCTACGTGTTGCCTGCCGGCGCTTTTCTGGAAGTAGCCGATGGCAAAATCACGCGGGTAACCACCTACTACAACCTCCCGTTGTGGATTCAATTGGTGTCTGCCTGATATGCCGCTGCACTTCGAACACTACCGGGGAACGGCCATCGAAAGCGTATTCGAGCCGCTGGCGGCCTTGCGCATCGCTGTTTTTTACGATTTCCCTTATCTCTACGAAGGCACGCTGGAATATGAACGCGCGTACCTGCGCATCTACGCGCAGTCGGAACGCTCGCTGTTGTTTGCAGTATTCGACGGCACTCAAATGGTGGGCGCTACCACCTGTATTCCCCTGGCCGATGAAACGGAAGAAGTGCAGGCGCCTTTCCTGAAAGCCGGTTTCGACTTGTCGGAGGTATTTTATTTCGGAGAAAGCATTCTCTTGCCTGCTTACCGTGGTCTGGGATTGGGGCATCGTTTTTTTGACGAGCGGGAAGCGCACGCAGCGCAGTTCGGCACGTTTAAGTTTACGAGTTTCTGCGGCGTGCAACGCCCCGACAATCATCCGCTGCGTCCGGCATATTATCGGCCGCTGGACGATTTCTGGACCGGGAGGGGCTACCGCAAGGTGCCCGAACTGAACACTGAATTCTCCTGGCCTGATCTGGGGGAAACGATTTCGACAACCAAGACGATGATTTACTGGATCCGGGGTTTGGATTAGGGTTGGTGATATCGGCTCCGCCGATCTTGAGGATGTTGGGGACGCGGATTCGGCGGATTTTGCGGATTAAAATTGATTTTTCTTTAGTGGCCTGACGGCCACTTCTTTTTATCGTTGACCATGATTTTAGTATGATTTATATGATGGCCATGATTTGCATCGGAAGGAATCATGGCCATCATATAAATCATACTAAAATCATAGTCGAGGATCCGTGGCCGCCAGGCCACTAAAATCAATTTTAATCCGCATAATCCGCATAATCCGCATAATCCGCGTCCCCATCTTCCCCATAATCGGCGGAGCCGAACAAATCAAAAAAATAATCCCCTCACTATCATCCCCGATCTCACACCATGAATGTCACCGTCGCAACCGCACAATATCCCGTCACCTACCATGCCGATTTCTCCGCCTGGGCGGTACATACAGCATCCTGGGTGCAAGAAGCCGCAGGCCGGGGCGCTCAATTGCTGTTGTTCCCCGAATACGGCTCCATGGAACTGGTGAGCCTGTTCCGAAAAGAAATTCAAACTGATCTGGGCCTGCAATTGCAGGAAATGGAAAGCCTGCGTGATGATTTTTGTACCGTTTTTTCTGGCCTGGCGCAACAGTACGGAGTGGTTATCGCAGCGCCGAGTTTTCCGGTGCAGGAAGGTAACATAGTGGTCAACCGCTGCTTCGTATTCGGTCCGAAGGGGCGCGTGGGCTGGCAGGACAAGTTTTTTATGACCCGTTTTGAACTGGAATCCTGGAACGTGCAGACTTCCGGGCCACACCTGACTGTTTTCGAGGCTGACTGGGGCTGTTTCGGTATACAGATTTGTTACGACGTGGAATTTCCCGTGGGTGCGGCGCTGCTGTGCGGGGCAGAGGCGCAGGTTTTACTGGCGCCCAGTTGTACCGAAACCTTGCGCGGCGCAACCCGTGTACACGTAGGCGCCCGTGCGCGTGCGCTGGAGCAGCAATGCTACACAGTCGTCAGCCCGCTTATCGGCGATGCGCCGTGGTCGCCTGCGGTAGACGTCAATTTCGGTTATGCCGCCGTGTATTCCACTCCTGATAATGGTTTCGAACCGGAAGGTATTCTGCAAAAAATGGAACCTCAACTGCCGGGTTGGCTGATCCATACCCTCCACCTTTCGCTACTGGATACTGTGCGGGCAGACGGGCAGACGCTGAATTTCAGGGATCAGGCAGTGATCAAATATGGTATGGCAAGAGGGGAGTGGACGGTAGAACGGTCGATCATTTAAGGTGACCATTATTCTCCGGGCACAATAGCAATAGCCTCCATTTCCAGGAGGTAATCAGGATTGGCAAGCGCTTCTACAAAAATCCCCGTGA
This sequence comes from Bacteroidota bacterium, assembly GCA_029561355.1. GTDB lineage: Bacteria > Bacteroidota > Bacteroidia > Chitinophagales > Saprospiraceae > M3007. The sequence continues at coordinate 10,580 of JAKQJD010000157.1, read as the reverse complement.
TCAAAGGCGGGTTTTTCAGCGTTTTTAAAGGCTCCTGAAATGCTTTCAGTGCCAGTTCGGCCGATTGACCTTTGGCGATGTAAACATTCCATTTAATTACGTTTTCGAGGCTTGCACCACCTGCCTTGAGCGCTGTTTGAAGGTTGGACAAAATCTGTTTGGCCTGTTCTTCGATATTGCCTTTTCCTACGAGGTTGCCGTCTTTGTCGACAGCGTTTTGTCCGCCGATATAAACAGTCCTGTAATGCCCGCTCACAACAGCCACTTGCGAATAGGCAGGATTTTTATGCAATCCGTCCGGGTTGATGAATTCAACTTTGTTTTCGGCTTTCATGGCAGTATCATATTGTTTTTGGTCGGCGCCATTGCAACTGTACAACAGTGCTGCTATACAAACGATGAAGAGAGTTTTCTTCATTGGGCTTGTGGTTTTAATTGACTATCGGCTTCAGGAACCTGTTAAGTCATCCGATGACTCGAAGTCATCGGATGACTTAACAAGTTCCTGAAGCCTGATAGTCAGTTTTTTAAATCGGCCTAACTATCTGAGCGAAATGGGGTACGATTACACAATTTCGCTTATCGCTATTGCGCCACAACCGCCTTCACCAGGTTATTCCACTGGACATCCGAGAATCCGAGCCAGGCGGCTACCGCAGTCGCCACATTTCGCACTTTATCCAGAAGACTGCTAGATTCCGTATTGGCAACCTCGTCGCTGCCGAATACTTCCGCAGTCACGCGGCTTCCGATACGAAACACCACGAACGTACTGGTTGCCCGGTCATCCAGAAAATGCGCCACCTCGCCTTGCAGGTTTAGCGGACTGGCTGCAGGTCGCACCCGCATCAACATCATTTCATCGGCCGTAGCGCTTTGGTTGTCTTCCACGGCTTCTACACGCACCCAATCGTGCCCGTCGCCGGCCTGCGGCCCCGGGCCGGGAATGTCGATCTGCATATAATCTCCCACTTCGGGCAAACGATGCCCCACCGGCTCCCCATGTGCATTGCGCAGCAGAAAAGTACTGCTCAATCCGTCGGATATATGTTGCCAATTATTGACGTCCAGCATACGTTCGCGTGCTACCCGGAAAAATTGACGGGCCTCTTCTACAGTGTCAAACGCTGCCGTTTCACTGAATTGTTTTTGAATACCTTCTTTTTGATCGGGGGTGTTTTCTTGATGCTCGTTCATGGCTAGTTTTTTTCAGGAGACTGTAAAAAACGTGTGCCATGGTAGGGGAGAGATAAAACAGGATGTCGGTTTGTTATAAAAGTGGGGAGTGGTTGGAGCAACGAAGTGTCTGAAATATATATATTTGTACCTTCAATCCGCCATTTATGCAAACACTCGCTAAACCCAAACCTTTTTCTTTTTCAGGTAAATTCCTGGCCTTAGCCGTAATTATTGCTTTTTTGTCCATTGCTGTTCCTGTGTACTATCAACCTGCATATGAGTTGAAAATGGAGAAAAATTCAGGCAAAAACGGCAAACACTCGAATCCTAAAGCGCGTGAACAGGCCGAACAAGAGTATCAGAAAGTCAGGGAGGAATATGATCAATGGGATCGAAAACCCAATAAAACTCCGGAAGACAAAGAGTACATAAAAAAACTCCGAAAACTGCTGGAAAGACTGCGAAGTAAAAAAGACTTTAGCGGAGAAAACCACTCACAGAAACACAAAGGCTTTTAAGGATGTCTACATACACCTTTATCACAGATTTTCAGGGCGGCACTTACATCTGCCAAAAGGAAGCGGCCACGTTGCGAACAGCCTGCTCTTTGTGGCAGGAAGACCTGGCTTCCGGTGGATATGTTCCTAATTTGAAAGTTAAAACATTTGCCAAGGCATTTCAATCCGATATAGATGAATTTCCACCTGTCGCCCTGGATACTTTGCAAAACGTCTGGCTTTTTCATCTGACCATAGGGGATGAACAAATGGATGTACATGTGATTCAGACGGACACGGTTGTAGTAGGGGAGGAGGTGATGGCAGCGGGGAGTTGAGGCGAAAAATAAACAATATTCACTGACGCCATTCGCCCCAAAAATAATCTTCGCTAACCCCACTCCCAAAATGAAATACGTCTTCTCTTGAAGTCATAAAGTTTTTTAACCCTTTGTATTGTATATCGTCTAATGATTTTGAAGCATATTCTAAACGAATTGTAGTCCAGCGTAAATCGATTCCTGGACCTGTTGTAATTAAAAGTAGGCCTTCTTTAATTCTAAATGAAGAAGATAAATAATATTTAATATTTACTATTACAAAGTTTGCACTTCTTGTTAATTCACACATTAAATCTTCAACAAGATTTACGTGATAATTATACTTTTTAAGCAGTAAATCATATTCCTCTTGTAATAAGTCCTCATTTTTACTCTTGTAAAATCTTTTGGTGCAGTAACGCTCATTATCTAGCATATCCAGATGTTTAGAGAGGACTCTTAAAAAGTCATTTAATACTAATCTGAAATTATGGAAACTAAATTCTAAGTCTTGATATCTTTTGGGCCAAATTCGTGATAAAAGATATTCATTTAGTTTATGTAAATTTTCAAATTGATCTTTAAAAATTTGAGGATGTCCAGATGACAAAACGTATGAACTCCAATCGTCCCAGTTGTCAATATCTGCCATCTTAATGAATTCTTCAACGTAAGTTGCATATATTTCATCATCTTTTTGTTTTTCTTCATCAGGTTTAAGGCTGGATTTTACCCATTTTATATGATCCTCTTTAATTTCAAGAAGTTTGTCAACAGAATATTGATCTTCATGATCATCAATAATTTTATGATGTTTCTGGCAAAGAAGTAATAGATTTGAATATTTATCTCTTTGCTCATATGACAGTGAAGACTTCCCTCTTGGTCCATTCTCTTCCTTGGCGACTATATGGGCCTCTTCTCCAAGAATGGAATAGTCATCACTTTCAGAAATATCTTCTGCCAAATCCGTCTTGCAGATCGCACATTTATTTCCCGAACGCCCCCAAAGCATCTTATGTGTTTTAAGTGTTATTCCCATGGTCAAATAGATTGAAAAATTCGATTTACTCTTACAGATTAATTTTTTACAAGCGGCAAATTAGCAATAAATTTTTTTGTACCATGAACCGCATGCTGGCCTACTACGAATTTTATACGGGCGCGTCGGTATTTATCATCTGGCGGGCGGCGCGGCACGCAGTGGTTCGGCATCGGCCAAAGCCATGTACGAACTCATGAAAACGTACCATATGAACAAGAAAAAAGGCGGGCGTTCGAGTGTGCAGTGCAAGACAAAGCAGGACGATTTTAACAGGCCGCGCTTGCGTAATTACATGATCCGATTGCATTCGAACAAGTGCCGCTTGCGTAATTAGATATACCGATTGCATTCAAAGATGCCGTGCTTTCGTAAATACATGCCTCAAATCACCCACCCGCCCTAACAACACCCGCCCGATCTAAAAAAAACACCCTATATTCCCCTTTTGTGCCACATTGTCCGACCAATCGACCCACACGCAACGTATAATAAGCATGCGAACCACATCCGAAGCCCATAGCCGTAAAAAACAGATGAAAAAACCATCATACTACCAGATCGACGCCGACGAGGTGCTCCGTCATTTCAAAACCTCCGCTTCGGGCCTGCGAAAGCAGGACATACCGGCGCTGCAAAAGCAGTACGGTCCCAACGCCTTGCAGGAGGCCAAGCAAAGAAGTAAATTCTCCATCCTGCTATCGCAGTTCATGGACGTGATGATCCTGATCCTGATCATTGCAGCCGTGGTGTCGTTTGTGGTGGGCGAACACACCGACGCCTACGTGATCATCGCCATCATCATCGGCAATGCATGGATGGGATATTCGCAGGAATACAGGGCCGAAGAATCGATCCGGATGCTGCGCAAAATGTCGCCGCAACATGCCATGGTGCTGCGCGACAAGGAACATGTGAAAGTGGAAGTAGCCGAGGTAGTTCCCGGCGACATCATCCTGCTCGAAGCGGGCGCCATGATCCCGGCAGACGCCCGTCTGATCGAAGTGAATGCCCTGAAAACAAACGAAACTTCCCTCACCGGCGAAAGCCATTCCATTGAAAAAATCATAGACCCTGTCAAGGGCGAAAACCTGGTGCCCGGCGACCGGCAGAACATGGTGTTTAAAGGAACCGCCGTCAGCAATGGCTCCGGACTGGCCGTGGTAACTGCCACGGGCATGGAAACCGAACTCGGCAAGATTGCGGGTATGCTGGAAACGGAACCACAAAAAACGCCCCTGCAAAAACGCCTCGCCAAATTCAGCAAACAACTTGCTGTAGCCGTCATCGGCATTTGCATATTCGTATTCGGCTTCGGACTCTGGCGCGGAGAGCCGCCGTTTCAAATGTTCCTTACCGCCCTGTCGCTGGCTGTAGCCGCCCTGCCCGAAGCGCTGCCGGCCATCATTACCCTCGCGCTGGCACAGGGCGCCGGCCGGCTGGTAAAACAAAAAGCCCTGATGCGCAATTTGCCGGCTGTGGAAACCCTCGGCTCTGTCACGTACATCTGTAGCGACAAGACCGGCACACTGACCCAAAACGTGATGACGGTGGAAAAGGTGGAGGCCGCCGAAGGACAGGAGGAACTCCTGCATTATGCCATGATCGTGAACAACGAGGTGCACTTTTCCGGGAAAAAGAAGATACAGGGCGATTCGACCGAAACCGCGCTCGTGCAATACGCGCTCGACAACGGTTACACCAAAAAAGATGCGGACACCAAATATCCACTGGAGCAAAAACTGCCTTTCGATTCCGACCGAATGCGTATGAGCACTTTGCATAAAGACGGCAAAAAATGGATCCTGCTGGTGAAAGGCGCTCCGGTAAAAATAGCGGAAGCGCTGGGTGGAAAATACAAAAAGCAGTCGAAGGAGTTGCTCGACAAAAACAAGGAATGGGCTGCCGAAGGACTCCGCGTGCTGTTTTTTGCGTATAAAACCTTCGACCACAAACCCGGGGAGATCAAACCGGAAGACGAAAAAGACCTCGACTTCCTGGGCATGGTCGCCGAAATCGACCCGCCCCGCAAGGAAGTGATCAAGGCCATCGAGGAGTGCAAAACCGCCGGTATTAAAACCGTCATGATCACCGGCGACCAGCCGCTCACCGCCACGGCCATCGCCGAAAGACTGGGCATGATCGAAGCGGGTTCGGAGGCCGTAAAAACCGGCGCCGAACTGGAAAAAATGGACAGTAAAGCGTTCAACAAGGCCACCAAAACAATCCAGGTGTATGCCCGCGTGTCGCCCGAACAAAAACTGAACATTGTAAAGTCGCTACAGCACCGGGGCGAGTTCGTGGCCATGACCGGCGACGGCGTCAACGATGCTCCCTCGCTGAAACAGTCGGACATCGGCGTGGCCATGGGCATCACCGGCACCGACGTATCGAAAGAAGCGGCGGATATGATCCTCCTCGACGACAACTTTGCTACCATCGTCAAGGCCGTGCGCGAAGGCCGGCGCATTTACGAGAACATCAAAAAATTCATCCTCTACGTCCTGTCATGCAACCTGGCCGAGATACTGACCATTTTTTTCGCACCCATTCTCGGCTTCGCCATTCCCATGCTGCCCATCCACATCCTCTGGATCAACCTGCTGACCGATGGCCTGCCAGGTCTGGCGCTGGTAGCCGAACCCGCCGAAAAAGACATTATGCAACACCCGCCCCGGCCCCCGAAGGAAAGCCTGTTTGCCGGCGGAATGGTTCGCCAAATCGTGGTAACCGGCATTATTCTGACCGTCGCTACCATCAGTATCCAATGGTGGACGGCTCGTGAAGGCTACGAAGTCAGGACGCAGCAAACGGCCGTATTTACCACGCTGTGCTTCCTGCAACTGGGCAATGCCCTCTGCGTCCGGTCGATGTATCGCTCTCTGTTTTCTGCCGACATATTTGCCAACGTAAAGATGTGGGGCGCCATCGGACTCACTGTTGCGCTGCAACTGCTGATTGTGTACGTACCGTTTTTACACCCTGTTTTTAAAACAACTACCTTGCACTGGGAAATCATGGTCGCTATCGTGATCGTAACCCTGGTATGTACAGTGTTGATCGATATGCTGAAGCGGGTTGGAATTAAGGTGCCGGAGCGGGGGGCAGTTAAAGAGGGTAGGGATGTAAAAAAGGCTTAAAGCGTGTCCGGATTTTTTTATTTAACCACTATGACACAAAGGCACTATACACAGACTTTATTTTGTGCCCTTGTGGTTAAATAAAAAGTATGCAATCCATCATTGACCATTTCCAGAAATTCCTTCCACTGACGGAAACGGAGCAGGGATTAATTCTGGCCAGGGCAAAGCAGCGAAATATCAAGCGCAGGCAATGGATTTTACAGGAAGGCCTGATCTGCCGGCATTACACGTTTATTGTAAAAGGCTGTTTCAAAATGTACGCGGTAGATGACCGGGGCATGGAGCACAATATTCAATTTGCCGCAGAAAACGACTGGATTGCGGACATCGGCAGTTTTCATTCAAAAAAGCCCGGCGGTTTTTTTATCGAAGCCGTGGAATCTTCGGAAATCATACAAATCGAACAGCAGGATCTGTATTTTCTCTATATCAACATCCCCAAACTGGATCGCATATTTAAAGTCATCATAGAAAACAAATATATCGAACTGCAAAACCGTGTACTGCAAAACATCAGTTCCACCGCACAGCAGCGCTATCTGAATTTTCTGGAGCAATATCCTCACCTTGCCTCCCGCCTGCCCAATGTGCAAATCGCTTCCTATTTGGGCATTACGCCCGAGTTTTTGAGCAAGATCAGGAAGGATTTATCAGGGAAATAGCCTTCCGTATGGAACCATAGAGGTAAAAGTGTTAAGCCGCCTCGCTAAAAATGCGCCAGAATGGGCGAGGGGATTTATCGGAGTGGCATTCAGGATCGATGAACGTAACACTAAATTTGAAAGCATCTACCTCCGTCCGACAAACGGCCGGGCTGATGACCAGATCAGGCGCAATCATTCGATACAGTATTTTTCCTTTCCCGATTACAAATTTGACCGCTTGCGGAAAGAGTCGCCTGAAAAATACGAATCCTATGCCGATATGGGCCTGAATGAATGGATAACGATCAAAATAGTAGTACAAGGCCCGACAGTCAGGTTGTTTTTGAATAACAACGATCAACCTTCCTTGATCGTGAACGATTTGAAACTCGGCGAAAATAATTCAGGTGCTATCGGTCTTTGGGTAGGAAACTGGACGGAAGGTTATTTCCGGGATTTGAAAGTGATTAAACAATAAAACCGTGAGGATTTGAGAATAAACCGGCGTTGCCGATGCCGGTATGGAGCAGGAAAATTGTTTGATGATGTGTGCACGGTTCATTTGAGATGCCTTGTGTTTTCCTTGATTATTTGAGTGTCGATGCCCTGAATACTTCCTGGAAAACCACGATAGGGATAGTATTCCGCATCACTCACCTCCTCACCTCCTACCGTCCCACGTTTTTTTGCAAATGCTCCGGGTATCGGGCGCCCTGCACCTCAATTGTCGAAACGGCCTGGTTGATTTTTTCAAGATCACCGGCACGCAGCGTAATGTCCGCAGCGCCGACATTTTCTTCCAGTCTGTGCAGTTTGGTGGTGCCCGGGATAGGAGCGATCCAGGGTTTTTGTGCCAGCAGCCAGGCAAGGGCTATTTGTGCGGAAGTTGCACCCAATTCAGATGCGATGTTGCCCAGCAGGTCGACCAAGGCCTGGTTCGCTTTTCGGTTGTCTTCGGAAAAACGGGGAACGATGTTCCTGAAATCCGTTTGGTCGAATGAGGTATGCTCATCTATTTTGCCGGTCAAAAAACCTTTTCCGAGCGGGCTGAATGGCACCAGTCCGATCCCCAGTTCTTCCAGGGTCGGCAGAATCTCCTGTTCCGGCTCCCGCCACCAGAGGGAGTATTCGCTTTGAAGTGCGGATACCGGCTGAACGGCATGTGCCTTGCGAATGCTGGAGACGCCTGCTTCCGACAGACCGAAGTATTTCACTTTTCCTTCGCTGATCAAATCCTTTACCGTTCCTGCCACATCTTCCATGGGAACATTCGGGTCTACACGGTGCTGGTAAAGCAGGTCGATTACATCCGTTTTTAAACGTTTCAGCGCCGCTTCCGCAACGTTTCTGATGTTCTCGGGACGGCTGTCCAGCCCCAAAGCCGTTTTTCCTTCCCGGAAGCCGAATTTGGTAGCAATCACGACCTCGTTGCGGAAGGGCTCCAATGCTTCGCCCAACAGTTCTTCATTTGTGTAAGGGCCATATGCTTCGGCAGTATCAAAAAAGGTAACACCGAGTTCGAAGGCTTTCCGGATCAAATGGATGGCATCCTGTTTATCCGTTGCGGGGCCGTAGCCGAAACTCAGTCCCATACAACCCAGGCCCAGGGCGGATACTTCCAGGCCGCTATTTCCTATTTTACGTTTTTGCATGATTTGTTTTTTTACATGATTCTACAATGCTACTTGTGACGAAGAGCATGCGGAAATCAAAAGAAAAGGTCTCAACTCAATTTTGTCGCAGTAGTTGAATCAGAAATTCACCCTTGCGAACCAGGCGTTTCCACCGTAAACGGCTGCCGGTATTTCCGGTTTCCAGTTGCCTTGTACAAAGCGTTTGCCACCGCCCCGAAAACAGGCGGGAAGGGCGGCTCGCCCAGGCCCGTCGGGTCGATATCGTTTTGAACGAAATGGACGTCTATAGCCCCGGGTGCTTCGTGGTGGCGGATGATGCGATAATTATGAAAATTACTTTGTTCTGCAGCGCCGTCCTGGTGGGTTAAAGCGCCGTACAAAGCGTTTCCGATACCATCAACCACAGCGCCCTGCACCATGTTGATAGCCGCATCGGGATTGACAACCACCCCGCAGTCGATGGCACTCGTGACGTGCTCGACGTATGGTTCTCCGTCTCGTAAAACCATGTCCACAACATGGCCTGCATAGGAATTATGGCAGAAATAGGCCGCTACACCCCGGTTTTTGTTGCTGTTTTCCGGCTTGCCCCAGCCCGATTTTTCTTTCAGCAATTCCAGAAGTCCGGCATATCTGTCGGCGTCGTATTCGTTGTTTTTACCGACAGGGTTTGCTTTGGCGCGCTGCAATAATTCCAGGCGAAAATCGAATGGATCTTTGCCCATGGCTTCCGCCACTTCATCGAGGAAAGATTGTTCGGCGGCGGCATTAAAATTGGAACGGGGCGCTCGGAATGCACCGATGGTAATATTGGAAGGTATTTCCCAGCCTTCTGCCAGGTAATTGTCCACTGCACCGGCAGGGAAACGGTTGGCATGAATCGGGTGCTCCGGGATACCGCCTCCTTTTACATGAAAACCGATCAGATTTTTATTCGCATCGAGGGCCGCACGATAGGTCGCCGTGTACATAGGGCGGTATATGCCATACGTCATATCGTCTTCCCGGGTATAAATAAGTTTGATGGGAGACTTCACTTTTTTGGAAATAAGCGCCGCTTCTGTAAGGTAATGTCCGTAGGCTCTGCGGCCGAAACCTCCACCCATACGGGTCATTTGAATTTCAATTTTTTCGGGCGGCAGATTTAGAATTTTTGAAAGCGTGGTTTCTACCCAGCCGGGCGCTTGCAGGGGACCTACCAGAAGCGCATTTTCATCGGTGACATGGGCGAAAAAATTCATCGGTTCCATGCAGTTATGCGCCAGAAAGGGAGCATGATAGGTGCGTTCGATGATCTGAGCGGCGTTTTTAAAAGCCGTTTCCGGGTCGCCGTCTTTTCTTAATTCTTTCGCGGTTCCTTTGGCATATTCGGCCATTTTTTCCAGTTGTGCGCTGGTGCTTTCGAGCCCCGCAGGCACAACCACTTCTTTTTTATCTCCCCGCCAACCGGCCACCGTTTCTTTGGTTTCGCTGATAGGTTCCCAGGTTGTTTTCAGTTTTTTGCGCGCATTCATCACCTCCCAGGTCGTATTGCCCACCACTACCAGAATATCGTTGAAAGTGCGCGTATCGAAACCGCCCTGCACGAAACCGTCTTCATATAATTTGAGGCTGAAAACATCCGTAATACCCGGCATTTTGAGCGCCTGAAATGCATCGAACGACTTGAGTTTCATACCAAAAGCGGGCGGATGCTCGATCATGGCAATTTTCATCCCTTCGTGGCGATAGTCCAGTCCGAAAAGAGGCTGGCCTGTTACTATTTTCAGGCCTTCGGTGTTTTTCTTCGACTTTCGTACAATGGTAAAGTCTTTGGGAGATTTTAACTTCACTTCTTTCGGAACGGCAACGGTGGCAGCGGCGCCAGCCATTTCACCGTACGTGGCCGATTTCCCGTTCGGATGAGATAAAACGCCATCTTTGGTAGTGATTTCACCTGCCGGTACGCCCCAGGCTTGAGCCGCTGCATCGATGAGCATTTGCCTGGCCGAGGCTCCCGCATTTCTCAAGGGCGCCCAGTACATTCTCACCGAATTACTTCCGCCGGTAAATTGCGGGCCTAGTTTCACGTTGTCGTGCGGCCCCATTTCGACGGACACATTTTTCCAGTCCACGTCCAGT
>JAKQJD010000149.1 GCA_029561355.1 Bacteroidota bacterium | reverse complement strand
TTTCGTGCTTAAAATGAAAGCGCGAATGTCAGGCGTTTGGATATCAGGGATGATGACGGCGGTCATGGGGGAGTGAGATTTTGTTCGGCTTCGCCTCACGTAGGAGAGGATGGGGACCTGGATTTTGCGGATTATGCGGATGAATATTGATTTTTGGGTGGCCTTACGGCCACTTGTTTGATTATGATTTATATGATTTGTATGATGGCCATGATTTCATTGAGTGGTAATCATGGCCATCATATAAATCATATAAAATCATAGTCAAAAACAGGCATTCCATCGTAACACTACGGAGGCGGAACCCAAAATCCATAAAAATCAAAACGAAGTGGCCGTAAGGCCACCCAAAAATCAATATTCATCCGCATAATCCGCAAAATCCAGGTCCCCATCCTCTCCACGTGAGGCGAAGCCGAACAAAATCAAAGTTTATCTTCTACACGAGTTCGCTCTTCTCAATAAATGCATGCGAAAAAATAAACAACAACCCCGCCACAAACAACGGCGCCGAAATCATCATAAAATACGAAAACGTGCGGTTGGTATGAAAATAAATCGTGAAAATCATCCCCAGAATCATAACGAACAAACCGCCGATCAGCGGAAAACGCCAGGCGAGAAACAGCATCAGCAATACAACAACAGAAGGCGCGAGGTGCATCAGGAAATCACCGAGCCGGTGAAAAAAAGAACCTTCTTCGCTGAAAGCATCCAAAGCGAAAACGGAAATAAAAATTGAATAGGCGATCAGAACGATCCGGGGCGTCCACGTGAGGAAGTTTTTCATGGGTGCAATTTTGGTGGAAATTCCGGCGGAAAACCGGCGATTTGTATCAATCCAAAAGATGAGAAATGTCATCTGCCGGCTGCGCGTGTATCCTGATTTTTGCGAAAATTTGCGACCCTCTTTTTTATGAATTCCATACAACAACCGGAGTTGCTGGCGCCCGCGGGCTCATTCGAATCGCTCACAGCCGCCATTCAGGCGGGCGCCGATTCGATCTATTTCGGCGTGGAGCAACTCAACATGCGCACCCGCTCTTCCCATAATTTTACGACAGATGACCTGCCCGATATTGCCGCCTTGTGCAAAAGCCACGCGGTGAAATCCTACCTCACGCTCAATACCGTCATTTACGACCACGATATTTCCCTGATGAAAAAGATCGTGGATGCGGCCCAGGCGGCAGGCATCGACGCCGTCATCGCTTCCGATATTTCTGTGATGAATTACGCGCGGAAAACGGGTATGCCGGTGCACATTTCCACCCAGGCCAACATCACCAACCTCGATGCCATCGAATTCTATGCTTCGTTTGCCGACGTCATGGTGCTGTCGCGCGAACTGACGCTCATGCAGGTGGCTGCGCTGGCCAATGAAATCAGTCGGCACAACATTACCGGACCTTCGGGCGCGCCGGTGCGACTGGAAATATTCGCCCACGGCGCGCTTTGTATGGCTGTTTCGGGCAAATGTTACCTGAGCCTGCACAGCGATTTCGCTTCCGCCAACCGGGGCGCCTGCGTGCAGAATTGCCGGCGCTCGTACATCGTGACCGACAAGGAAAGCGGCGCCGAACTGGAAATCGACAACGAATACATCATGTCGGCCAAGGACCTGTGCACCATCGATTTTCTGGATAAAATCGCCGATGCGGGCGTTTCCGTCCTCAAAATAGAAGGCCGCGGCCGCAGCGCCGATTACGTGTACATCACCACGAAATGTTACCGCGAAGCCATCGACGCTTTGGGTGACGGCTCGTTTTCGGCCGAAAAAATCGAAGACTGGAAAAAACGCCTGTCCACCGTGTTCAACCGCGGCTTCTGGGATGGCTACTACCTGGGCCGCACGATGGGAGAGTGGACGGACGCGTACGGGTCGAAAGCGACCAAAAAGAAAATTTACCTCGGAAAAGGTGTGAAATACTTCGAAGCGGCGCGTGTAGGCGAGTTTTTCCTCGAAACGCAGTCGCTGCGCATCGGCGACGACATCCTGATTACCGGGCCTACCACCGGCGTGGTGCAGCAAAAAATTGCCGCCTTGCGCATCGACGACGAGCCCGCCGAAAGTGTACAAAAAGGCCAGTCATTCACCCTGCCCGTGGACGCCAAAATCAGGCCCTCCGATAAGCTCTACAAAATCGTCGACGCCTGATGGTCCGCATCGTTCAGCAACGCGCCAAATGTATCGGCTGCCATGCCTGCGTGGATGCCGCACCTTACCGCTGGCGCATTTCCCGGAAAGATGGCAAATGCACGCTCATCGGCGGCACGGAAAAAAAAGGCTGGTTTACAGCCCGCACTGACGACGACGAACTGGAAGCCAACCTGCTCGCTGCGGCGAACTGCCCGGTGAAGATTATTCGGGTGGAGGTGGGATGATCTGGGGGGGTATGAGTTTATGGGTTTATGAGTTTATTGGTTTATGAGTTTATGGGTTTATTGTTGATGAGGGTTGATAAGGTTGATAAGGGTTGATATTTGGCCACTCGGAAAGGGGGGATTCCTTGTTTTTCGAGCGGCCGAATATCAACCTTATCAACCCTCATCAACCCTCATCAACCATAAACCCATCAACTCATAAACCCATCAACCCATCATCCCCCAACTTATTTCTTCCCAAAATACTCCCTCCACGTCACCATCTTCCCCTGATCCTCATCCCACAATTTATAAAAAACGCAGCGCAGGCTTTCGCGGAAAGTGAGGGCATTGGCCACCTGGTCGAACACCGGGTTTTCGTGGTGGCAGCGCGCCAGTTCGTAGTTCGGCACCAGCGAGTTCAGGTGGTGGATGTGGTGGTAACCGATGTTGCCGGAAAGCCAGTGAAAGAGTTTCGGGAGTTTGTAATACGAACTGCCCTGAATAGAAGCCTGCAGGTAATCCCACTTTCCTTTCTGCGCTTTGTAGGTGTGTTCGTGCTGGTGCTGCACGTAGAAAAACCAGATAGCGATGATACCGAATGCCACCAGAATCGGGAAATGCACCAGGTAAAAAGCCTGCCAGCCGAGGAAATAGATCAAAGTGGCGTGTATCGCCAGCAGGAAAAAGTTGTTCCACCACAAAGAGCGGTTGGCCACTTCCCAGCCTTTCATCTGAATAATGGGCAGGCGGTTGTTGTAAAAAATGTACGACATCGGGCCCAGAATGAAGAGTACCGGCGCGCTTCTGAAAATCATGTATTTCAGTTGCTGCGCCCGGCTTAATTCCCGAAACTCCCTGACCGTCAGCGTGTTGATGTCGCCGATATCGCGGTGTTCGTCCAGCACACCGTTGTGGCCGTGGTGGTAGTTGTGGTTTTTGGCCCAGTAGCGGTACGGAATAAAAGTCAGGAAACTGCACAGGGAGCCGATGATGTTGTTGGCCTTGCGCGACGCCGTAAACGACTGGTGCCCGCAATCGTGCTGGATAATGAAGATCCGCACCAGGAAAAAGGCATTCACGATGGCCAGCGAAAAGGTGAGCCACAGGGAAACGTCCCTCAGCAGGTACATTGTGACCCAGATGACCACGAAAGGCAAAAAGGAATTCAGCACCTGAATGGTCGCCTTGCGGCTGTCGGGCAACTGGTACAATTTGGTGATGGCGGGTAGTTGACGGTAAACGTTCTGATCCGGAGGTAGCATGTGTTTAGTTTGTACGGTAAATCTTGTGGTTGGTTGAGGTTTGAAAAGGTTGATAAGGGTTGATGAGGGTTTATAAGGGTTGATATTCAGCCGCTCGGGAAATGGGCGTTTTTTTCATTCATCGAGTGGATAAATATCAACCCTTATAAACCCTCATCAACCTTTATCAACAATAAAATCACATTTCAGCAAGCGCTTTTTCCGCCCGCTTTTTCGATACATTTTCCTTCCATTTTTTCCAACCCGGCCCGGCAAGTTTGTTCATGCCCTTGTCCACCACAAAATGGCGGGCAATGTTGAACAGGCCGCGGGTAGCCGCAAACGGATTGTCGATGGAGCGCTGGCTGAGCGAAAAACCGGCGTCCACATACACGATGTAGTGCCACCACAGGGCGGGAATGAACAGGGTTTCGCCGTGTGTCAGCATGGTTTCATAACCGGTGGCGTGTTCCAGCGCCGGGTATTTCTGGTAATCGGGTTTCAGCGGGTCGATCGGACTTTGCACGGTGAACGGGTGCTGGTACAGCAACTTGCTTTGTTCCGGACTGAACAGTACGATGTGTTTGCGCGTCAGGAAATGCGTGTGGAACACGTGCGAGCAGTCGATATCGTAGTGCGTGCCCGTAACCGCGCCTGCGCCGCCGAAAAACATGAACGGATAACTGTCGGCCCAGCCGTCGCAAATGGTCGGGAACGACACGTCCTGCGTCAGTTCCTTGGCGTGGTCCATGATGTTCCACAGGAAAATCCGCAGTTCGGACGGACCTTTTTGAATGGTCGCCAGGTAATCGCGGAATTTCATGGTGTACTGGCTTTTCATGTAGTTGTCGCCCGGCACGTGGAAATGGGGGTCTACCACAGGTACGTCCAGGTCGCCGAAGTTTTCGGACAAGTACTCGAACGTCCATTTTTGGGTGGCGGCCCAGTCTTTCGACAA
>JAKQJD010000104.1 GCA_029561355.1 Bacteroidota bacterium | reverse complement strand
TGGTCGAGTACCCAGTCCATCATTCCGTACGTGCAAAATGACCGGCTGGACCTGTGTTTCGAATTCGGCCTTGCCGGCGCTATTCTCGAAGCGACCAACACCGGAAATCCGCAAAGTCTTGAAAATCAGTTGGAAACGGTGCAAAGTTCGTACCCTATGCTGCAATACGCGACGTTTCTGACCAACCACGACATGGAACGCGTGTTCAGTACCCTGGGGGCAAGTGCCGACAAAATGAAACTGGCGGCATCTATTTACCTGACCCTGCCGGGCATTCCGTTTGTGTATTACGGGGAGGAAATCGGCATGATCGGCGCAGGCGGAGACATCAATTTCCGCCGCCCGATGCAATGGACCGACGGCAGCAATGCGGGCTTTTCCACCGGCACACCCTGGCAGAGTATCGGCAGCAATTACCTGGCAAACAACGTGGTCGATATGGACGCGAACCCCGCTTCCATCCTCAGCCGCTACAAAAAACTGATCCGTATCCGAAACGAACAGGAAGCCCTGCGCAGGGGACAAACGCTGCTGCTGGACAACAACAGCGCTGCCCTTTTCAGTTTTGCCAGGGTACATCAGGACGAGGCCGTGCTGGTGGTGGCCAATACCGGTACCGCGACCCTGAATCCTTCGCTTTCTTTGTCCCTTTCCGCATTGCCGCCGGGCGACTATTACGTAACCGAGTTGCTGGGAAACCAGGCATTCGGCCAGGTCACGGTCGATGCGCAGGGCGGTTTTTCAAATCTGCAGATTTCCGGACAGAGTTTAGGCAGCCGCGGCACCTGGGTTTTGTTGTTATCCGTAGAAAACCCTGTTACCGGCACGGTCGAAACGGAAACATCCGGTAAAATCCGGTTGACTCCGAACCCGGCGCAGGACCGTTTTCAGATCGAACGCAGCGAAGGCTTTTCCGGAAATGCAGATATCCGGATTCTTTCTGCGGACGGACGTCTGGTATTCCAACAAATCATGTCGTCGGACAAGATGCAAATCAAAACGGCCGGGTGGGAAAATGGGGTGTATTTTGTTCACCTGTCGAATGGAAAGGAGCAGGTGGTGGAACGGCTGGTGTTGAATAAACCGTAGTTGGCATGTAGGGAAATCCAAACATGTACTTTATTTTAGCGCTTGCTAAACGCCTGTACATGTTTACTTCTATTGCTCCAAAAGAAACAGCCCCCTGATTATTTCGCATGACGTGTGGGTAATCAGGGGGCTTGATTTGATAGATGGGAGTGCAGTAGATTTAGCGACAAATTGGCGGAATTGTATCTCTTCCATAGAGGAAATACATGCACTTTTGACTACAGAATTGTAGTCGAAAATGCGACAAGCATTAGTTAGCGGTAATTTTATCGCAGACTCAAGAAAATGATATAAGTTTAATTATCCAGTATGATGAAATATGTATTCTACATTTTAATAGTGAGTTTATTTACAACTTGTGGGGATTCTCAAAATCTTTCACCTGTTTCGAAAATCTATATTGACGAAGTAATTACTTTGTTGCAGAACAATTCAATAAATAAAAACAAGATAAATTGGGAAGATTTTAGAAATGATGTTTATAGACACGCAAAAGGGTCGAAAACAATAGAAAATACCTATCCTTCAATTACTTATGCAATAACCAAATTAGAAGACAATCATAGTTATTTTGCTGCAAATATTGTTTCACAAGATACAGGTGATTTGGCTCCTTTGCCTATTTTGTTAGATGAAATTGTACCCGAAAACATTGGTTATATTAGAATTGGTTTTTGTATGGGTGACAAACAACAGAAAAAAAACTATATCAATTCTGTTATAGACAAAATGGCTAAACAAGATAAAATAAATCTAAAGGGCTGGATTGTAGATTTGAGGGGAAATTTTGGAGGAGATATGGTACCAATGTTAGTCGCAATAGGTCCAATTTTGGGAGAAGGAGTATTAGGATATTTTTTTTATCCCGACAGTTCATTCTATACTTGGAATTACAAAAATGGATATCTATATGATGAAAAGGGCATTTGGTGGGAGCAATCTACTAATACCTATCATTTAAAATCCCCTAATCCTTATGTTGCTATTCTTACAGATAATATTACAGCAAGTTCTGGAGAAGCAGTAGCAATAGCATTTAAGGGGCGTAGCAAAACCAAGTCATTTGGAACACAAACATTTGGAGTTTCAACGTGCAATCGTGTACATACTTTATCTGATGGTTCAAGAATTAACTTAACTGTAGGTGTATTTGCGGACAGAAATAAAAGAAAATATGGAAATTGTGTTTATCCAGATGTGAAGTGTGAAGAAAACAAAACATTAGAAGAGGCCATAAATTGGATATCAAACCAAGAATAAAAACTACCGCTAACAAAGGCTTGCTGTCCATGCCACCGAACAGCCAGCCCGCAAACCCAATGCACGGCGGCACGGCAGCAAGCCAACCATTACCCAACTCTAAAACAACACCATAAATCTTTCATCAAAGCAACATGTCCATAACAAAAGAGTCAGAATTAACCGGAATGCAAAAGGTAAGCGAAGCGGTTGCACGCACCTTAAAGGAAATGAGAAACTTCGCCCGGCCGGGTATGACGACCAAAGAGTTAGACGACTTCGGCGGACAATTTCTGAAGGATTTAGGTGCAAAATCTGCACCCTATCTGACTTACGGTTTTCCCGGCTGGACTTGTATCAGCGTCAACAAGGAATTTTGCCACGGCATCCCGTCCGACAAAAGAATACTTCGGGAAGGTGATCTGATCAACATCGACGTTTCAGCCGAACTGGGTGGATTCTGGTCGGACAACGGAGGCTCCTTCGTGCTGGGTACAGATGTATACCAACACCAGAAATTGGTAGAGGCTTCCAAACAGATTTTACATAAAGCAATAGATAACATAAAGAGCGGCGTTCGCATTTCCGACATTGGTTTTTTAATAGAAACGGAAGCGAAAAAAAGAGGTTATAAAGTGATTAAAAACCTGACCGGACACGGCGTGGGAAGAAGCCTGCACGAAGCGCCTGCTGAAATCGCCAATTACAGAGACCGGTTTAACCTTGCCAAATTTAAGAAAAATTCGGTCGTGGCTATCGAAACCTTCATTTCAACGACTTCCTCTTATGCCGAAACATTGAAAGACGGCTGGACCATGGTGGGTAACAAGGGCGGTTTTATGGCGCAACACGAACATACAATCGTTGTGACAGATGGTAAACCGATCATTTTGACAGCGATGAACGAAATATGGAATTAACAGGAAGTTTGAGTTAATCTTGCCGGGCTAAAATCACTTTGGAAACTACAAACATTAAACCATGTTCGGCAACATCCTGATCGTTCTCGCACTCGTTTTCTACGCATTACTGGCAAATCTTACACAAAAACCTATGCCCGGCGGTGACTATGGCGTGGGTTACGCCTTTGCGTGGATCATCTGTATAGCGGGTTTCGGCATTTTTACAGGCCTTTCAGCCTGGAATATGAACTATAACCAGTGTTTCGACTGGTTGCCTGCCAATTTTATCCTGCCCCGCAACGGATTGGTATTCGTCGGAAGTGTCCTTTTTATCGTGGTAGTCATGGGCACCCTGGACTATCGCACCAAATCGATAGAAGGCGAGTTTCCCGAATTTATGAGGTGGCTGACGCTCAGCAAAGTGCATTACTGGCTTCCTGCCCTCACGTTCATTCCCGCCTTATATCTGTTGAATGCGCAGCGGCAGGCAGGTTTTGCACCTTCCTGGATCAAATTTTCACTGATCGTGTCCTTTTCTGTCTGTATTCTGATTGCATTGGGCATTTTATATGGCTCTGCAAAGTCTTCCGTGCAGCGGCGTATCACACTGAATCAATTAGCCCAAAAAGAATCCAGCACAGGTAATTGGGCTTTTGATACGTCTATGGACGCAATTAATCAATACAAGGAGAATACGATACATAATCTTTTAAGATACACGCACCGGGAACAGGATAAACGGCTACGCGATGCCGCCGTCGCTAAAATAAAAACCTATGAAAATTGGGAAACAGAACTGACCGACACCCTGGAACAAGGTGAACTGCCAAACGTGTACTGGGTGTATGCTTTTTTAGATGGAAATAACATTGAACACCCGGACAACTTCATTCAGCCGGTTGAACATAGTATCGGGCGCATATCTGACGGCGTTCGGGCATCGCTGAAAGACCCGTACAGCCTCGATATGGGGTATGTAAATATCGAAGCATTTTGCAGGGTATTGGATACGCATTTTAAAGACAGCGCCACCGTATTCAGGCCGGGTATCGAGTCGCTGCAAAAAGCCCTGGAGATAAATGCACCGGAGCGAAAAGACAAAAAAAACAAACAGTGGTTTGATGAAACGCTGAGCGCATCCCGGATGGCTGTAAAGAACTGGCTGGAATCAAATAAATAACTGACACATATCATTTTCCCTTTCATAAGCCGGGGCGACCTTTGGACAAAAATCAATCAAAATTCAAAGTGTCATGGCAATAGAAAAGTAAAACAGTCATGAAAATCAACAAGGAGAGGCACGATAAACATAAAATGCCCAGGAATGCAACGTTTGAACAACGGGTTGAATGGCATTTGGATCATCAAAAGAATTGTAATTGCAGGCCTATACCTGAAAAACTTTTGAGCGAAATGAAAAGGAAACCAGGCATTGAGCCAACTGATCATCTTGCAGGAAACAAGTAGTGATCTGTTGATTATTTATGTTGAGTTTCAGTTATTTTCGGATAAAACAATCGGGAGTGTTTTCCAGTCAAAATTGTCTAACCCGGGTCCTTATTCGATAACTTTGCCCCTTCACTCCCGACAGACATCCTGTTTTGCCTATTCTTCATGAAATACCTGTTCCCTTTGCTTTTCCTGCTGGCTCAAATTCCCGTTTTCGGCCAGAAAATATACGTTAGCCGGATCGGCGAAGTACACGTAGTAGACGTGACAACCTTTCAGGACACGCTGCTTTGCCTGCTCGACGACTTGTCGCTGGAGTTAAATGACATTGCCCTCGATCCGAACGGCGTACTATACGGCGTGGAGACAACAAAGTTGTACAAAATCGATCCCGCAACAGGCGTAACAACGTTGGTACACGATTTCGTCCCCGATGTATTTGTAGGGCTCGTCTCCGACGCCAACGGCAAACTATACCTGGCCGGCGAAAAACTGGTTGTTTTCGACCCCGCTACAGGGATGGTGCAAAATCCGGGTAAGCCCCCACAAGTCTGCGCGGGCGACCTGACGTTCTGGAACGGCGATCTGTACATGACTGCATTCGACTCCAAAGTGTACAAAATCGACGTGCAAAACGCCGCCCAAAGCACGGTATACATGACACTCAATGCTGCCCCTGTCGGATTCGTAACCATTTGGGATTGTATAACCGGCAAAACACGCACATTCGGCTTCGGCACGGGCACTCTTGAAATCGATATGGCCGGGAAAACGTTCCAGACCGCTACCGACAATTTCATCTCCGCATCCGGCGCCACAAGTCCCTGGGAATGGCTGGGCGACCTGAACCCCGGCCCTGCCATCGATACCATACTCCTGCACCATCCCGATTGTGGAATGACTAATGGCATAATTGAATTCGTACCTTCCGCCGCCGGGCAAGGAATGCTCGAATTCAGCCTGGACGGCCAGGCCTGGCAATCTTCCGGACTGTTCGCCCCGTTGCCCGGAGGCGTGTATGTCGTTCACGTTCGCGGCGGTACTTGTGTGAATGCCCAGACCAGCATTGTGCTGGATGAAAACAACACCCTGCCCATTTCTGCAACGCCCATCGCACCGGATATTTGTAACACAGCCGTGGGCATGGCATTGCTGCATCCTGCGGGAAATGCCGCCGGGTATACCTATTCTGTGGACAACGGCGCCGTGCAGACAGACACCCTGTTTGCCGCACTGACGAGAGGCTACCATTCCTTCCAAGCCATCGACGCAAATGGTTGTAAGTCATTTACTTATACTATTATTCAGGATTCTTCGACGGCCTTTATAGCGCCTGTTACTACTATGCCCGATCTTACCAGGATCTGCGCCGGGGCCGTAGTAACCCTGACGACCTCCGGCCCGCCCAATGCCGTATTTACCTGGTATGAGGACAACCGCTTGCTGCCAGGAGAAACCGGGCCTGTACTGATACTCTCCGACACCATTCCCGTGGGAGTGTACCACTACCGCGCCACCCTCGTCGATTCCTTCGGCTGTACCGCAAGTATGGCGGCGCCCAATATTGTTGTAGTGGATTGTACCCGCCTGCCCACTGCCTTTACGCCCAATGGCGACGGCGTGAACGACGTGTTCCGTCAGATCGGTGCGAACCCCGGCAAAATATTTACCCTCGCTGTTTACAACCGCTGGGGGCAGCGTTTATATGAGGAAACATCTTCTGCGCCCCAATGGAACGGTCTTGTGGACGGCACGCCCGCGCCCGCAGAGGTGTACGTTTTCACGATTTCTTCCGGAGGGAAAATTCTACAGTCAGGCGGAGTGACGTTGTTGCGGTAAGAGGCACCGTAACAGGTGGTGGGAAGGTTAGTGTTGAATAAAATGTAGTCGGCGACCCGAACGCATCATCTGAGATTTTTCAGGTATTTCTTCACATGGCAAACCACTATTTCGCATCCCAGTTAAGCGCTACAACAATTTCATTCCTTCTTCCGAATAATTGATACGGTGGGTTGTATCCTAAATAGCGAAAATGCCCGTAGTAGGAAATATGACGTTCCTGCAGCAATTTTTCGAGCATTTCGGTGTGTTTTTTAATATTGTCACTAGAGGCAAATCCACCGAATCGAATGGCAGCCACATATTCGTCAGGAGTAGTTTTAATAACGACATCCGAATTGTTCGGCAATGGCAAGTTATCTTTATTGTAGTTCGACGGCATTACAAAACTCATGCTCGAAACCGAATCGCCGATCTCCATATGAACCGGAGCAGTCATTGCGATCTGTTTTTTGTCGTTATTTCCGCCGAAAATGTAGCCCGCCAATTTTTTAAAACCGGAGTTGCCCAGTTCTTTATAATTTTTGGAGGAAGAAGTAATCATAGCCATGGTCGCAGACGGATAGTATCGAATCTCGAATTCCTTCTCTTCCCTGATGAGTTGGTAGGCCTGGGTTTCCGTTTTCTTGATTGACATGGCTGTGTATATTTGAAATACGAGGAATATTCCGGCAACAATGCAAATGATAATGATCAAAATTTTCATATCGTTATTTTTAACCACATAATGGAGATCTGTTTGGTGCAAAGGTCGGCCCTATTGATATATGAAGCCTTACATAACAAAGATTAAAAGTTACATCCATCACATTAGTTACCGGCTTACAGGGTTGTATTTTCAACTTGCAAATTCGGGCGTCCGGAATACCTTTGTTGAATAACACCCCCTTCCCGATTTTTACAACCTTCCAGACTAACAATGTTCGGCAACATTCTGATCGCCCTCGCAGTCATGTTGAAACCATATGCCGGGTGCTGGATACTCATTTTAAAGACAGTGCCGCCTTGTTCCGGCCGGTACATCAGCGGCACACAGACGGTACTTCCAGACTACCCTGACTCACTTCGAAAAATCAAAAAACATGAACAAACATTCCTTTCTGATTGCGCTGTTTATCGCCGTTTCAATTTTACCGGTTACCGGCCAGGATAGTATAAAATGGATTTTTAAACCGGAATTCGACGCCCTTGAATGGTGCGGAGACGGTTTGATAAAAACAAAGAAGTATAACTTGTGCGGCCTGGCAGATACGAGCGGCCGTACCATTCTGGAGCCGGTATATAAAGATATCGGCGCCTTTTCCGGTCAGCGTGCAGCCGTCATGTTGAATCGGAAATATGGTTTTATTAATAAAAAAGGGGATCTGGTGGTTCCGGTCAAATACGATTTTGTCAAAACATACAGCGAAAACAAGGCTGCCTGCAAGGAAAATGGCCAATACGGATTTATCGATACGCAAGGAAAAATCCTGATCAAACCGGCCTTCCGGGAGGCGGAAAATTTCAGGGAAGGACTTGCGGCAGTGATGGATGCCAATAGAAAATGGGGGTATATCGATACCCTTGGAAACCTCGTTATTCCTTTCAAATATGACGAAGCGGATGAATTCAGTAGCGGTACGGCGAAAGTCAGGCTGGATTCCATCATTTCCTATATCACATATGAAACCGCGTATTACAAGGGAATGACGCCCGAACAAAAGAAAAAAGCGGAAGAGACCTCCCAAAAAAAGGCCTACACCGCCAATGCTTTCGGGCTTTCGAATGGTAGGGGAAAAGGCTCCGGTGCTCCGCCCGCAAAATCTGCACAATACAAAGCCTCAAAAACAGCGGATAAATGGGGTATCATGCATCGAAAAAGCAGTACATGGGTCATTGAGCCGCAATTTGACGACGTAGATATACTTGCAGAATCTCTGGCGAAAGTCAAAATCAACGGCTATTGGGGGCTCATCCGGATACGCTAGAAGCCAACAATTAAAAAAATGAAAAGGCGCACCTTCCTCAAAAAATCCCTGCGAAACGCAGCCTTGCTGGCAGCAAGTCCTTCGATCCTTACAGCCTGTACAAAAGACAAAACCCCGATTGATAAATCAGTCATCATAATCGGTGCAGGCATTTCCGGTTTGGCCGCAGCGCAAAAACTGAAAGAGAAAGGATTTACCGTCACAATACTGGAATCCCGGGAAAAGGCCGGTGGGCGTTTGAGAAGCAACAGAACGCTCGGCGTGGCATTTGACGAAGGCGCGAGCTGGATACACGGCATCGATAGCAACCCGATTACAAGTCTGGCCCAAAAAGCGGGTATGCAGACCTTCGAAACCGTAGATGCAAGCAGAAAATCGTACGACGTGGGCGGTATTTTGAGAAACGACAACAATTATCAGCAAACGGAAGATGCCTTGTACGACATTCTGGATTCCCTGATGAACAGCGGCAATGCAGCCCAAAGTTTTGAAACGGTATTCAATGCGCAGTACCCCAATCATGCCAACGACCGCCTGTGGAAATTCTTTTTATCCACTTACGTCACGTTCGACACCGGCGATCTGAATAAATTATCGTCGTTGCTGTACAATGAAGGAGAAGAATACGGCGGCATCGAAAAAATAGCCGTGAACGGTTACGACACCATTGCCAATTACCTGGCTACCGGCCTGAATGTGCAACTCAACCAACGCGTTACGAAAGTGGATTATACCGGCAGCACGGTCAGGGTAACGCACAACGGAACCGTGAGCGAGGCCGATTATGTGATCGTAACCGTTCCCCTGGGTGTTTTAAAAAACAACAGCATTGCCTTCCTGCCCGCATTACCCGCATCCAAACAAAATGCCATTCAAAAAGTAGGAATGAATTGTGTAAACAAGTTTCTGCTGACCTGGGACACTGCTTTCTGGGACGATGTGCAGTATATTTCCTACACGCCCGAAACGAGGGACAAGTTCAATTACTTCGTAAATGTCAGCAAATTCCATCCTTCCGTAAATGCCCTGATGACTTTCGCCTACTCCGATTACGCACGGCAAACGGAAGCCATGTCGGACGCGCAAGTGATGAACGAAATCATGTCGCATCTGAAGGATATGTACGGCAACAACATTCCCGAACCTGCGAATATGCTGCGAACAAAATGGCAATCCGATGAAAACGCTTTCGGCGCGTATTCGTACACTGCTGTAGGAACTGAAATGAGTCATTTCGATGACCTGGCGCAAGCCGTAAACGATAAATTGTTTTTCGCAGGCGAACACACCGAAATCGATTATTTCTCTACAGCGCACGGCGCATACCTGAGTGGTATCAGAGAAGCGGATAAAATAATTGACCTGCAGTAACAAATGAAAAATTCATGATAGATTTGGTGCGCCAACCAATACCGCATGAAACAAACACTTTGCGTCCTCTTGTTGCTGTGTATGAGCGCAGGTGCTCTGCCCGCTCAAACGCCGCTGCTGGTCGTACCCACCGGCCATTCTTCGCCTATCCGTTCGTTTACCTGTACTGCTGATGGAAAATACTTTGTCACGCTGGGCAATGACGACCTGATCAAATTCTGGAACGAAGAAGGGAAAGAGACCCGAACCATTCGGACACCTGCATTCCGTTATATGGGCTTGCAAATGTCGCCCGACAAAAAGCACATGCTGGCGATCTCTAATTACGATTACAACGAAGCGTATGTGCTGGATATCGATTCCGAAAAGGAAATTTTAACCCTGACCGGCCACACGTCGGGTGTGCGCTGCGCCGCTTATTCTCCTGACGGGAAAACAATCGCTACCGGCGCGTATGATGCCAGCGTCATACTCTGGAATGCACGTACCGGAACAATCCTGCATCGATTAAGCGGGTATAAGGCAAGCATTGTATCCCTCGCTTTTTCGCCCGACGGTAAATTACTCGCCACTGCCTCCGAAGACTTTACCGTCCGCATCTGGGAAACAACCGGCGGCAAAATGGTCCACGCGATCGAAACAGTCGAGACGATTCCCGTAGACGTGCAATTTTCACCGGATGGCGCCATCCTTTCCGTAGGCAGACATGCCGTTGAAAAGGGCGTATCGCTCTGGTCTGTAAAAAACTGGAAAAAGATCCGCGACCTGGACGGTTATTCCCTGCGTTTTTCCCCCGACGGGCATTGGATTTCCTTGTCGAAGAGGAACGCCGCCAACTTGTACCGGGCGGATCAACTTGAGGGAGAACCGGTCCGGTCACTACAGGCCACCCCTGCTCTTTCCGACGGCCCGATGGTTATTGACGCACAGAGTGGTTATTTTCTGCCGGACAACAAAAGTATCCTGCTCAGTTGCGCGGGCGGTGCGCCGGAAGTGTATGACGTTGAAACCGGGCAACTCAAATATGCCTTGAAAGGTTTCGCGTTACCGGTAAGTTGCGCCACTTTTTCGCCCGATGGTGAAAAGATCCTTGTCAGCAGTAACAGCGATCTGCTGGAATGGGACCTGACGAAAGGGCAACTTTCCAGACAACTGAAAGGCCTGCAAGGAAACATCACGAACACACAATATACACGGGACGGCCAAAAAATCATTTCGGTCACGGAAAACTCCACCGGGGCCATCCGCGACGCGCATTCCGGAAAGGAAATCCTGTCGCTGAAACCCGTATATGCCGTATGGCCTGTTCAAACCTATGCCGAAGTGCTGGCACTTTCGCCGGACGGCCTTCATTTCATAAGAGGCAATTCCTACGGAATAACCGGCGGACCGCCCTTTCTGTCGGCCTGGAGCATTGCAGACGGGAGCCGCGTGGATTCGCTGTATGCGCCCACGTCGGCGGAGGATGCCGCCTATTCGCCGGACGGACAACTGCTCGCGGTAGCAGGTTACCATTCCCTGCTTGTAAGGGATGTTGCGGCACGAACTTGGGAAAAACTTGCCGATGCCGACCACTCCTTTGCTTCCGGCGACAATGCTTACCGTTATACTTCGGTCGTATTTTTCGATAACGACCACCTCGCCGCAGGTACTTCAGGCGGAAAAGTCGAATTCTGGAACGCCCGCGAAAAAAAGAGAATCGTACTGGAGGCGAAACCGGGCCGTTACGGTATCAACGACCTCGCCTGTAGCCCCGACGGCCGATGGATAGCAGCGGGTTTTCTGAATAAAAGCATCGGTTTGTGGCGCTGCGAACCGAATAAGATGCCTCAATTCGTGCATTCCCTGGAAGGGCATGATGACTGGATACAGCAAGTCGAATTTTCGCCAGACAGCCGGCGCCTGATTTCCACTTCGCAGGACAACACCGTGCGCATCTGGGATTTGGAAAAAAAGACGGAAGTTGCCAAACTGATCCACCTCAACCAAAACGACTGGGCTGTCATCTCACCTTCCGGTCTGTTCGACGCATCGCCCGGCGCCATGGAACTGATGTATTTTACGATTGGAAACGAGGTGATCGAACTGGAACAACTGAAAGAGCGCTACTACGAGCCGGGGCTTTTGTCGAAAGTGATGGGTTTGGCAAGTGGCGAATTGCGCAATGTAAAACAATTCAAAAACCTGGCACTGTATCCGAAAATCGAGGCGAAAATTGAACAAAACAATTTGAAAGTCAATCTTTTACCTCAAAACGGCGGCATCGGCAAACTCAGCCTGTTCGTGAACGACAAGGAAGTGATCGAAGACATCAACCCGCAACGCAGCCCGGCGTTGAACCTCGATTTGAAGGCTTATGAAAAATACTACCGCTCGGATACGCTCAATACCCTTGCGCTGCGCGCCTACAATGCCGAAGGCTGGCTGAAAAGCCAGGCGTACAGGATTCCCTATGCCTACGTTCGTGCAAAGGGCCAGGGCGACGCAGGAGAAGCGCCCACGCTCGGCGACGCCAAGCCCCGGCTGTTTGCCCTGGTCGTGGGTACGGCGGATTATAGCGGCGATAAACTGGATTTGAAATACGCCGATCAGGACGCGACAGCCATTGCAAGCGCCCTGTCGGCTGCGGGCAAGGAACTGTTCGGCGAAGGTGTGCAAATACAACTCTTCACTACCGGCAACCTGGACGGAAACACATCCGCCGCCGCCGGCCAGGTATCTTCCAAAACCAACATCAAAAAAGCCTTCGAAGCACTTGCCACACAAACCCGGGCGACCGACGTGCTGCTGCTCTATTTTTCCGGCCACGGCATCACATACGGCGAAGCGGAGAAGGCGCAGTTTTACTACCTCACCAAAGACATTGCGTCCGAAGACCTCAGCGACCCTGAAGTGCGTTCGAATTTCACCATCTCTTCCGACGAACTGACCGACTGGATCAAGGCGATCCCGGCCCTGAAACAAGTACTCATTTTCGATGCCTGCAATTCGGGTAAAATCGTGGAAAGCCTCGCCGCCATCGGCCAGAAAGACCTGAACCCGTCACAGGTGCGGGCGCTCGACCGCATGAAGGACCGCACAGGCATGTTTATCCTCACCGGCAGCGCGGCCAACAAGGTGAGTTACGAAGCCGGCCAGTTTGGACAAGGCTTACTCACCTACAGTCTGCTCGAAGGCATGAGCGGCCTCGCGCTCGGTCCCGAAAAACGGGTGGACGTGATGACGCTTTTCCAGTACTCGCGCGACAAGGTGCCGGAAATGGCCAAAAGTATCAACGGCATTCAAACCCCCATGCTGGCTTTCCCGGCAAACGGCGGCAGTTTCGACATCGGCATCGTGAATGAAAAGGTACGCATCCCGCTGGCGCAGGTGAAGCCGGTTTTTATCCGCAATAATTTCCAGGACGAGGATGCTTTTGAAGACGTGCTGGGCATAACCGATGCGCTGGAGCAAAATTTCCGCAAAATGACGGCCAAAGGCGCGCAGTCGAAAGTCATTTACGTGGACGTGAAGGAATATGAAAACGCGTATTCGATGAAAGGCCGCTACCATGTGGCAGGCGATGCCGTGGAAGTGCGGGTGCGGCTGTTTAAAGGAAAAACGCTGGTGGGTGAGGAGTTCAAGGTGAATGGAACGAAAGGCGATTTGCCGGGATTGGTGAAGTCGATTCTGGGGGAGGTGATGGGGCGGATTTAGAAGCGGATTCCCGCGGATTCTCTTCCGTAGAGTGTGCCGTAGGAATAATGGCTACGCGGATGACGCAGATAAAGCGGATTTACGCGGATTTTTATGGCCTTGCGGCCATTTGTTTTTTAACCACGGAGGGCACAAAGGCACGAAGCGTAGCGTACACGCGTCACACACGTAAAAGCGCAGCATAGAAATGAAAACGTACAGAAAAACAGAATTCACCCATTTCAAAGAAATTGAATTGTGTAATCTACGCTTTGTGCCTTTGTGCCCTCCGTGGTTAAAAAACAAACGGCCGCAAGGCCATAAAAATCCGCGTAAATCCGCCTAATCCGTGTCATCCGCGTTGCAGTTATTCCTACGAGGTGCGTAGCCTAACAAAACTACCCATGAAAAAACTGTTACTTCTTCTCTTGCCGCTATTTCTGACCTCCCTCCTCTCCGCCCAAACAGGCAGTTGGGGAGAATTCCCCATGGTACCTTCCAAATCTGCCGCCGCACGAAAGATGTCGGCCAATAAAATAAAAGGTACGCCTGCTTACAACAAAGCCCTCCGCGTATACGAACGGCTGCGCGAAGCCCGCGGCGATTTCCGCTACCCCGTGCCCACCTTTTACATCACCCAAAAGGAAACGGTAGCGGAAATGAACTACCGCGAAAACACCATTTACCTCGGCGAAAAAGCCTTCAACGTTTGTGAAACCTTCGGTGCGCAATCGGAAGCGGCCATCGCTTTTCTGCTGGGACACGAACTGACCCACTACTACGAAAAACATGCCTGGCGCGACAATTTTGCCACGGAAAACGAAGCCCTGAGCCTTTCCAGCCAGATCCACACGCTGTACAGCGACATGCTGGCATCTGCAAATGCCGCCCCTGATATGCGCGCCAAACTCCTTCGTTTCGACACACTTTCCAAACAAATGGAAGCAGCGGCCATGGAACTCCAGTCGGATTACCTAGGCGGATTCCTTGCCTATTCGGCCGGGTACGGCTCCTTTACCCAGGGCGACGAACTCATCCGGCGCCTGTACAAAGAATTTGCTCTGCCCGACGAAGTGCCCGGCTACGTCACCCGCTCCGAACGCGAAGACATGAGCCGCCGGTCGGCGCAAAAAATGAAGGACCTGGTGGAGATTTTCGACATGGCGAACCTGCTCACCGCCACCGAGCAATACGAAGACGCCTTCCGCTACTACCGGAAAGTGCTGGTGGAATACCAAAGCCGGGAACTGTACAACAA
>JAKQJD010000103.1 GCA_029561355.1 Bacteroidota bacterium | reverse complement strand
TTGTTGTACAGTTCCCGGCTTTGGTATTCCACCAGCACTTTCCGGTAGTAGCGGAAGGCGTCTTCGTATTGCTCGGTGGCGGTGAGCAGGTTCGCCATGTCGAAAATCTCCACCAGGTCCTTCATTTTTTGCGCCGACCGGTGGCTCATGTCTTCGCGTTCGGAGCGGGTGACATAGCCGGGTACTTCGTCGGGCAGAGCAAATTCTTTGTACAGGCGCCGGATGAGTTCGTCGCCCTGGGTAAAGGAGCCGTACCCGGCCGAATAGGCAAGAAATCCGCCTAGGTAATCCGACTGGAGTTCCATGGCCGCTGCTTCCATTTGTTTGGAAAGTGTGTCGAAACGCAGGAGTTTGGCGCGCATATCAGGGGCGGTATTCGCAGATGCCAGCAGGTCACCGTACAAGGTGTGGATCTGGCTGGAAAGGCTCAGTGCTTCGTTTCCCATGGCAAAATTGTCGCGCCAGGCATGTTTCTCATAGTAGTGGGTCAGTTCGTGCCCCAGCAAAAACGCGATGGCCGCTTCCGATTGCGTGCCGAAGGTTTCACAAACGTTGAAGGCTTTTTCGCCGAGGTAAATGGCGTTTTCGCGGTAGTTCATTTCCGCTACCGTTTCCTTTTGGGTGATGTAAAAGGTGGGCACGGGGTAGCGGAAATCGCCGCGTGCTTCGCGTAGCCGTTCGTATACGCGGAGGGCTTTGTTGTAGGCAGGGGTGCCTTTTATTTTGTTGGCCGACATCTTTCGTGCGGCGGCAGATTTGGAAGGTACCATGGGGAATTCTCCCCAACTGCCTGTTTGGGCGGAGAGGAGGGAGGTCAGAAAGAGCGGCAAGAGAAGAAGTAATAGTTTTTTCATAGGTAGTCTGGTTGGGCTACGCCCCTCGTAGGAATAATGGCAACGCGGATGACACGGATTAGGCGGATTAACGCGGATTTTTTATGGCCTTGCGGCCGTTTGTTTTTTTAACCACGGAGGGCACAAAGGCACAAAGCGTAGATTACACAATTCAATTTCTTTGAAATGGGTGAATTTTGTTTTTCTGTACGTTTTCATTTCTATGCTGCGCTTTTACGTGTGTGACGCGTGTACGCTACGCTTCGTGCCTTTGTGCCCTCCGTGGTTAAAAAACAAATGGCCGCAAGGCCATAAAAAT
>JAKQJD010000082.1 GCA_029561355.1 Bacteroidota bacterium | reverse complement strand
AATAACCAATAACCAACAACCAACAACGAATAACTTTTTCACACACCAAACGTTTTGCCAATAGCAGTCATTGATTTTCGGGTAAAAGACTGCACTTTTACTCGGTCCTAAACGCCTGGCTATGACAACAACGATTCCATGTAACCGCTTTTCCTGTATTTTTCAAATATTGCTGTTTTGTGGGGCCGGCATCCTGCTGTCCGGCAAATTGGCTGCGCAGACCACTTCCCAAACTTCTTTCGGGAAAAACCGCGTGCAGTACAGCCGTCAGATCGACGAGTGGATGCTGTATGAAACGGCCAATTTCGTGACCTACTGGTACGGCGATGCCCGCAATGTGGCTCAATCTGCATTGCAAACGGCGGAACTCGATTTTATGGCCGTCCAGCAAATGCTGGAGCACCAGACGACTGAAAAAATCGAAATGCTGGTATTCAGTGACCTCAGCGACCTGAAACAAAGCAATATCGGCGAAACGGAATTGTTTCAGTTGCGCGCCGGCGAAACCAAGGTGGTGGGCAACAAGGTGTTCGTTTATTTCGACGGCAACCACGACCACCTGCGTGCACAGGTCAGGGAAGGTACGGCAGGCGTATTGCTCAATTCGATGTTGTTCGGGTCCAATTTGCAGGAAATCGTGCAAAATGCCGTGCTCCTCAACCTGCCCGGCTGGTACACTGAAGGCCTGACCGCCTACTGCGGCGAAGAATGGAGCCCCGAACTGGACAACCAATTGCGCGACCTGATGCAGTCGGGCCGCTACCGTACCTTCGACAAACTCGCCAAGGAACATCCGCGCCTCGCCGGCCATGCTTTCTGGTATTACGTCGGCCTGCATTTCGGCCGCGGCACCGTCAGCAACCTCCTGTATCTCACCCGCATCAACCGCAGCATCGACGCAGGTTTTCTGTACGTGCTGGGCAACGGATACCGCCGGACGACGGAATCGCTGGTTGATTATTTCTCCAAACGTTACCGCGACGAAGCCAAGGTGACGCGCGCACCTGACGCGAGCACGCTGATTCCCATTAAAAACAAGAAAAAATTGCCGCTCAGCCAGGCACACCTGAGCCCCGACGGTACCAGAATTGCCTGGGTGAGCAACCATTTGGGCCGCTGGATCGTGTGGGAACAGGATCTGCAAACCGGGAAACGCAAAAAAATACTCCGCGGCGGCGCCCGGAACGCCCAGCAAACCACCGACTATAACTACCCACAACTGGCCTGGAATCCCGATAACCAGCGCCTCGCCGTCATGTACGAGCGCCGCGACATCGTCCGGATAGCCCTGATCGACGTAAAAACCCGGAAAAAAGAGGTCAGCGACCTGTCGCCGGAATTTCAGCGCGTGTTCAGCATGGACTTTATCAACCCGATCGATATGGCTTTGTCGGCGGCGGTGCGCGGGTACTCCGACCTGTTCATTTACCATACCGTGACGCGCCAGACGGAGCGGCTTACGCAGGATTTCTGGGACGATCTCGATGCCTCGGTCATCACACTCGACGGGCGTAAAAGCATCATTTTTTCCAGCAACCGCACCTCCGATACGCTGTCGACTGCAAAACTCGACACCATCCTCCCGCTGGGCAGATTCGACGTTTTCCTGTTCGACCTCGAAAGCCGCAGCAACGAACTCGTGCAACTGAGCCATACGTCTTTCACGGACGAACGGGCGCCGATCGGGCTCGACAGCGCCCATTTCGCTTACCTGAGCGATGAAAACGGCATCTTTAACCGGCAGGCAGGATATCTGGAGCCCTATCTGGCTTATAACCAGGCTGTTGTTTACCTGAAAGATGGCTCGGAGGTAAAAACCCTCGATACCAAAAATCCGGGCGAATGGCCCTTCGAACGTATTCTCGGTATCCTCGCTCCGCTGGATACGGTGTTGAAAAACGTGGATTCTACGCAGGTCGACAGCATCCTCTATTCACCCGTTTTTAAGAAACGTGCGCGTACCTGGAACCAGACCAACTACGACCGCAATATCAGGGAGCAACACCTTGCTGCCCGTAGCGGCCGTTACGTGGAAACCGTAACCCGGCTCGGCCGCACCCAGTTTTTTACCCGGAAAGTCGTGCCGCAGGCGACCGCTCCGGCACGTATTACACGTTACCGCGAACTCATGCTCCGCGAGGCCGGTCAATCTATTCCGCCGCAACCGGACATAGAGGAATTGGGGCCGCAGTCATCGGAAAAATCCAGTTTTACACCTGTTCCAAGCGAAAGCGCCACATTCAGGGAACTCAACGACACGACCCGCGTGGTGCAGCCCGGCTGGTTGTTCCAGGTGCCCGACTACCTCGCCGCGCCGCCGCCCAATGCCGCGCCGCCCAAACCCGAGGCGCCGCGCCTTGCGCAGTTGAGCGAGCCGGAAATTATTGCGTTTCCGGTGACCACCGATTCGATGAAACCCGCGCCGCGCCGGCCGGCCCAAACGGGTCCGACGATCGAGTTCGGCAAGAACAACAGCATTGTCCGTTTTTATCCTTCCCAGATCACGCCCTATCGTCTGAAGTTTCGCACGGATTACGTGTCGACCAATTTTGACAACAACCTGCTGTTTGAAGGAATGGAAAGTTTCGCCGGCACGCAGGCCGGTATCCGCAACCCGCCGCTGGGTATTCTGATGAAGGCGAATTTCAAGGACATGCTCGAAAACTACGTGCTGGAAGCCGGTTTTCGCCTGCCCACCACCTTCAACGGTGCGGAATATTACCTCTGGTTCGACAATAAAAAATACCGCCTGGATCGACGCATCGCACTGTACCGCAAGTCGGAGATCAACGGTTTTAATGCTGATTTCGGCGGGACACGCCCGCCGCGGCAGATACAGGTGCGGAACAAGATTTTTCTGGGCCAATACGAATTGCGATACCCGCTCGATGAATTTTTCAGTCTGCGCGGCACGCTCACGCTGCGGCAGGATAAAGTGGACAGTCTGAGCACCGACATTATTACCCTGGAATCGCCTACCAGCCGCGAACAACGTGGTGCCCTGCGCCTTTCTGCGGTGTATGACAACACAGTCGACGTGGACATGAACCTGAAAACGGGTACCCGCGCCAAAATTTCGGTGGAAAGCGTCAAACGTATGGCTTTCAATACCGAACCCAACTGGAGCCTGAAATTCAACAAGGGATTCATGACGGTCGTCAGCCTCGATGCGCGGCATTACCAGATGCTCGACCGGCGCTCCGTGCTGGCCGTGCGGCTGGCCGCTGCCACGTCTTTCGGCTCCGAACGTATGCTGTATTTCCTGGGCGGTGTCGACAACGGCCTGTTTTCCACGTTCAACAACACGATCCCGATCCCGCAGGAAGGTAATTTTGCCTTTGAAGCGCTGGCCACCAACCTGCGCGGCTTCCCGATCAACATTCGCAACGGCAACTCCTACGCGCTCATCAACACCGAACTGCGCATTCCGATTTTCAAATATTTTTCCCGCAAACCTGTCATGGGCAATTTCTGGCGCAACTTCCAGATCACCGGCTTCTTCGACGTCGGATCAGCCTGGCAGGGCGGCAACCCGTACGGTGGCAACAACCCGATCAATACGGTGACACTCACGGAAGGCCCCGACGGCAAAGACCCGATCGTGATCATGAAGGTCAATTACTTCCGCGATCCGCTGGTAGCCGGCTACGGCATCGGCGCCCGGGCGCTGATTTTCGGTATGTACCTACGTGCCGATTACGGCTGGGGTATCGAAACACGGGTGGTTCAGAAACCGAGATTGCACCTGGCCCTGGGAACCGATTTCTAGTTATTGGTTATTGGTTATTAGTTATCAGGGTGGTTGCGCTTGGTATTTGGTTTTTTTGTTGATGAGGGTTGGTAAGGGTTGATGAGGTTTATAAGGTTGATGAGGTTGATATTCAGCCACTCTATCAGATTTGCGAATTTCCATTTCCCGGGCATTTGAATATCAACCTTATAAACCTTATCAACAAAATATCCCCCCACTTCCTTTTTGACCTTATTTTGCACCCGAATTTGACAACGCCAAGCGCTACCACCCTAATAACCAATAACTGATAACCAATAACCACGATGAGGGAAACAAAATTCATCGAGCAGAACAAGGGAAAATGGGCGGATTTCGAGCAGATGCTGCGCGAAGACCGCCGGGATCCGGACAAACTGAACGACCTGTTCGTGCAGATCACGGACGACCTGTCGTATGCCCGTACGTTTTACCCCAACCGCTCGGTGCGCATGTATTTGAATACCCTGGCGCAACGCATTTTTCATCGCGTGTACCGGGGAAAACGTTTTCCGGCCGAGCGGCTTCGCTTGTTCTGGACCGACGAATTGCCGCAATTGATGTGGGAATCGCGCAGAACCCTGTGGCTGTCGTTCGCCATTTTTGCCATAGCATTCGCCATTGGTGTGTTGTCGAGCATCATTAACCCTGATTTTGCCCGGGTGATCCTCGGCGACAGTTATGTGGATATGACGCTGAAAAACATCGAAAATGGCGACCCGATGGCCGTGTACAAGCAATCGGGGCCTTTCGGCATGACGGTCGGAATTGCGCTCAACAATCTTTTCGTAGCCTTCCGGACAGCCATTCTGGGCGTACTGGCTTCCCTGGGAACGGTATTTATCATGCTGTACAACGGCATCATGGTGGGGGCGTTCCAGTATTTTTTTATTGAACAGGGCGTATTCTGGCCTTCGTTTTTGAGCATCTGGATACACGGAACCCTGGAAATCGGCTCCATCATCATTGCCGGCGCGGCAGGACTGGTGGCGGGTTCGGGCTTGTTGTTTCCGGGCACGTACCGGCGGTCGCAGGCATTCCAGATCAGCATGCGGCGCGGACTGAAAATATTTGTCGGCGTGACCCCCATTATCGTGCTGGCAGCCATTTTTGAAGGGTTTTTTACCCGTTTTACGGAAACACCCGATTTTATACGGGGGCTTTTTATACTGACGTCGCTGTTTTTTATGCTGTGGTATTTCGTGTGGCTGCCCTGGCACAAGGCAAAAACCGGTGCTTTCAAACAGGCCGTTCACGATAAGGAACTGCCACCTGATCAGGCGCAAATTATTGATTTCAACGGAGTAAAAAACGCCGGTGAAGTGCTGTCCGATACCTTTACGGTGGTATTCCGGCATCCGAAAATGACCCTCGGCGTATTGGCGGGCACTACGGCCTTGTTTATGCTCTGGGCATTCGGACTGGCTACTGAAAAACCGGCACAGGTGTTTAGTTTTCCCAACCAGCCGCTGGGCGTACTGACGGGTTCGGCCGGATTTTTCGGCGATGCGCCGGTACCTTTCCTTTATTTCGTGCAAATTGTCTTGCTGGCCGTGTTGTGCGTTGCAGCCTTCCGGGCGCTGGAACTGGAAACGGACAGGACCGAACGACCTTTGGCTTCGCGCTGGCGTGTGGTCCTGGCGGCTTTGCCAATTGCCCTGCTGATGCCGCTTTTCATCTTGTTTTTACGCGCCGAAAACGGCGTACTGGCCTGGATGATCGGTATGATCGCGTATCCTCTGCTGGGCATGTGGGCGGCAGTGATTTACTTTGAAGATCTGAACCCCATTACGGCATTGATACGCATGTTGAAACTCCTGCGCTGGGGACCCGCTTTTTTGCTGGGCCTGATGACGGTGAACCTGACCCTGTTGTTTTTCCTTTTCCTGGATACGCCGGTGTGGCAGATGACGCTGCAATTGTTCAGTTGGCTGGTACCGCCCGGTGAAGGATCGATGGCTGTTTTCAGCACGATGACCACCACTGCCGTAGCGGGTATTTTGCTGTACCTGTTTTTCCTGATGATCGTACTCGGCGGCGCCCTGCAGTATTTTTCCTGCCGGGAAATTGCCGATGCCGCCAGTTTGCGCAGGGGAATTGAAAAGGTGGCGCTGACGCGGCAGATACGGGGGCTTGCCAGAGAGTAAGTAAGTGCGAAGTCGGCAGTGCGAAGTGCGAAGTCGTGCGAAGCATTGAGAGAATGAAGCGTTAAAAATTTGGAGTAACAAAAAAATCATGAAGTACCTGGTTGGCATATTTCTTTTGATGACCGTCGCGCTACATGCGCAAACGGACTCCGTTACGGTCGTGCCGGAGGAGGTGATCGAAACGGTGCCGGAATACATCGAAGAAGACTACGTACCGTATTCGCCGCCGCCTGCCCAGCCTGTGGCTATGCGCGAAGTGAACGATCAGCAGTGGGCAAAAGCCTCGGGCGGAATCGACTACAGCAAAGACGTGCCGGAACCGCCGAAGGAAAAGCCGCAGGAAAATATGCCTGATATGCCAGCCTGGAACTGGGGTGCCTGGGGTTCGTGGATAGGCCAGTTTTTGCAGGTGCTGGCGATCATTGCTGCGGTTGCGGGTATCGCTTACGGCATTTACAAGGCCCTGAATGCGCCGCGCAACCGGCAGATCGCCCGCGACGGCGTGGAAATTACCCTCGACAATGTAGAGCAATACATCCACGAATCGGATCTGGATCGTTTTCTGCGGGAAGCCCTCGCTGCCGGCAACTTCGCCCTCGCGATTCGGCTTTATTACCTGCAGATTATCAAACAGTTATCGGAATCGGGCGCCATTCGGTGGTCGCGTGAAAAAACCAACCGCGATTATCTCCGCGAAACGCGCAACCACCGCTCCGCCGAAGCATTCCGCACGGCTACACGCATTTATGAACGCGTTTGGTATGGTAATCAACCGGTTGATGAATCTGCCTACCGGCAAATGGAACCGTCGTTTCAACATCTACTTTCTGCTCTCTAAGGTGTCTATCTGGAGCGAAGCGGTGTAATCTACGTGTCTCACTTCTCACTTTCTCACTTCTCACTTCTTGCTTTACCTTCATATTCCCTTCTGCAAGCAGGCTTGCTACTACTGCAACTTCCATTTTTCCACTTCCATGAAGCAGAAAGATGCGATGGTGAATGCCTTGCTCGCGGAACTGGAACTGCGCCGCGATTACCTGGCCGACACCCGCCTGGGTTCCGTGTATTTTGGCGGCGGCACCCCTTCCCTGCTGGAAACGCGCGATCTGGAACGCATTTTCGAAAAAATACACCAACTTTTTCAGGTGGAAAAGGATGCCGAAATTACGCTGGAGGCCAATCCCGACGATCTGTCGGCCGAAAAACTGCGTGATTTACGCAACTATACGCCCGTGAACCGCCTGAGCATCGGGATACAATCGTTCAGCGATGCCGACCTGAAATGGATGAACCGCGCCCACCAGGCAAGTGAAGCCCGGCAAAGTCTGGAAAACGCCTTGTCGGCAGGATTTCACGACCTCACTATCGACCTCATTTACGGTGCGCCGACCACCTCCGATGCGCAGTGGCACGAAAACCTGGCGCTGGCATTCGAATACGGTATCCCGCACCTTTCCTGTTACTGCCTGACGGTGGAGGAGGGCACGGCACTGGGTACCTTCGTGCGCCGCGGCCAGCAACCTCCCGTGGAGGAAGAAAAATCGGCCCGGCAGTTCGAATACCTCATGCAGGCGACGGCAGCTAAGGGGTACGACCATTATGAAATATCCAATTTCGCGTTGCCCGGCCGATATGCGCGCCACAACGGCAACTACTGGCGCGGAGAGCATTACCTGGGCATAGGGCCTTCGGCACATTCTTTCGACGGGGTGTCCCGGCAATGGAATATTGCCAACAATGCGCTGTATATCAAGGCATTGGATGCGCAGGAGTTGTCCTTCGAACGGGAGGTGCTCACGCCCGAACAACGATTCAACGAATACATCATGACTGCCCTGCGAACCATCTGGGGCGTGGAAATGCCCAAACTTGCATCTCTGGGCAACGCATTTTCCGTGCATTTTGAAAAAGCCATACAACCTTACCTGGCTGCCGGAACAGTGGAACGCCATGGCGAAATCTATCGCCTTACCCGCGCCGGAAAATTGCTGGCCGACCGGATTGCGATGGAATTATTCCTGTAACGCGGATTGCGCGGACTTATAGCGGATCTACGCGGATTGGATTCGAAAAAGGAGCAAAATCTGCCTCATTCCAGATCCCATCCGCGTAGATCCGCTATAAATCTGCGCAATCCGCGTTCCAATTATTTAATTTTCTAATACACAAAGAATACTTTTACCGCCGTAACTAAATTGTTGCAGCCAACTTTCACTTTATTTTTTTACAAAACGAAACTATTATGATTCAGGAACTGAAGGCGTTTCTGCTGAGAGGCGACGTGCTGGCTCTGGCCATTGCCGTCATTATCGCCGGCGCATTTTCAAAAATTATCGACTCCCTCGTAAACGACATCATCTCGCCAATCCTGGGATACATCACCGGCAATCCCGATTTTTCTTTCGTGATGATCGGCAATATCAAAGTCGGCAACTTCATCAATGCCGTACTTAATTTTGTCATGGTCGGCACCGTATTGTTCTTCCTGGT
>JAKQJD010000061.1 GCA_029561355.1 Bacteroidota bacterium | reverse complement strand
GCACCCATGTTTGAGCCACGACGCAGGAGGGGCGAGTTTGGGTGCGAACCCGACGGAAAGGGTAGCAAAATCGCAGGATTTGAATACAGCCTTGATTTTTTGGTTCTTTTTCATCAAGGAAAAAGAACAGTACAGCACGATTTCATGACTGGCCGCAGAACGGTTTTTTCAACAAAACTGGTCAACTTTGATGCGGTTGCCCTGCACATCCCCCCATCTCACTTCCGGTTGATCTGCGACGTAATCGTCCGGTCTGTAATCTGGTCGTCGTCCGCCAGCAAAAACGCTTTGGACAGGATAATCGACAACCCGGTATCGCCTTCGAAGGGCAGGAACACATTTTCGGTAAAATTCTTCTGGCTTCGATCCGGCACAATACACAGGTACTGGTCGTTGGGTTCCATCAGGATATTCGTGCTGCCGATGTGGATCTTGTACGTGCGCAGTTTGCCTTTTACCACCAGAAACTTGTCGCGCACCTCGGCGACTTTGCCGATTTTGAGGCGCGGCACCAGGTTGGTGAGGATTTCCCTGCGGTTTTTGGCCACTTCCGACAGGTCGCCGAAGGAATACGTGGTCCAGTAATCGCGGTAGGCCGGCACGCCGCCGGAGTCCTGCCAGGTCGGGTCGTTGCCCACACTGGCTACGCCGACAAACAGATCGACGTCGCGCAATACTTCGGAAAAAGGAATAGCCGGAATGTGCACCAGATCGACCTGCGCATTCGTTTCCGCGTTCACAAACCGGATCTGGTCGGTGGTGATGTAATTCCAGATGCCGGTGTCGTTGTAAGCGCCATCGGCGTTCAGTTCGTTGATCCAGTATTCGGCGCGGAGGCCGTATTCGGGTAATTTGAGTTCTGCCGCTTCGTTGTAGCGGCCATCGTCGTAGCAGCCCATGAGGGCGTATTTCCAGCCTCGCATTTTAGCCAGCATATTGAACTGGTGCTGTTTCAGCACGTGCGCTGCCATACGGTTGCTGTAACTCCGGGTATTTACTTCGGCTTCGGTGAGCAGGTACACTTCGCGGAAAGCCTGTTTGAGGGGCTGCTGGATTTTGTGCAAAATCAGGAAATCGCGCCACTTTTTGATTTCGGCGACCGTTTCGGTGGCAGGGTGCCAGAGTGACACGGTGCTGCCGGGCGCCGGCTCGATTGTCCGACCATCATTGGCGGTCCATTTTCCGTCAATCAAAATAGCGGCGCTGGTTTGCTTGCCGTCGCTGAAATTCCAGACGATCTTTTTTGCCAGAAAACCCATCAGCCCGTGGTGCAGGTACAAGGCTTCGAAATTTTCCAGTGACCACTTGCGGTCGGCGCGCAACATACGGTCGATACGGTCACGCTGGGACGTGGTAGTAAGGTCGATCTGTTTCTGTATGTCCTTGAGTTCCTTGAGTTTATCCGCATATTTTTCCTTCACAAAAGCGGGGACGGATTTTTGCGGTGCGCCGTCGGGTTTGTACCAGTTCAGTTCCGATTTTCCAATGGCAGTGACCACCATTTCCGCTTTGTAATCGTCGAACAGGTCGGTGCGTTTTCCTTCGGTCAGCCCGAAATCGTCGACAGCCAGGTCCTCTATTTCATGCAGCGAGACACCCTGTTCCGCTGCCGCCTCGTTCAGGTATTTTTCGATCAGGTTTTGGGCCGTATTTTGTTTGATGCGCAAGCGAAGGCGCGATAACTGACCGATGCCTTCCATACTTTTTGACTGGGCGAGCGCAAAAAAACAGGCGTTGGAAACGGCTGCTGCGACGGGGCCTACACCCGGCATTTTGCGGTAACACCGTTCCGCCAGGGCGGCCAGTTGGCGAAGCATGGCAGGGTCGTTCACCTCCGCACACATCCAGATAAAACCTTTGAGGGCGTCGATATTAACGGAAGTAAGAAACGTAAGAACAACGTGAGAGGTCGTGCGGCCGCTAAAGGTATAGTTTACCGTTACTGGTGCTTCCTTGTGGTGCGAAAGAAAATGAAACCAGTCATGGACGACCGCTGTGAATTTTCGGGTGTCCAGTTCCGCAATGATCTTCCTGGCTTCTTCGAGGTATTTTTTGGTGGGCTTGCCGCCGCTTGCCTTCTGGGCATGGGTCAGCAACCGGTACCAGAAGACCTTTTCGGAATCAGGCAGTTGCGCTATTTTTTTGTTGGCGTATTCGGAAAAGGCATCTTCTCCCATAAACTGGCGCGGCCTCACCTCCGCATTGCCACCGGCATGGTGCAAAATACCGTCGATCTTTTCCGTCAGTTTCAGTTTATCTTTCTCAAAATAGGCGTCCGTAATTTTTAAAAGATCCGCTTTGATTTGCTGCGCGGTAGAAAGCATGGACTCGGAAAGGGGCTGTTCTTTCGACTGCCGCTCAATCAGCGTAATCAGCGGGGCCACAGGCAACGTATAAAAACCGGCGTTCCCGGAAGACCTGAATGTTTCAAAAATGGAATAGAGGTATTTGAATGAAGCGTCTTCCAGGAAAATCTTTGTTTTCAGCAGTTGCGTGATGTAGGCCGAGCGGATGTAATGCCGTTGCACGTCCGGCCTGTCCTGCGACCAAGAGTTATTCGATTTGCTGAATGCGATAAATTTTTCCGTACAATGGATGATAAAATCCATTTTCTTCCGGTCGGGCCAGAGCGCTATTTCTTCTTTGTAAACCGGCAACGCACCGACTTTAGCCTCATAAAAATGAGATTTCTCAAGCACCAGTGCCTCGCGTGTTTTTGAAATGACATTTTCAAACTCCTGATATTCGGGCGAAGTACCGGTAAACGCGTTTTTGATCTTGTCCAGAATATTCATACTCATCCACCTACGAGCGGCGTCAATTTGATGAAACAGATGTGGGTATCTTTTTTCAGGAGCACGGGCTGCTCCAGCGACTCGGATTGCACATTATCGATCAGCACAAAATAACCGTTTTTCTGGAAAGCATCGAGGGCCACGTACACCTGCTTTTCAGCGTCAATGATGCGTTTGGGTTTCAGTTTGTAGCCGTTGATCGTTTTTTCGGCGTCGGAGGGTTCTATCAGCCCGTTGAAAAATGCGGGTAGTTTTTTGTTGTATTCCTCTACTTCGCGCAGCACACGTTCGCTGATGATGTCTTTGACCGTGACCTGCTCGGTGGCAAATTCCAGATCGATTTCCCGGAGCAGTTTGCCGGCCAGGGTTTCGTCTTTGATGGTAATGACCATGGGGTGCGATTTAATTGTTTTGCAAAAATAAACACGTGGCTGAAATTTTAAAATTTTTTGTTTTAAAATTTAGAGGCGGCTGTTCGAATATCATACCTCGATGTTATAATTATTTAAACCACAAGACACAAAGGGCACTACGCGCGACGTCGAACTTTGTGCACTTCGTGCCTCCGTGGTTATTAAATTTTAAACCACAACGCCACAAAGGGCACTACGCGCGACGCCGAACTTTGTGCACTTCGTGCCTCCGTGGTTATTAAATTTTAAACCACAACGCCACAAAGGACACTACGCGCGACCTCAAACTTTGTGCACTCGTGTTTTAATTTTTGTCCTTGCCGGCGCAAACATCGTCAACAACTGCCTATCTTTAAAACAGATCAAAATCATGTAATTCAAGTCAATCATTCAAATCAGCAGTCCAAAATCACCGGCCCTTCTTCCGCCACGCCAGCACCAGCGGAATCACCTTACCGTAATTTTCCATACCTTCGGAAATGCCCTGCGCTTTGAGATATTGATCATACACCTCATACCGGAAAGCAGCAAAAAACTCCGGATACTGATCCAGCACCTTGTAAATATTGTCGAGGTCGGCGCGAAAACCCGTGGGCAGCGTAGCCCGGAACGCCGGGTAAATGTCGGGGTGCAACTGCCGGTAAGCGACGGCCAGTTCGCGCCAGAAATCGAGTTCGGCCGAGTATCGGAGAAACGGTTGCTGCGATTTTTCCAGCGCCAGATAGGCTAGAAAATTGCAGGTACCTTCGTCGCCGAATCCGTATCCGTGGCAGAGTTCGTGGGCCAGATTAACCGGTTTGGTGAGCGGGTGCAGGGCATGGTCAATGTTGCATTCCCCCGTAAAAGGATTGTAAATACCCGCCGCTCCGAAGCGCAGCAAAAAGCCGTTCCAGAAAGGCTGGCGGCCGCGCGGGCGACCCGGTACGGGGAATTGCAGGTTTTGTAATTGACTTGCAACTTCCTGTCGCACAGCCGTTTCCAGTTGATCGGGAGAAAATTCCGATAAAATGGCCCGGCTGCTATCGGGCTGAATCTGAATCCGCAGCGCAAGTACCACATTCGTTTGGGCATCCAGCGCCGTTTTAATATCGTCGGGCGTGAGTTGAATTTCCGGAAGCGCCAGTTGCTGCTCGATCGGCACGCGGTTGTAGTTGTAGCCCCACAGCCAGTAGAACAGGGCTACCACGCCGCACAAAAACAGGATCAGATGGCGGCCCGACGTGAGCAGCCGCTGCCGAAGCGCCACTGTTTTTTGAAAAAACAGGTACCGGATGCCGGTTCCCAGTTTCCAGAGCAGCACGCCGAACAATATGTACACAAGCGGAAAAGGCAGCCAGCCCAGGAGGTAATCTATTCCGGTACGGATACCCTGAAAAAAGCCCCGGCTGTATACCTGCTCTGCCAGGTTGGGAAATGCCTGAAACAACGCGCGGAGTGCCAGCGTAATGCCAAGGAATATTACCCAGAAATACTTTTTCAGAATCTTCATCGGCTGAAAAGAGTTTTCATGTTTTTACCTGGTTGGTTTTAAGTCAAGAGATGATACTCTGCTTAGTGGTGGCATGGATTTGAGAATTTTAACCGGTTTGTATGGCGGACGCCATACAAACCGGTTAAAATTCTCAAATCCATGCCACCACTTGGTAAAGAAAAAATCTGCACCATCTGCATCCCCATCTACCCTCAATCCCGGTAAAACACCGCATTGGCAAACAACATTTTCCCCTGCTGCCAGAAACACCGGAACAGCGGATTATCTACAAAATAGATTACCTGCCCGCTGCCCATGGTTTGCACCACGCCGATGGGCGAATTTTTCAGGCGCGGCCGGATCTTGCTGCCGATAAATCCGTACGTCTGCAAAGTATCGTTGATATACAGCGGCGTATCGGCATCCGTCGGCATTTGGAAAACGTTGGTATTCGTTTTCAGGGAAAAATAGTAGTCGGGCAGGCCGTAAGCCAGCGGGTGCGAGTTATCTACCCTGGTTTTTATGATAGCGCCCGGCAGTTGTTCACTCGCGCCGGCGCGTTCGCGGGAGAGAAACGGGCGGGCAGGATTGAGCGTATCTTTG
The DNA here is from genome assembly GCA_029561355.1 of Bacteroidota bacterium. Taxonomy (GTDB): domain Bacteria; phylum Bacteroidota; class Bacteroidia; order Chitinophagales; family Saprospiraceae; genus M3007. The sequence goes on along the minus strand of JAKQJD010000061.1, from coordinate 5,417 downwards.
GGCGTTTCCTTGCTTTTCAGCGCAAACCCGTCCTTGTCGGCAAATGCCTTGACGCCGCCGTCGAATGCGATCAGACGGCCACCGTCTTTTACCCATTCTTCAATGATATTCATTTGCCGCTCTGTGAGACTGAAAGAGCCGTCGGGGAAAATGAGTGTGGAAAAATCGTTCAAATGAATGCGGTGCAGCCTGTCCAGCGAAACGGGCGTAATGGGATAACCCAGTTCCTGTTCGAAATAATACCAGGTGTGGCCGTAGGAGTTGGCATCGTCATCCTCGCCGTATACCATGGCTACCTCGGGCTTGCTGATAAACGTAAAAGCGTCGGAGCCGAGGTCATAACCTTTTTCAGCCATACCGCTTAAAGCCGGGTACAACTGCACATTGTATTGCAGGGCATTCTGGCTGATGATTTGGTCCAGTTTGTCGGCCATATTCCGGTTGTCGATCCTGCTGACGACCAGGGTACCCGGGTCGTAGGATCGATCGTCCATTTGAAAGCCTTTGGTAGAAGTTCGCACTTTTACACCTGCCTGCAGCAATGCGCTCAACATTTGCATGTCGTTCAGCGAGTGGCGGCGGAAAAACCAGGCATACGGCGTGGCCTTCGCTATAACCGTAGGTATAAAATTTCTCGTATACTCCTTTTTAGGCTCCAGCCTGTCCTTCAGGGCATACGCTTCCAGGCCGTGCGCATAAGGCAATGCCCATGCCGTGATATCGTAGGTAACGGAGTCGGAAAGCCTCGATTCCGGCTCAAACAGAACTTGCAGCAACACGGATTTGGCTTGGTAGGCGCTGATAATCAGGTCTTCCGGATTGATGTTCACGTTCGCTTCTTTTCCACTCACGTAGTCGAAACCTTTCGTGCTGGAACCCACCCCTGCCCTGCCATACCGGATGTGGTGCTGGTTGAGCAACTGACACAAGGTTTCTATTTTGTTCGGGTCGTTGGTATTTCGGATCACGAAGGTTTTGTACTGTCCCTGCGGCTGGGTGCTGGTACGGCGGTAGTATTCACGGAAATTTTCCACCAGCGCCGGGGCGTTTTTGCTGGCCATTTCAATGGTCGACAGGCAGGTTGTCAGGTGGTGCGCAATGCGGTCGTGGAGCGTAAGCGTGTCGCCCATTTCCGTCATGATAGCCCGGCCGCCGCGCGGACCGCCGGCCTGTTCGTACGTCATACCGATGCTACCGTTGTAAATCGGGTACGTATCGCCGTAGGAAGGGTAAAACAGGTCGAAAATCTCCTTGGTGAAATACAGCCAGCCTTTCTGATCGAAATAATGTGCATTGTTCTTCCCGATGCGCACCTGAAAATCGCGTTGCCAGGGCGTGATGTAATCGTGCATGGGTTCGGCGGCCGGCGCGAAGTAATAAGGGTCGTTGATGCCCTGTTCGTGCACGTCGGGGTGCACGTGCGGCAGCCACTGGTGAAACAACTTCAGGCGCTGCCTGCTTTCCACCTGCGTGGCCCAGGCCCAGTCGCGGTTCAGGTCGAAATAGTAGTGGTTGGGGCGGCCACCTGGCCAGGGTTCGCGGTGTTCGCGGGCATCGGGGTGTACGTTTTTGAGCAGGTTACCGCTCATCCGGTTCCAACTCGTGTAGCGGTCGTAGCCGTCGGGATTCAGCGAGGGGTCGAGGATGACAACCGTATTTTTCAGCCATTCTTTTATTTGCGGGTCTGTCTGCGTAGCCAGGCGATATGCCAGTTCCATGCTTGCTTCGGAGCCGGAAGGTTCGTTGCCATGCACGCTCATGCTGACCCAGACAATAGCGACGGGGTTGCTCAGGTCGGGCAAACCATCCAGTGTGCCTGCCAGGCGCAGGTTGTTCGTCCGGATGGCTTCCAGGCGCGCCAGGTTTTCCGGTGAAGAAATAAAAGCCGTTTGCAGCGGGCGCATTTCGTTGGTCTGGCCGTAGCGCTCCAGTTTCATGGTAGCCGGCGCATTGGCTGCCAGGTATTCGAAATAATCGGTTAGCAGGTAATGCGGCGTGAACGCTTCTCCCAGCCGGTAGGGCAAAAACTCGTCGGGGCTTTTTATTTTTTGTTGGGCGGATAGAGACTGCAGCGTCAGAAACAGGCAGGAAAGCGTCAGGGTACGGAAATAATTCATCCGGGAAAATATGTGTTTAAATTTTTGAGGATGCGAGGAGTTGAGGATGTGAGGAGTTGAAAAAACATGATTCGTTGTCAGTCAAATCCTCAAATCCTCAAATCCTCAAAAACCTGGATCTCAGGTATTACAATCAAATTATCAGGCATGGGCGGACAAACATCCGGTGTTTTTACGAAAAAAAGCCATATGTATTGTACTTTCCTGATAAATGCGGATTTTTTACAGAAGGTTTTCCAAAAGCGGACGCGGGGTTTCTACTTTTGCGGAAATGGGTTTTGGGTTTTCTCATCCACCCCAACTATATACAAGTTCTAAAAATCAGACATGCCAACACTACTTTTTTTATAAACCACAAAGTCACAAAGGACACTACGCGTGGCGTCCTCTTACTTCGTGCCCTTTGCGGCTTTGTGGTTTATAAAAATAAAAGTGGTTAAATAACACTTCCCAAGCATTGAAAAAGACCTTTTTCGCTTCCGATTTTCACCTGGGTGTCGATGCCCGCCTCACCAGCGCCGAACGTGAGCGCCAGGTGGTGCGCTGGCTGCGTCAGATAGCGCCGGAAGCGGAAGCAATTTACCTGGTGGGCGACCTGTTCGAGTTCTGGTTCGAATATAAAACGGTGATTCCCAAGGGTTTTAGCCGTCTGTTCGGCGTGCTGGCGGAATTGCGCGATGCGGGTATTCCCGTGTACGTGTTTACCGGAAACCACGACCTCTGGATGTTCGGCTATTTCGAACAGGAGTTCGGCATCAAGGTGTACCGAAAACCTATTGATACGATTATTCACGGCAAAACCTTTATGATCGGCCACGGCGATGGGCTCGGCCCCGGCGATATGGGTTACAAACGGATGAAAAAGGTGTTCACCAATCCGTTCAGCCAGTGGTTGTTCGGCTGGTTACATCCCGATCTGGGTATTCGCCTGGCTAATTTTTCCTCGCAAAAAAGCCGCTCCGCCACGCCGCCCGAAGAGCGTAACTGGCTCGGCGAGGACCGCGAATGGCTGCTGCAATACTGCAACCGGAAAATCGACCGGGGCGTGGGGCCCGATTATTTCGTATTCGGCCACAGGCATTTGCCCATCGACTGGCAACTGAAAAACGGCCGTAGCAGGTATATTAACCTGGGTGAATGGATGTACTACAATTCGTACGCGGTGTTCGACGGAGAAACGATGGAAGTGCGCTTTTTTGAAACGGAAGGGAAAGTCGTGAGAAATGAGCCTTCTTAATTCTGCTTTGTCACTTTAGCCGCGTAGCGGCATAACGTTGGTAGCCATTTTGGCCGTTGTTGGCGTCCCCGCTAGGGGTGTACGGAATGTTTAAAAATCCAGAAATTATGGTGTTTTTGAGTAAGAAGGTAACATCTGCGAAGTAAGAGTAGGTATATTTTGAAATAAAAAGGATTGGAAAAGTAAAGTTGTCACCTGTTCGCACCTCGTAAATAACACCGAACTCCGAATATCGGACACCGAACTCCGAACCGAATGTCGCCCACAACGGAATCGCCCACAACGGCTGAAAACTTATTACATTCAACCATTTACACCTTATTCGGAGTTCGATATTCAGTGTTCGATATTCGATATTTTTTAACACCGAACACCGAACACCGAATATCGAACACCAAACCGAATGTCGGAGTAAACATTCCGTACACCCCTAGCGAGGACGCCAACAACGGCCAAAATAATTCGAACTATGAGTTAAAACACCCACGTCAGCCCCACACCGTCCTGCCGCATCCCAATACTCCAGTTTTCCAGCGGCATATGCTGCCGAAACTGCTCCGCCAGGGGCTGATGATAAAAATACGCGCCCAGATCAAAAGCGAACAAAAAAGCACCCTGCAAAACCAGGCTTTTGCCGAATCCGCGCATGCGCCCGGCATGTTTGACCACGTTTTTACTTCGTTCCTGCGCCCAAAAGCCTGCCATGACGTAACCCACGTCCAGTCCGGCATTGAACAGAAAAATGTGACGCGTTCTTTGCAGCGCTTCATAACTCGCCCAGCCGTCCAGCGCCGCCGGGTCGCCATGCTTCGCCGTCCAGAGCCCGGATGCAGCCAGACCGAGATTGACAACACCCCAACCGAGGTTCATTTGATGAAAAGCGCGGCGTTCTCCCGAAGTGCGCCCCATGCCCACTGCTCCGACCAGTACGTTGGCTGCGGCCCAGCCGCCCAGTACCCACATACTTCGTTCGGTGCGTTGAAAACGGTGTTCGTTCCAGTCGCGGAGGGTAGTTTGCGCGGAAAGGGGTTGGATGGCGAAGATGGACAAGAGGAGAAGGGTATAGCGCATGGTCTTCTTTATTGTAGCCAACAACCCGGGAGAAGATTTGGTTGAAAAACCGCTGCTATACATCCTTCTTTTCACTGGAATCCGCACGGAGTTGCTGTTGGCGGGGATACGCAACAGCTGCCGGGGCGGCTCGGCCTGGGCAACAATGGACACCAACGAGGGCGGAATACAATTCCAATATCGGACCTGGCAAAAAGGACATAGACTTTTATTCTCAGCGAACCACGAAAGCAAAACCGCCATTCTTTTTAAAATCATTATCCCAGTTGTCAGGGTTGCCGACAAAATACGGTTTTACGAGTTCCACATTATTATCCATGCCTTCATTCGTATCACAATAAAAGTGTATGTTCAGATGGTCGCAGTTGCCTGTAATCTCAAATGGGTTTATTCTGTTATCTGAAAAGCAGTAAATACTGAGGGCGAAAACACCTGATTCTTGTAAAATAAGTAAACCATTATAATGATACTCATTTCCATCAAAATTTGGGTTCAATCTGAATATATCAAATGAGCTATAACTTAAAAGCGAATCTTTGCCCACTTGAGAAGTAAGATCGATTATATGCGATACCACAGAATGCCGAATATCATATCTGGACCCTGAAACTTCTATTCTAAAATCGTAGTTTTCAAAAACGTTTTCAATTTCAGCCTGCTTATCAATCATTTTTTTGGGAAAATTGATAGCCAGAAATAAGGTATCACCGATATCAAATGTGTCCTGCAATGGTGCTATGGATACAGGCAAATGGTATTCCAAGACGCCGGGGCAGTTTTTATCTCTGCAAGAGAAATGTAAAATGCAAAAAATAAACGCCCATATTGGAAGTGATTTGCAGATTGAAAATTCTGAAACTTTCATTACAAAAAGGATTTGTTCTCCGCCTTAATTAATATATCAAGGCGGAGAATTATTTCGAATTAGAATCCGTAACCTGCCGATAAGGCATTATACGCAGATAATGACAAACCTTTGGGTACAAGAAGAG
>JAKQJD010000043.1 GCA_029561355.1 Bacteroidota bacterium | reverse complement strand
GCAGTTCTACATCTTGTGGCCGCTGATGGTATACCTGTTGCCCCAGCGTTACCTGCTGGGCTTGTGTGTGCTCCTGATTTATTTCAGCACGGGCTTTCGCCACCTCACCGACGACTGGATGCAAATGAACATGTCGAGAGCCAGTTACGTGTTGCCCTACTGCCGTATGGACGGCCTGGCGGCCGGTAGTTTTCTGGCTATTTTCCTGCGACTGGAACTGAATACCTATATTCCATTCGATAAATGGATAGCCCGCATATTGCTTGTCTGGATGGGGCTGCGCATTGCCGATGCACTATGGAATGGGAATACGCAATTTCTGGCGACCATGACGGCGCTGTTTTTCGCGGCTTTTTTATACCTGGCGCTCAACAGCGATCCGGGCGCCTGGGTGCGGCGCCTGTGCGAAAACCCGTTTTTACGGCATCTGGGGAAATTCAGTTACGGACTTTATATTTTCCACCAGATGTTCGAGTACTTCTGGCACGATATGTTTCGAGATCCCATGATCAAGGCAGGTTTTCCGCCTGTGCTGGCGCAGTCGCTCTACATTTTGCTGGCGTTTGCCGGCACGTATCTGCTGGCCCGGGTGAGTTGGGTGGTGATCGAGCAGCCGTTTTTGAGAATGAAACGGTGAGGGGTTTGGTGTATAGTGTTTGGTTTTTGGTGTATAGTGTTTCGTGTTTGGGGCGCATTGCCCTCGGGTATTTCAAGTTATAAAACCGAGGGCAATGCGCCCCAAACACGAAACACTATACACCAAAAACCAAACACTATACACCAAACCCCTCACTGCGTAGCAACTGCAGTTGCACCCCGAACGGCGTAAAGCAATACACAAAACCCTGTTCGTAATTCACTTCCAGCAGCCGCATCCGTGGAATTTGTTTCAGTTGTTCCAGCGTGCGTTCAAAATCGGGCACCCGGATAGCGATGCTACAGCCCGGCACCGTGCTTTCCCGCAGCGGGTTCAGCCCCTGCCCATACACCTCCCATTCGCGGAGTTCGAGTTGTTGCCCTTTTTGCCCGAGCAGGGTGGAGCGGCCGATGGCTTTATCAGGCATGGCATATTGCCGGGTGATACGATCGCCTGAATCGGAAATGGGCCCTTCTTCGGATAGTACCTCGAATCCGAGTGAAGTAGTGAAGAACTGGACGGCAGCATCCAGATCGGGTACGATAAAACTGCAGTAGGCTAGTTGCATGATAGAGAGTGAGAGAGTGAGAGAAGTGAGAGAGGTGAGAGAGTGAGAGAGGTGAGAGTCCGTAGAGTACACCCCTTCGCTCTTGGTAAAGTTCAGTTGAAGTATAGCGGAGCGGTGTACTCTACGGACTCTCACCTCTCTCACTTCTCTCACCTCTCTAAAGGGCGAAGCGGCGCAATCTACGGACTCTCACTTTCTCACCGTCTCACTTTCTCACTCTCTAAAAAAAACAGCCCTGCCGGAAATACTTCCGGCAGGGCTGTTTTTTCGTGGTGGTGGTGAATAAAATGATTAAGCGTTTTGAGTTCGGAGACCCCCGATTTTTCGTGCAGCATAAATGGCAGCAAGAAACAGGGTGTAAGTGAATGTTGCGGTCATGGTTATTGTCGTCAGGTGATCGGTTATGTGTTTGTAAAGACAAAAGGGTAA
>JAKQJD010000018.1 GCA_029561355.1 Bacteroidota bacterium | reverse complement strand
AGTGGAGGATAACGGAGTCGAACCGATGACCTCTTGCATGCCATGCAAGCGCTCTAGCCAGCTGAGCTAATCCCCCTTCAATATGTGGAGGTGCAAATGTAAAAACCTTTGCACCTCCACCAAATCAGAAATTAATCTTTTTTCTCTTCTTCTTCCGTAGCGGGCGTTTCGTCGGCAGCAGGTGCTGCTTCCTCAGCGGCAGGCGCTTCTTCGGCAACAACTTCAGGAGCGGCTTCTGCCACTACTTCCGGAGCGGTTTCTTCTGCAACAGGAGCGGCTACTTCAGCAGCCACTTGCTCGATTACAGGTTCTTCCACTACAGGTGCTGCTGCTACTTCTTCTACCTCTTCCACTACCGGTGCTTCTTCTACAGGAGCGGCCGTTACTTTGCGTGCGCCACCGCGACGGGTACGTTTCGCCGTTTTGGTTTTGCCTGCATTCGGGTTGTATACTTCATTGAAATCGACGAACTCGATCATGGCCGTTTCGGCGCCGTCACCCCGGCGGAAGCCGAGTTTGATGACGCGCAGGTAACCACCCGGGCGTTCTGCAATTTTGGCAGCGATAGGGCCGAACAGTTCGGTCAGCGCTTCCTTGTTTTGCAGGTAACTGAATACAACACGGCGGGAGTGCGTAGAGTTATCTTTGGATTTCGTGATGAGCGGCTCAGCGTAGCGGCGCAGGGCTTTGGCTTTAGCCAGCGTCGTAGTGATGCGCTTGTGTTCGATCAGCGAGATGGTGAGGTTGGCCAGCAGTGCGCGGCGGTGGGACGCGGTACGTCCAAGGTTGTTTACTTTATCTCCGTGTCTCATGGTACGGGTACCTGTTTGTAGGTGGCGGCACCGGAGCTGCGTTGGAAGGCGCTCATGCGGTTACCACACTTTGTTAGTGAATGATGAAGGATGAATGATGAATGATGAATTGCACGTAGAGTAATCTAAATCGGCATTCATCATTCATCGTTCATCATTCATCGTTAGCATTTTACTCTTCGTCCAGTTTGTATTTCGCCAGGTCCATGCCAAAGGTCAGGCCTTTGTCCTGCAGGAGTTCTTCGATCTCTACGAGCGACTTTTTACCGAAATTACGGAATTTAAGCAGTTCGTGGGTATCGTAGCGCACCATTTCGGCCAGGGTATTGATCTTGGCTGCTTTGAGGCAGTTGTATGCGCGCACGCTGAGGTCGAGGTCTTCCAGCGACGTTTTCAGCAGTTTGCGCATGTGGAGGATGTGCTCGTCCACTACATTTTCCTCGCGGCTGGTCGGCGTATCGAACGTGATATTGTCGTCGGTGATCAGCATCAGGTGCTGGATCATGATCCGGCTGGCTTCGCGGATTGCGTCTTCCGGGTGGATCGTACCGTCGGTTTTGATATCGATGGTCAGTTTCTCGTAGTCGGTACGTTGGCCTACGCGGGTATTTTCCACTTTGTAGGAAACGTTTTTGATCGGGGTATAGATGGCGTCAATCGGGATCACGCCGATAGCGAGATCTTTCGGAGCGCCGTCGTCGGCAGGCTGGTAGCCGCGGCCTTTGCTGATTGTCAGTTCCAGTTCCAGGTTGATGGTCGGTTCCATGCGGCAGAGCAGCAGGTCGGGATTCATCACTTTGAACACGTTATTGAACTCTTCGATCATACCGGCGCGGAATTCTTCGCGGCCGCTGATGGTCAGGTAAATTTTTTCCTGGGGGTTTTTATCGTCCTGAATCACTTGTTTCAGACGTACTTGCTTGAGATTCAGCACAATATCCACCACATCTTCAACTACGCCACGGATGGTTGCGAACTCGTGGTCCACACCGCCGATGCGAACGGCGCTGATGGCGTAGCCTTCCAGGGAAGACAGGAGGACGCGACGGAGCGAGTTGCCCACCGTCTGACCGAAACCCGGCTCGAGCGGTTTGAACTCGAAAGTGCCTTCAAAGTCGGTTGCTTTTTGCAGCAGAATTTTATCAGGCTTTTGGAAATTGAGAATACTCATATTTGTGGAAGTCTCCTTAAAAAGGGTGGGAAAACAAAATTTGGTTCGAGGGCGGAGGGGGCGGATTCAAAACGCACAAACGCGAAAATGGTTGGCGCCGTAACCGTGCGCCAACCGTTTCCTCATCATTTTTTTTATTTAGAGTACAACTCTACGATCAACTGTTCATTGATCCTTTCCGGTATCTGGTCGCGCTGCGGATAAGCCAGGAAAGTACCCTGCATTTTGTCGGGATTCCATTCCAGCCAGCCGAACTGGCGGACGTTGCTGGTTTTGGCGCCGACGTGGGTCGTTACGATTTCCAGCCCTTTGGATTTACCGCGCACTGCGATCACGTCTCCCGGTTTAACGGAGTAGGACGGGATGTTCACGATGTTACCATTTACCGTTACGTGGCGGTGACCAACGAGTTGGCGTGCGCCGCGGCGGGTTGGGGAGATCCCCAGGCGGTAAACCGTGTTGTCCAGGCGTGCTTCCAGCAGTTGAAGCAATACCTCGCCCGTTACGCCGTGACGGCGTGTGGCGCTTACGAAGGTTTTGCGGAACTGACGTTCCAGCACCCCGTAGGTATACTTCGCTTTTTGCTTCTCTGTCAATTGCAGAGAGTAGTTCGAAGCCTGCTTTTTCTTCTTGGACAGACCATGCTGTCCAGGAGGGTATTTCCGGCGTTCAAATGCTTTATCAAACCCGAAAATCGGGTCGCCGAACGTGCGGGCTTTTTTAGTAGTAGGTCCAGTATAACGAGCCATTCTTTACAGGAATGTGTTAGAATTCGACAAAAAAGATGTGAAGTGAGCAGCAATAATTAAACGCGGCGGCGTTTGGGCGGACGGCAACCGTTGTGCGGCATCGGGGTAACGTCGTTGATGACGGTTACTTTGATACCGGACTGGTCGATTGCACGGATCGCCGCTTCGCGACCGGAGCCGGGGCCCTTTACGAATACCTCTGCTGTACGCATACCTGCTTCGAAGGCCGTTTTAGCGGCATCGTTGGCAGCCACTTGCGCGGCATACGGGGTATTTTTCTTGGAACCACGGAAACCAGCCTTACCGGCAGATGCCCATGACACGACTTCACCTTGCTTGTTGGTGATTGAAATAATGATATTGTTAAAGCTGGCCCGAATGAAGACGATTCCTTCGGGGGAAATTTTCACTTTACGCTTAACAACTTTTTTTGCAGCTCCTTTTGCCATCGTATATGGTAGTGTGCTTTAAACTTATGGAAGAAATCAATAGATCGTGTTTAGTTTTTAGTTTTTGGTGTTTAGACCCCGGGTTGGTTACCAATGTTATCCGAAACACCAAACACTATACACTACACACTAACTGATTACTTAGTTGCTTTTTTCTTGTTGGCCACCGTTTTACGCTTGCCTTTACGGGTACGAGCGTTGGTACGGGTGCGCTGGCCACGCAGCGGCAGACCTTTACGGTGACGAAGCCCGCGGTAGCAGCCGATGTCCATGAGGCGTTTGATGCTCAATTGAACCTCCGAACGCAGCTGACCTTCCGTACGGTAATCGTCGGCAATGATCCGGGTAATGGCCTTGATGTTTTCATCCGTCCATTGTTCCACTTTTGTGTTTTCGTCGATCTCCGCTTTCATCAGGATATCCTTGGCGCTTGTTGCGCCGATACCATAGATGTAGGTCAGACCGATGAGCCCTCTTTTATTCCGGGGCAAATCCACACCAGCAATACGTGCCATATTCTATTGTTGATTTGTTGTATCCTTAATGAGTACCGGGCCGTTGTAACCTTCTGATATACAGATAAGTACGAACAAACCGGACGTCAGGTTTTAGCCTTGACGCTGTTTGAATTTCGGGTTTTTCTTGTTGATTACGTAGAGTTTGCCTTTCCGGCGAACAATTTTGCAATCAACCGAACGCTTTTTGATAGACGGTTTGACCTTCATGTCGGGCGTATTTTCAGTTTGCAAAAATTATATTTGACACCTTGATTATTTGTAACGGTAAATGATGCGTCCACGAGTAAGATCGTAAGGCGACATTTCTACCGATACCTTATCACCAGGCAAAATCCGAATGTAGTTCATGCGCATCTTTCCGGAAATGGTGGCCAGAATAACGTGACCATTTTCCAGGCGCACTTTGAAATTTGCGTTGGAGAGCGCTTCCGCTACTTCTCCGTCTTGTTTTATGATATCCTCTTTTGACATAGAATGCCTTTTCAATTTTGGGCTGCAAAGGTCTAACTTTTCGGGGATATTTCCCTTAATGAATCGTTATTTTTTATAGCCTCGAAAATAAATTCATGCGTCGAGAGAATATCGGCCTTTCCCTTCTGAACTGCTACCGAGTGTTCGTAGTGTGCGCTCGGCTTTCTGTCTCTGGTATGAATGGTCCAGCCATCCTGATCCTGATACACATCCTTTACGCCCATATTCACCATCGGTTCGATTGCGATCACCAGTCCTTCCATCAGTACCGGCCCTTTTCCGCGTTTTCCGAAGTTTGGAACTTCGGGTTCTTCGTGTAAAGAGCGCCCTACCCCATGGCCAACCAGATCCCGCACCACGCCATATTTATGTTGACGTTCGCAGTAATCCTGAACGGCGAAAGAAATATCGCCGACCCGTTTTCCGTGAACGGCCTGTTCAATGCCTTTGTACAGCGAACCGTACGTAACGCGAAGGAGTTCCATCGTTGCTTCGTCTACATCTGAAAAAGCGAATGTAAACGCTGCATCTCCAAAAAAGCCTTCCAATTCGACGCCGCAATCGATGGATGCGATGTCTTTTTCACCGAATGCCCGGTTGCCTGGAATCCCGTGAACGACGATGTCGTTGTAAGAGATACAGAGCGAGCCCGGAAAAGGATTATGCGGCGAGCCGTAGCCTTTAAAAGCAGGCCGGGCTTTGTGGTCGCGGATAAACTCCTCTGCGGCTTTATCCAGTTCCTTGCCTGTGATTCCCGGTTTGAGCATCGTTCCTACGTGGGCCAAAGTTTTGGAAACCAGCAGGTTGGCGTTGCGCATCAATTCAATTTCTTCTTTGGTTTTATAGAAGACTCTTTTGCCTTCTTTACCAGAACCGAAAAGTCCCATATTGTGTTACTGCGGCTGTCCTACCTGGAGGCCCTGCGAAGCGCGTCCCTGTATGCGGCCGGATTTGATAAGACCATCGTATTTCTGCGTGAGCAGGTAACTTTCAATTACCTGAAGCGTATCGAGGGCAACACCGACCATGATCAGCAGCGTAGTGCCGCCGAAGAACAGTGCGAATTGCTGGTTGATACCGAAAGTAGCAGCGATAGATGGCATGATACCGAGGATACCGAGGAATACAGCGCCCGGCAAAGTGATGCGGGTCATGATGTTGTCGATATAATCGGAGGTTGCTTCGCCTGGTTTAACACCCGGAACGAACGCATTGTTGCGTTTCAGGTATTCCGCGTAGTTCGTCGGGTTGATCATCAGAGCCGTATAAACGTACGTGCAGACAACGATCAGGGTAAAAAACGCGACGTTATAACCCAGCGAGTAAATGTCGCTGAACATGTGGATCCGGCCGGTATTGGCTTGTGATCCAGCCACGTATTGATATGCGGTAGCAGGCAGGAACATCAGCGCCTGAGCGAAGATGATCGGCATTACGCCTGCGGAATTCACTTTCAGGGGCAGGTAGTCGCGGGCGCTGGCTGCCGGCATGGAACCGCCGGAGCGGCCAACCATCCGTTTGGCAAACTGGATCGGGATTCGGCGCACACCCTGTATGACCAGGATAGTTGCCAGTACGATCAGGAAGAAGAATGCCATTTCTACGAAGAACAGCAGCAGTTTGTTGTCGCCGAAGAGTTTCTGGAATTCGAACACGAATGCCTGTGGCAAACGGGCGATGATACCGGCCTGAATGATTAGCGAAGTACCGTTGCCGATACCTTTATCGGTAATCCGTTCGCCGAGCCACATACAGAATACGGTACCGGCGGTCAGGATAATGATATTGGTAAACCAGAACAGACCGTCGGGGATATCAGGAGAAACGGCACCCGGGGTGCTGCGGATCAACTGAAGATAACCGCCGCCCTGTACAAGGGTAATGGCTACTGTAAGCAAACGTGTGATCTGATTGATCTGTTTCCGGCCGCTTTCACCTTCTTTGGTTTGCAGGCGCTGGAAATAAGGTACTGCGAAGCCGAGCAACTGCACGATGATCGATGCAGTAATATAAGGCATTACGCCGAGGGCGAAAATAGCCGCATTGTCGAATGCGCCGCCGGTAAATACGTTGATCAGACCGAGCAGGTCGTTGGAACCGCGATTCTGGGTCGCTTTGTCGAGCGCTGCCGGAACAACTCCCGGCAATACCACAAAAGTGCCCACACGGTATACCAACAATAACCCCAGCGTAAAGAGGATGCGCTGGCGGAGTTCTTTGATACTCCAGATATTTTTGAGAACCGTAAATAGTTTCATTGCCGAGAAGGAAGGATTTAAACTAGTTCAACACTTCCGCCTGCCGCTTCAATGGCAGCCTTTGCGGATGCAGATACGGCGTGCGCTTTGATAGTTACCTTGGAAGTCAGGGTACCGTAACCCAGGATTTTCACCTTGTCGCTGGCTTTTACCAGGCCTGCAGCCACCAGAGCGGCTACATCAAGATCGGAAATACCGGATTTCTGCACATATGCGTCCAGGTTGCCCAGGTTAATAGGTGCGAACACTTCGCGGTTAACGTTTTTGAAGCCGCGCTTCGGCAGACGACGCTGCATTGGCGTTTGACCGCCTTCGAAGTGACGTTTCTCTTTCGAGCCGCTACGGGCTTTATCACCTTTGTGACCGCGCGTAGAGGTACCGCCATGGCCGGAGCCAGTACCACGACCAATACGCTTTTCTTTTTTCACAGAACCCTGTGCCGGACGAAGATTATTGAGTTCCATTGCTGTGTTTTATTCGATATGAAAACCCGCAGGGGAAATGTCCCGCAACAGGTTTTGGTTGAATTTCTTTTTTGATCGCCTGTTATCAGGCATTTACTACCTGAACCAGGTGTTGTACGACCCGGATCATTCCGTGGAGTTGAGCATTGTCTTCATGCTCTACCGTTTGATTAACTTTGCGGAAACCCAGCGCTGTCAGCGTGTTTTTCTGCCGTTTTGTTTTATCAATCGGGCTTTTGATGAGTGTGATTTTTACCTTGCTCATTTTTCAGTTATCAGTTATGAGTTATCAGTTATCGGTATAAGAACTGGTAACCGTATTAACCATTAAACAATTTGTCCATGGAAATGCCACGCTGACGGGCTACTTCGACCGGGCTGCGCAGGCTCGACAGTGCCGCAATAGTGGCTTTCACCACGTTGTGCGGATTGGAAGAACCCTGCGATTTAGCCAACACGTCGTGAATACCCGCCATTTCCAGTACGGCACGCATAGCGCCGCCGGCGATTACACCCGTACCGTGTGCGGCAGGCTTGATCAGTACGCGACCAGCGTCGAATTTGCCACGCGCTTCGTGCGGAATGGTCCCATTCAGAACGGGTACTTTCACGAGGTTCTTTTCTGCATCCTTCACCGCTTTGGCGATGGCTTCAGAAACCTCACGTGCTTTACCCAGACCCTGACCTACGCGGCCTTTACCGTCGCCTACGACCACTACTGCGGCGAAGCTGAAAGTACGACCACCTTTGGTTACTTTGGCAACGCGGTTGAGCGAAACCATTTTTTCTTTGAGACCCGAATCTTCGGAAGTGCGGGAATTATCTCTTTCTCTTTCTTGCCGTGCCATTGTTTGACGAGCTATTGTTGAGATGTTGACTTAATTTATTTCAATTCGGCTGCCGGGTAGTGTAAAGCGTTGATTTCCATTGCTTTTCACCCTTTGCCTCTTGCTTTTCTTAGAACTGAAGACCGCCTTCGCGGGCGCCGTCAGCCAGGGATTTTACACGACCGTGGTACAGGTAACCGCCGCGGTCGAATACTACGTTGTCGATACCTGCCGCTTTCGTGCGTTCGGCAATCAGTTTGCCTACTGCGTTGGCCTGTTCCTGTTTCGTTCCCGTCAATCCGGCAGAAGAGGCCGAAGCCACTGTGGTCGCCGTCAGGTCGTTGATTACCTGGCAGTAGATGGATTTGTTGGAGCGGAACACGCTCAGGCGCGGACGCTCAGCCGTACCGTTTACTTTCTTACGGATGCGCATGTGAATGCGCTGGCGGCTTTGCTTTTTTGTACGTTTCATTATTATTTATCCATTTAGGTTTTCCCGATACCGACCGGGGAAACAATGAAAATTGTATGAATAGAGCGCCGGGAGGAGCGAGAAACGATCCGCCCGGTGCGATCCAGTCGTTATTATTTTTTACCACCGGCAGTTTTACCTGCTTTGCGGCGTACCACTTCACCCTTGAACATGATACCCTTTCCTTTGTAGGGCTCAGGTTTGCGGAAGGAGCGGATCTTGGCACAAACCTGTCCCAGCAGTTCCTTGTCGGAACCTTCCAGGCGGATCAGCGGAGCCGAGCCTTTTTCCATGGCAGTCGTCACCTTGATTTCCGAAGGAATGGCGAAGATAACCGGGTGAGAGTAACCGATGGTGAGGGTCAGGAGATTGCCCTGGCTCTCTACACGGTAACCGACACCGATGACTTCCATTTCGCGGGTGTAACCCTGGCTGACACCTGTTACCAGGTTATTGAGGATCGCGCGATACAAGCCGTGCATGGCTTTGTGCCGCTTCTGATCAGTCGGGCGCGTAACCGTAAGCGTTCCGTCTTCCACCTGTACGGCGATGTCGGGATCAACTTTTTGAGAAAGAGCTCCTTTCGGGCCTTTTACGGTAACCGTATTATCGGATGCGACCGAAACTTCCACTTTTGCCGGAATTTGAATCGGCATTTTACCAATGCGTGACATATCGCAAATGAGTTCTTATTTCTAAGGTTTGACGCTTAGGTGATTAGGAAACATAGCAGAGCAATTCGCCGCCGACGTTCATTTCGCGGGCTTTTTTATCGGTCATGATCCCTTTGGAGGTCGACACGATCATAATGCCCAGGCCATTAATGATACGGGGAATATCCGTTGCACCGGAGAACTTACGCAGGCCGGGACGGCTGACGCGTACGAGTTCGCGGATGACAGGCTGTTTGGTGGCCGTGTCATATTTCAGTGCAATTTTGATGATGCCCTGTTTATTTTCAGGAGTTTTGTCCTCGAATGTATATTTGAGAATGTAACCCTGATCATACAAGATCTCGGTAATGGACTTCTTCATGCGGGAAGCCGGGATCTCGACGATGCGATGGCCAGCCATCTGCGCGTTGCGGATGCGGGTCAAATAGTCTGCTATCGGGTCAGTGACGTGCATTGTATCTTCTCGATTGATTGTATTCTAAAAAGATGAATCCGGGTACTTACCAAGATGCCTTGGTGATGCCTGGAATTTTGCCGTACAAAGCCATTTCACGGAACTTCACACGGCAGATGCCGAATTTACGCATGTATCCTTTTGGACGACCGGTGAGCAAACAACGGTTGTGCAAACGAGTCGGATTGGAGTTGCGCGGGAGTTTGTCCAGTGCGTCGTAATCACCGGCCTCTTTCAACTTTTTGCGAACGGCTGCGTATTTTGCAACCAGGCGCTGACGTTTTATCTCACGGGCAATGATGGATTTCTTAGCCATTTTGCGCTGTTTCTGATTTTTTAACGAATGGAATACCAATTTCCTTCAGCAGGGCGTATGCTTCTGCATCCGTTTTGGCGGAAGTAACGAAAGAGACGTCCATACCCATGATTTTCGACACTTTGTCGATGTCGATCTCCGGGAATATGATCTGCTCCGTGATACCCATGGTAAAGTTGCCACGGCCATCGAACGCCTTGTCATTGATACCGCGGAAGTCCCGTACACGGGGCATTGCGATAGAAATGAAACGGTCGAGGAATTCGTACATACGCTCGCCGCGCAGGGTAACGCGTACGCCGATGGGCATTCCTTCGCGCAGTTTGAAGTTCGAAACCGAGGTACGGGCCTTGGTAGACACTGCTTTCTGGCCGACGATGGTCGTCAGTTCGGTAGCAGCCGTTTCGATCATTTTTTTATCACCTGTGGCATCACCGATGCCCTGGTTGATACAGATCTTCAACAGGCGCGGCGCCTGCATGACAGAAGTGTAGTTGAACTGCTGCATAAGCGCAGGCACCACTTCCTTCTGGTATTTTGTTTTAAGACGAGGTACGTATTTCATCACTTGATGATGTTTCCGGATTTTTTAGAAAAGCGAACCTTTTCGCCGTTAGATTCTACGCGGCGTCCGATGCGCGTTGCTTCCCCGCTTTTGGGGTCTACATGCGCGAGGTTGGAGACGTGGATGGTAGATTCCATCTGACGGATGCCGCCTTCCTCTGTTTGAGACGCTTTGACGTGTTTGGTCACCATGTTAATGCCTTCGACGATTGCACGGTTTTTTTCAGTAAAAACCTGGAGCACCTGGCCCGTTTTGCCTTTGTCGTCGCCGGCAATCACCATGACTGTATCGCCTTTACGGACGTGCAGTTTGGGTGCGAAACGCTTTGCTTTATTTTTCGTAGCCATTGTGAAAATGCGCTAATTTGTAATTACTGATTAGAGAACTTCAGGAGCCAATGAGATAATACGCATATAGTCCTTGTCGCGGAGTTCGCGGGCAACCGGTCCGAAGATACGCGTGCCACGCGGCTCATCGGATGCGTTCAGAAGCACTACCGCATTGTCGTCGAAGCGGATATAGGAACCGTCTTTGCGGCGGATCTCCTTGCGGGTGCGAACGATAACGGCTTTGGAAACCGTACCTTTCTTCACGCCACCGGGGGATGCGTCTTTGACCGTTACGACGATTTTGTCGCCGACGCCTGCATAACGCTGGCGGGTGTGGCCCAATACGCGGATGCAAAGCACCTCTTTCGCGCCGGAATTATCGGCTACATTTAAACGTGACTCTTGCTGAATCATGACTTTATCTTAGTTATGAGTTAGGAGTTATGAGTTATGAGTGTTTTGAGCGTTACGAGGTACATTTGAAAATAACCCATAACTTATAATTCATAACTCTAACAACGAATCATTTCGCTCTTTCAAGGATTTCGACCAAACGCCACCGCTTCATTTTACTGAGCGGGCGCGTTTCCATGATGCGAACGGTATCGCCGATGTTACAAGTGTTTTCTTCGTCGTGTGCGAAGAATTTCTTGGAACGCTTAACGAATTTTCCGTACAGCGGGTGCATCAGGCGACGTTCCACCTTAACGGCGATGGTTTTATCCATTTTATTGGATACGACCGTACCGGTTTTCTGCTTGCGAAGATTTCTTACTACTGCTTCCATCTATTGAGATGTAAAAAAGTTGAACGCTTTTATTTTTGGCGACGGCGACGAATCCGCAGTTTGGAACGCAGTTCCAGTTCTTCGGGAGTCATCGCGACTAATTCGCGCTGGCGGTTTTCCGTAAGAATACGGGCGATGTTGCGGCGCACTTCGCGCAGTTCCATCGGGTTGGCGATGCCTTTGACCGCGTGGTCGAATTTCATTTGCTGATATTCGTTTTCCAGGCTTGCCAGTTCGGCTTGCAGGTCGGCGACAGTTTTGTCAGCAAGTTCTAATTTCTCCTTTGCCATTGTATGTTGTTTATGGTTTATGTGTTGATGAAGTTTATAAACGATAAACGTATAAACCCATAAACTTTTAAATTTTATCTTTCAAAATCGTAGCGGGTAACTGCTTTGCAAAGCACCGGAAGTTTCTGTGCCGCGAGTCTCAGCGACTCGTGTGCCAGTTCTTCGCTGACGCCTTCAATTTCAAACAGTACGCGGCCCGGTTGTACTTCGCAAACGTAGTGGTCGACGGCACCTTTACCTTTACCCATACGTACTTCGGCGGGTTTGGAGGTCAGGGGCTTATCCGGAAAAATACGGATCCACACTTTACCTTCCCGTTTCATGTTACGCGTCAGGGCAATACGAGCGGACTCGATCTGACGGCTGGTGATCCGGCTGAATTCCAGGGATTTCAGGCCGAAAGAGCCGAAAGCGATGGAACTTCCCTTGTGTGCAAGTCCGCGGTTGCGGCCTTTATGTTGCTTGCGATATTTTTGACGTTTTGGCTGTAACATCGTTTGTCAATTTAAAAGCCTGTCAATCAATGTTTTATGTTGTCTCTTCTCGTATTCCCGCAAAACGGGCTGCAAAGGTACGACACAATACAAGAATTTTCAATTGTTAGATTCAAATGCGCAGTTAATAATGTGGAGTATTCGAGTATTTGAATATTCGAGTATCTGAATCAGATACTCAGATCCTCAAATCTTCGCATCCTCCTTTTATTATCTGCGGTTTCCACCGCCGCCGCCGCGATTACCACCGCCGCCGCCGCGATTTGCGCCGCCGCCGCCACGGTTGTTACCGCCACCGCCGCCGCGGTTGTTGCTGTTACCGCCGCCGCCTTCGCGCCGGTCACCGCGTTCACCGCGGTCTCCGCCACGATCGCCACCGCGATCACCACCACCTCTGCGATCTCCGCCACGGTCGCCGCCTCTGCGGTCGCCGCCCCGATCACCGCCGCGGTCGTCACGGCGATCACCGCCGGTACCTTCTGCTGCTGCGAACGGAGTGAGTTCGCGTTTGGTCAGGACTTCGCCTTTGAACAACCACACTTTGATACCGATTTTACCGTATACGGTGTGGGCTTCCACCCAGGCGTAGTCGATATCGGCACGGAAGGTGTGCAAAGGGGTACGGCCTTCTTTATATTCTTCGCTACGTGCAATCTCTGCGCCGCCTACCCGGCCGCTGATGCGCACCTTGATTCCTTCCGCACCGGCACGCATAGTGCCCTGGATGGAACCTTTGATGGCCCGGCGGTAGTTGATCCGCGCTTCGATTTGCTTCGCGATCTGTTCGCCGACGATGTTGGCGTCCAGTTCAGGCTTCCGGATTTCGAAGATGTTGATTTGAACATCTTTGCCCGTGAGCACCTTGAGTTCTTCTTTAATAAGGTCAACTTCCTTACCACCTTTACCGATGATGATACCGGGGCGGCTGGTATGGATGGTGACGGTAACGCGCTTCATGGTACGCTCGATCACAACGCGGCTAATGCCGTTCTGCATCGGTTTGTTACGGTCGCGCGGGTCGGCCGTAGCCGTTTTCGGGCGGCGTGCACGCAAGTAGTTGCGGATTTTTTCGTCTTCTACTACTTTTAGACCGTAGTCTTTGTCGGCATACCAGTTAGAATCCCAACCGCGGATGATGCCCAAGCGATTACCAATCGGATTTGCTTTCTGACCCATATTCTGAATGAGGATGTGCGATGAGTGATGTCTAAGAGTTTTGTTCGCTGTCGAGCGCTATCCGGTTGGCGACAACAAGCGTAACGTGGTTACGGCGTTTGCGCACCCGGTATGCACGTCCCTGCGGAGCAGGAAGGAAGCGGTAAATAATGCTTCCTCCGTCTACGAAGGCCGTTTTAATGTAGAGCTCGTAGTCGTCAGCAGCGCCTGCCTGTTCGGACTTCTGTTCCCAATTGTTGATAGCGGACAGTACGAGCTTTTCGAGCCATACAGCTGCTTCTTTATTGGTGTATTTCAGAATGCCGAGGGCATCAACCACCTTTTTACCGCGGATGTTGTCTACTACGAGACGCATTTTACGCGGCGACATCGGACAATTTCTCAGTTTAGCTACTGCTTCCATTGTTATTTTAAATTTGAAATCAGGTTAAAGCCTGATGACCAATTATTTTTTATTACCGGCGTGACCACGGAAGTTACGTGTCGGAGAGAATTCTCCGAGTTTGTGGCCTACCATGTTTTCCGTTACGAATACAGGTACAAACGTTTTGCCATTGTGTACGGCGATCGTTTCACCGACCATGTCGGGAATGATCATAGACGAACGGCTCCAGGTTTTAATGACCTGTTTGCGGTTGCTCAGTTTTGACTTGGCCACTTTTTCCAATAACGAGTAGTGGATGTAAGGACCTTTTTTAAGTGAACGCGGCATATCTCAGTTAAGAATTTGAGTTCCCGTTAAATTTTTATTACTTACCCGTTTTGCGACGGTTGATAATCAGTGCATTCGATGCCTTGGTGCGGCTGCGCGTTTTAGCGCCTTTCGCTTTCAGGCCCTTACGGGTACGCGGGTGTCCACCGGAAGCGCGACCCTCACCACCACCCATCGGGTGATCGACTGGGTTCATCACGACTGGGCGGGTACGCGGTCTCCAACCTTTCCAACGCATCCGGCCGGCTTTACCCAGAATTTCCAGGCTGTGGTCGACATTACCTACGATACCGATGGTGGCACGGCAGGTGATCAGGATACGGCGGGTTTCGCCGGATGGCAGTTTCAGAACAGCGTAGCGGTCTTCACGGCCCATCATCTGGGCGCTGTTACCGGCGCTGCGTACCAGTACGCCACCTTGTCCGGGCTGCATTTCCACGTTGTGTACGAAGGCGCCCAATGGCACTTCCGACAGGTAGAGGCAGTTTCCGACTTCAGGAGCCGCACCGCGACCGGAGTAGATCACCTGACCGGCTGTGAGGCCTTTAGGTGCCAGGATATAGCTTTTTTCGCCGTCTTCGTGCTGAATGAGCGCGATGTGGGCGCTGCGGTTCGGGTCGTACTGAATGGACTGTACCGTAGCCGCGCCTTCTTTATCCCGTTTGAAATCAACGAAACGGTAACGACGTTTGTGACCGCCGCCACGATTGCGCATGGTGCGGTGACCGTCGCTATTGCGACCGCCGGTGCTGCCAAACGTGGTCAGGAGCGATCTTTCCGGTTTCGCGCCTTTCGTCAGTTCATCTTTCGTAACGGCTACCCGGAAGCGTTGTCCCGGCGTCAGCGGATTGAATTTCTTAACTCCCATTGTTTTGTGTATGTTATTGGTTATTGGTTATTCGTTATTAGCAGGCTCTGCGTTTGGCTGAGTAGCCGGCATCCTAATAACTATTAACTAATAACTATTAACTTTTT
This sequence comes from Bacteroidota bacterium, assembly GCA_029561355.1. Taxonomy (GTDB): domain Bacteria; phylum Bacteroidota; class Bacteroidia; order Chitinophagales; family Saprospiraceae; genus M3007. The sequence continues at coordinate 13,544 of JAKQJD010000018.1, read as the reverse complement.
ATTCTTCAGTGCTTCCGAAAATATCGATCGTTTCGCCCGGTGTAAGGGTAACGAAAGCCTTTTTGTAGGAGGATTTCGTACCGCGTACTACAGCGGTTTTCGTGCTGCGAGATTTCGGTTTGCCCGGCATAATTGCCGTATTGACGCTGTCGACGGAAACGTTGAACTGCTTTTCGACGGCGTTTTTGATTTCAATTTTATTGACGTCCCTGTTCACCACGAAGGCGTACGTATTGCGCTTGTCAGCGAGTTTCGTCGATTTCTCGGTGATGACCGGCCGGATGAGAATTTGCTTTGCCATAACGTTTGGTTATTGGTAGTGAGTTGTCAGTTGTGAGTTGTGAGTGTTTGACAACTCACTATTCACAATTCACTATTCACACCCTTAATCGCAATTTTCTTTAATTTTCTCGATAGCGCTTTCCGCAATCACCAGAGCGCCTGCCTGCATGATCTGATACGTGTTCAGATCGGTAGCGGGAGCGATGGTTGCTTTGGCGATGTTGCGGCAGGACAGGTACAACATTTTATCGTATGCACCGGTGACTGTCAGCGGCTTTTTGTCGGCTACGTTGAGTGCGTTCAAAATGGCCAGGAACTGGCTTGTTTTGGGCGCATCGAACGAAAAGTCTTCGACGATAAAGATGTTACCTGCTTTTGCCTTGGCGGACAGCGCGCTGCGACGGGCGAGGCGGCGCACTTTGGCGTTCACCTGTATGTCGTAGTTGCGCGGACGCGGACCGAATACACGGCCACCACCACGGTACAACGGGTTGTTGATGTCACCTTTACGGGATCCACCGGTTCCTTTTTGCTTGTGAAGTTTGCGGGTAGAACCGCTGATTTCACTCCGCTCTTTGGATTTATGCGTACCCTGGCGCTGAGCGTTCAGGTAGCGTTTCACGTCGAGCCACACACTGTGTTCGTGCGGTTCGATGCCGAAAATCTCATCCGGGAGGGTCACTGACCGGCCCGTGGATTCGCCTTTGATGTTATAGACCGAAATTTGCATTTCCGAAGAAATTTGTATTGGTCAAGAAATTATTTTTCGATAGTTACGTAAGCGCCCTTGTGACCTGGAATAGCACCCTTGATCAGGATGATGTTCTGCTCGGGGAACACTTTTAAAATTTGCAGCTTGCGCACTTTGACCTGGTCGCTGCCCATATGGCCTGCCATGCGCATTCCTTTCATTACTTTCGCAGCGAAAGAAGAGTTACCGAGCGAACCCGGTGCGCGCAGACGGTTGTGCTGACCGTGCGTTTGTTGCATTACACCGCCGAAGCCGTGCCGGCGAACAACGCCCTGGAAACCTTTACCTTTGGAGGTGCCGGTGACCACTACTTTGTCGCCTTCCGCGAATACATCGGTAACGGTTACTTCGTCGCCGAGATTTTTGGATAGGTTGGAATCGCGGAACTCCTGCACCTTATGCAGTGGTTCTTCTACACCCGCTTTTTTGAAGTGACCCATGAGGGCTTTAGGTGTATTTTTCACTTTCCGGTCGCCGAAAGCCAACTGGAGGGCCGAATAGCCGTCCGTTTCTTCCGTACGAATTTGCGTTACCACGCAGGGGCCTGCCTCTATGATCGTGACTGCGACGTTTTTGCCGTTGCTGTCGTAGATGCTGGTCATGCCGATTTTTTTACCAATCAGACCGTTCACTGTTTTGTCGTTTATGGAATTGAACGATATGTATGAGTTTCTTTCAAATCACGTTTCGGGAAGCACCGACATACGAAAAGCGACTTTCCGCGAACCGGAACCGCTTTCGAATGTATTCAGTTAGTACGAAAACCGCCACCACTTTGAATACTTCCGGAAACTACAGACTTGACTCCTACTAGAATGATGCGAATTAGGTGAGCTTGACTTGGATGTCAACACCGCTCGGCAGTTCCAATTTGGAGAGAGCGTCCACCGTTTTTTGCGTCGGTGTGTAGATTTCAATCAAGCGCTTGTGGGTGCGCAACTGGAACTGCTCACGAGCTTTCTTATTCACGTGCGGGGAACGCAGCACGGTGAATATTTCTTTCTCGGTCGGCAGCGGAATCGGGCCAGTCACAACGGCTCCACTCGCACGTACAGTCTTCACGATTTTCTCAGTAGACTTGTCTACCAAGTTGTAGTCGTAAGACCGAAGTTTGATGCGAATTTTCTGATTCATTACCCTGAAAGGATTTAAAATTTCAATTTGATCACTTTTGGAGTCGTTCTACAAAATCTCATTCTGTGTCCCTTGCTTCAAAAGCGAGCGCAAAGGTAAGCTCGGGAAATTTAAAAAACCAAATAGGTTTGAAAGTTTTCTTAAAAAAGTTTTCAGGGCGGGAACTTTGGGGTGGTTACCGGTTATTGGTTACTGGTTATTCGTTATTAGTTATTAGGGGTGGTAAGGCTTGGCGTTGGCTTAAAGTAAAGCCGGGAATAGCCACCGGGTCGCTTGGAGCGACCCGGTGGCTGGGTGATGATTTCTGGCTACACGATAATGCGACCGGCTTTTTTGCGGGCTGGTCTCCCCTAGCACATGCACTCATCAGTTGATTTAAGATGTATGATTACATGATGTATCTTAAATCAACTGCCGTGTGCCGAGATTCGATGCGTTGGCCATGCCCTACCACCCTAATCACCAATAACAGATAACCAATAACCACCACCTAAAACGCGAGCCCCACCCGCAGCCCGCCGGCCAGGTAAATCAATCCGCCTTCTTTCCAGGCGACTTTGTCTCCGTTTGAAGTCACGAAGCAGAATTGCCGGGAAGCCAGTCCGGCGCCGATATTGAAATCGGCGTACCCGTTCCGCATAAAACGGTGCTGGAGCCCCCACACAGGCGCCAGGCTCCAGTGCTGAACGCTTCTTTCCGCGCCCGCCTGTATGTTGCTCGCCGGCTCGTACCCGTACGACCAGCGACCTTGCAGGCCTACGTACATGCCGGAAAGGCTGTTGCCCGATTTCCCGTGGGCAATACGGCGTTTCAGGTTGAAATACCAGCGTGGCTGCAGCGAAACGGCTGTTTGATACACCTGTGTGTGGAAATATTGCTTTTGATCGTTCAGACCCGATGTGTACCGCCCATAGTAATAAGATCCGCCGATTTCCGTGTGCACCGACCAGGGTGAAGTGCCGATTTTCTGTTCAAATGCAACTTTGGGATTTAATGCGATCACACGGGTGCGGTAATCCGCATAGAAATCGGCCAGCGTGAACAAATCCACTTTCCACATCCTGCGTTCCTCTACGAAACAGCGCAGTACATCGCAGTAACTGCCGGTGTTTTTATCGGACTGGCGACGTGCCAGGGCAAGACCGATGGCGACGCGCGGCCGGGCATACAGTATCCGCCCTCCCCTGCTGAAAGGGCCGCTGGAAACCCAGCCCATACCCGCCCCGAATCCCAGGTCGAAATACCCCAGGTTGAACAGGCGCCTTTGCGCGCCCCAGTTGATCAGCAGGCTGTTTACGTTGCCCTGTGCTTGAGACTTGTATCGGGTGTGCGCAAATTCCACACTAAGGTAATTGCCCGACAGGTTGTCCGCCTGGGCTCCTTTTTTTATTTTCCGGGACATGCCGTAGTACCAGCGCGGTTCTATGCGGGCTGTCAGGGAGGTGAACCAGTTGCCCTGGTTGCGAAGCGTTGCCTGTAAGCCTGCGTCTACGGACAGGGATGGGAAGAGTTTGAACTCTCCACTCCATTCAAGCCCCTGAACATTCCAGATGTCGTCCAAAAAAACGCCTCTGTAGATAGCTCCATCCCGTGTTTGCAGCGGGAGCAAGGCAGCCAGGTTCAATTTTAATAAAAACCGGCAGGGTTCCTGCATTTTAAAAACTTCGTCCCGGGCGTCCGTAATGGTAGATGGTGACAAAACCTCGGTACTTTCCGAATGGGAAACGAAAATGGTGTCTTTCTGTGCATGAAGCGCGCCGGCAAGCAGAAGTGCACACGGCAGCAGGTAGAATTTACGCATCTTTAAACTGATTTGATAATAACGATGTGTTCGGGGTTCGGTCAGTGCAGTTGAATGCGCCCGAACTGCGCATCCACCTGGATGAGTTTGTTGCTGTTTATACTTTTATAGGAAGCCTGCCGGGTGTTTTTATCCGGGTTGCTGTATTGAAAAGGCAGGTCCTGATCGATAGAAACCACGCCATAGGTATTGCGCAAATAATAACTGTGCCGCAGCGGGCCGGCAGCGCGCAGGGTAATATCCGATTTTGTGCTGACCACCGATACGTCGCCGGTCTGATCGGTGGTTTCCAGTGTCACCTGGCCATATTCGCTTTTCAGGTGGCAGGAATTCCGGAGGCCGCTGAGCGCGATGTCGGCCCTTTTGACCTGCATATTGACTGGTCCGGCCAGATTGCGGCCTTCGACATTGCCGAAACGGCTTTCCAGGTCGACTTTGCCGCCGAGTTGTACCAGTTCGAAGGAGCAGAATTCGCCGTGCAGCCCTACCCCACCGTTGAGTTTTTCCAGGTGCGCTTTACCGAACTTGTTGGACACATCCACCGGGCAATTGCCCGGCACACTCAATTTCAGCACTGCCTTTAGGCTGGAGCGAGGTGCGGAGTCGCCGGGTTTCAGGCCGATGTATGCACGGACGTATATTTTTTTGCCGACTGTACTGACTACAAACTGCCAGGCTTTCAGGTCGGTGGCAGCGGAATCGGCGCTGGGGTGCCGCGCGCTTAGTTCGGCGCTGATCTGGATGGAAGCGCCACTGGCGGGCACTACTTCCACTTCCGCTTTTTCGCAATTGATCCAGACTTCCAGCCCGGGTTTCCAGGCAACTGTTTTGCGGATATTTCTGGTGGCTACCTGTAGGGTGGTTTGTGCATGCAATGCGCCGGCCAGCCCCGTTAGTAAACCAAAGAGGAGCAATATATGTCTCATATCAAAAATTTAGATGTCGTTAGACATGTTCATCATGCGGCGGAGCAGTTCGGAGCGCTCGCGTTCGATGCGGGTAAGTTGTTCGTTGAGTTCGGGGCTGGTTTCATACAACCCCATGGCCTCGCGCAGTTCCGATTTGGCGCTTGTGAGTTCTTCGAGTTCGGCCTTTAAATGAATAAATTCGGGGTCTTTACAAATTGGCGCCGCCTGCCGGCACATTTCTTCCAGCAGTTGGAAGGCGTCGTCTTCCGGTTCGCGCGCCAGGGCCAGCAAAACGGTATCCGCTTTTTCTTCGCTGTAACGGACAGATATTTCAGACTGGTCTTCGTTTGCCGGCTGTTTTAAAAACCACACGGCCAGAAACAGCACACAAATGGACGCAGCAGCAGCCCAAAGCGGCCACATCCGGGCTAAAACCGTTTTTTGGGAGCGTAGATGGGCGTTTTGTATTTGCGCGTCCAGGTTGGCCCATACCCATTCCGGCGGCTGATGCCCGGGCAGCAAGGGTATGTTCAAATCGATCGCGGCATTCAGTTGCAAGTGCGCTTCCAGTTTCGGCCACACCATTTCCGGGGCGTCGTGTCCGGGAAGCAGGCGTAAAGCATCCTGAAGTGTATGTTCATTGTTTTCCGGCATCACGATCCTGTTGTTTGAAAACTTGTTTGGTTGGCCAGCAAACTGCGCAGGCGCTTTTTGGCATTCCACAATTGCGATTTGGAAGTACCTTCCGAAATATCGAGCAACCCTGCTATTTCACGGTGGGTGTACCCTTCCACTTCTGCCAGCAAAAAAATAGCGCGGTATCCGTCCGGCAATTGAAGAATGGCTCTTTCCAGGTATTCCGCATCGATGGCATCCATGCCCCAGTCCAGTACCTGGCTATCGTGGCTTTCGTTAAAACTTTCAGTCAGCAACTGCTTTTTACGCAGCGTAGCGATAGCAGTGCGCACCATCACTTTTTTGATCCAGGCGCCCAGCGTGCTGCGGCCTTCAAATCCTCCTATATGCGTAAATACTTGTAAAAAACCGTCCTGCAAAGCCTCCGCCGCCACATCCGCATTGCCCAGAATGCGGTACGTGGTGCTGAACATTGCCTTCGAATAGCGATCGTACAGGGCTTTCTGCGCCCTGCGGTCGTTCTTCTGGCAATCTGCTATCAGTTGGGCTTCCGTCATTCCTGTGATTTGTATATAAAGAAGGGAAGGGAAATCGAAATGGTTGTATGCGGCTGAAAAAAAGTTATCAGTTATCAGTTATCAGTGTACAACTGTTTGGCCTTAAAGAATGAATGGAAGGCTTTTCCATTATGCATTCGCTGCGCTTGCACCAAGCCTTTGCCCTCTTTCAAATCACAATTCAAAGTAAATTCCAAACATTTTATTTAAAATTCTTGCCTGCACCCGCCCGGCTCCCTTACCTTCGCGACACGGGCCGGGTGTGTCGTATTTCGAGTTTCGTGTTTGGGACACAATGCCTCGGCCTGTTCAACTTCGAAACCAGGGGCGAAGCGCCCCAAACACAAAACACCACACACCACACACTCTCGATATGACGTATCTCGACGAACTCAATCCCGTACAACGCGCCGCCGTCACCAATACGGAAGGTCCGGTGCTGGTGATCGCCGGTCCCGGTTCTGGCAAAACGCGGGTGCTCACCTACCGCATTGCGCATTTGCTGGAAAAAGGTGTGGCGCCCTGGGAAATCCTGACCCTGACGTTTACCAACAAGTCGGCGCGCGAGATGAAAGACCGCATCGAAAAAGTGGTGGGCCCGAAAGCCCAGCAGGTGTGGGCGGGTACGTTTCACTCAGTGTTTGCGCGCATTCTGCGGGCGGAGGCTACACGTATTGGCTACCCGGCGTCCTTTTCTATATATGATACCGACGATACCACGAGCGTGCTGCGGGCGATCATCAAGGAAATGAACCTCGACCCCAACACCTATAATGCTTCGGCTATTCGTTCGCGCATATCCCTGTCGAAAAGCAACCTGATTACGCCGAAAGCCTACCGCGACAATGCCGACATGATGCAGGAAGACCGGGCGGCCAAACGACCGTATATCGTCGACATTTATGAAAAATACGTGGCGCGCTGCCAGCGCTCGGGCGCCATGGACTTCGATGACCTGCTGTTTCAGTTGTACCGGCTGTTTCGCGACAACCCGGGCAACGTGCTGGAAAAATACCATAAGAAATTCAAATACATCCACGTCGATGAGTTTCAGGACACCAATTTCCTGCAATACGCGATCCTGCGCCGGCTGCTTAAATACCCGGGCAGTTCGGAAAACGTATTCGTGGTGGGCGACGACGCGCAGAGCATTTACGCCTTCCGTGGCGCTACCATCGACAATATTCTCGATTTTGAAAAGGACTATCCTGCCCTCAAAACCTTTAAACTCGAACAGAATTACCGCAGCACCCACCACATCGTTTCGGCCGCCAACGAGGTTATTTCCCACAACCGCCGGCAATTGCCCAAAACGATCTGGACCGACAAGGAGGACCGCCACAAGATCAAACTGCTGAAATGTGTGACCGATGATGAGGAAGGCCGCCGCGTAGCCGACCTGATTCTGGAGCACAAGCACCGCTACCACTTATCCAATTCCGAAATCGCGATCCTGTACCGCACCAACTCCCAAAGCCGGAAATTCGAGGAGCACCTGCGCCGCCTCAACCTCACCTACCGCGTGTTCGGCGGCATGTCGTTCTACCAGCGCAAGGAGGTGAAGGATTTCGTGGGTTACCTGCGCCTGGCCGCCAACGCACGAGACGAGGAAGCCCTGCGCCGGGTCATCAACTTCCCGACCCGCGGTATCAGCGACGCCACGCTCGACAAACTCAGCGCCCTGGCCGGCGCCCACAACGTAACCATGTGGGAGGCCATGATGCTGCCCAACCTCGACATCACCGACCGCGCCCGCAAATCGCTGGCAGCGTTCCGCCACATGGTGGAAGACTGGCAGCGCCGTGCCGATACGGAATCTGCCTTCCGGCTGGCTTCGGAAATCCTGCGTAAATCGGGCCTGTTCGATATGCTGAAAGGCGATACCAGCCCCGAAGGTATCGGCCGCCTCGAAAACGTGAACGCTGTGCTCGACGCCATTTCGGAATTTACGGACAATGCGCCCGCTTCCTCGACAGAAGCGGTGTTGCCCGATTCCGACGGCATCGACATGGGGCATTCGCTGGCCGCCTACCTGCAAACGATCACCCTGCTGACCGACGCCGACGAAAAAAACGACAGCAACGACCACATCACCCTGATGAGCGTACACGCCGCCAAGGGCCTCGAATACCGCAGTATTTTCGTGACAGGTATGGAAGAAAACCTGTTTCCTTCCTTTATGTCGATGGAAGATGCCAATGGGCTCGATGAGGAACGCCGCCTGTTTTACGTGGCCATTACCCGCGCCAAGGAATTCCTCACGATCTCTTTTGCGCTCAACCGCTACCGTTTCGGACAGATCCGGGTGAGCGAACCTTCCCGTTTCCTGGAAGAAATCGGCATGGAACATTTCGAATTCCTCGGTGGCATCGGACAGGCCCGCGGACAGGCGCCCGGCAAGGAAATTGCCCCGGCACGCGCCAGTATCAGCGGCAATTTCGCGTCGCCCCGGCTGCGGCAGGCCAAAAGTGCCTCCCCCATGCAGGCGCCCGCCGATTTTAAAATATCGCCGCCGGAAGACATTGTGCCCGGCGTGACGGTGTTGCATCTGAAATTTGGAGAAGGAAAGGTCAGCCACGTGGAAGGCCCCAAAGACAATAAGGTGGCTACCATACAGTTCAAAAACGACGATATGGACGAGCGGCGGATTGTGCTGAAATTTGCGAAACTACAGGTTGTGTTATAGGTTATTTGTTATTGGTTATTAGGGGGCTTCGCGCTTGGTTTAAGTTCTTAAACCAAGCGCGAAGCCCCCTAATAACCAATAACAAATAACTATTTCAAGAGCCTTAACAAATACTCCCCATACCCGCTCTTCAAATACTTGTGCCCCAGGCGTTCCAGGCCTGCGTCGTCGATAAAACCCATTTCCCAGGCCGTTTCTTCTATACAGCCGATTTTCAGCCCCTGGCGGTCTTCGATGGTTTCGATAAACTGTCCGGCCTGCATCAGGCTTTTGTGCGTGCCGGTATCGAGCCAGGCATAGCCACGGCCCATGGCCTGCACCTTCAGCCGGCCTTCAGCCAGGTAAATGCGATTCACGTCGGTGATCTCGTATTCGCCACGCGGACTGGGTTTCAGATTCCGCGCGATTTCCACCACACTGTTGTCGTAAAAGTAAATGCCCGGCACCGCGTAATTGCTTTTGGGCTGCGCGGGTTTTTCTTCGATGCTGAGGGCTTTGAAGTTTTGATCGAATTCCACCACGCCGTAACGCTCCGGGTCGGCTACCTGATAGGCGAAAATAATACCGCCGTCGGGGTCGGAGCAGGCGCGCAGCATTTCACCCAGCCCTGCGCCGTAAAAAATGTTGTCGCCGAGAATGAGGGAAGCCGAATCGCTGCCGATAAACGGCGCACCGAGCACGAAGGCCTGCGCCAGTCCGTTGGGTTCGTGCTGTTCCACGTAAGAGAAATTCATGCCCAGTTCGTGCCCGTCTCCAAAGAGTTTGCGGAAATTGGGCAGGTCGGCGGGCGTGGAAATGATCAGCACGTCGCGGATGCCCGCTAGCATAAGTGTCGACAACGGATAATAAATCATCGGCTTGTCGTACACCGGCATGAGTTGTTTGCTCACGGCCAGGGTAAGCGGATATAGCCGGGTGCCGAGACCGCCGGCGAGAATGATACCTTTCATAATCTGGAATGTTCGGTTTGGAAGCGCAAAAAAAGGGATATTTTTCGGATGTTTGTTCCGGGATGCATGGGCTTTGCCCACTTTGGATGGAATTTTGGGACGCGGATTGTGCGGATCTTGAGGATTTATATGGATTCCGACTGTGATTTCGACTGCTGATTTTGACTATGATTTTAAGGTGATTTATATGATGGACATGATTTTAAACATTAGGTAAAATGAGGCATCATCATTTTTCAGGAACCGTAATAATCATGTCCATCATATAAATCACCTTAAAATCATAGTCAAAATTATATTCAAAAACCATTTGAATCACAATCCATGCCATTGACAACTGAAGACTTTACCGCTGTAGCCGCCCCCGCTCTCGAAAAAATACGCGCCCGCTACGGCAAAAACATGCCCGAAGTATCCGACGTCCGCGACGCCCAGGGCAACCAATACGTCAACCTGGTGCAGGAAGGCGGCGGCGTGCTGGGCGTGGCCCTGCTCGGCTACACCTACGTGCTCGAGCAAATGGGCATTCGCTTCATGAAAATGGCGGGCACCAGCGCCGGCGCCATCAACACCATGCTGATGACCTGCGTGGGGCCTAAAGAAGAGCCCAAAGCGCTGAAGGTGCTGGAGCACGTCAACAAAAAACCGCTGTTCGATTTCGTCGACGGCAATGCTACGGCCCGAACGATGATCCGGCGGCTCATTACATCGAAAGGTTATGTGAACCGGCTGATCAAACTGATCGGTACGGCGCTGATCACATTTGTCATTGCGGTGCCCGTACTAACGTTTTCGATCGGAAAAGGCGGTTACGACTGGATGCTCTGGCTCTCGCTTGTGCTCACACTGGCGTCAGGCGGCTTTATCGTTTACCTGATCTGGTGGCTGCTGTCGAACCGCCGCAAGTTCTACCGCTCCGAATTCGGCATCAATCCCGGCCAGAATTTCGAGCAATGGATGGCCGATATCCTTGCGCAGTACGACATCCGCAACCTCAACGACCTGCGCGCACACATCTCCAAAGTGCCCGAGGGAGGGTTCCGCCTCGCACGCCCCGAGCCCGGCGCAAACATCGACGACCTGAACAAACCCGTGCTGGAAGATTTCCTCAGCATCGTCACCTCCGACCTCACCAACCGCATGAAAGTGGAATTTCCGCGTATGTGGTCGCTGTACTGGGACGATCCGGCCAAGGTGAGCCCGGCGTTTTTTGTGCGCGCTTCCATGGCCGTGCCGTTTTTCTTCCGGCCGTTCATCGTGCGGGACATTGCGCCCGACCGGGTGCTGCCCGCCTGGGGACAGTTCATCGGCGTGGAAGACATGGCGCGTATTCCCGCCATCACGCATTTCGTCGACGGCGGCATGATCTCCAATTTCCCGATCAATGTGTTTTTTAACCCGAAAGTCGCCAAACCCCGGCTCCCGACGTTCGGCATCATGCTCGGCGGCAGCGACGCGGAGCCGGCTTCGGAATACAAAACGCTGGGCGGTTTCGCCGGCGCTATGATCAGCACCCTGCGCTCGCACTACGACAAGGAATTTCTGCTGAAAAACGCCGATTTTAACCGCACCATCGGCCGCGTCGACGTGACAGGCATCAACTGGCTGAATTTCAATATTTCCGACAAGGAAAAACTGGAACTGTTCAAACGCGGCGCCGATGCGGCTGCAAGGTTCTTTTTGGGGCCGGACCCGAAACCGGGCGAGGAAGGACTGGAAAGCACGGGCGGATTCAACTGGGAGTATTATAAAGTGCAGCGGGCGGAGACGAAGCGGAAGTTGGAGGAGTAGCGCTGAACCCCAGTTCGGCGGGTGCCCGGGTGACGCCGAACTGGGGTTCGGCGGTACATATAAGGTCCTCCACCCAAACAGCGAAGTATTTATTGAATTCGTTATAAATTCTGTAGCATTTCCCTCTATGCTACAGATAAATTGTATTTATAAAATTTTTAATATACATTCAAATGAAAACATGTTACTTACTCCTAGTTTGGCACCTTTCCCTTGCAGCCCTTTCCGCTCAAAATGCTCCCCTGTACAAAGTCATCGATCCTGAACCGGATAACCCGTTTTACAAACACTGGGGCACAGGAATGTATCCGACAGACAGTTTCTACTACGTTCTGGCAACGCTTCACCAGAGTAACATGGTTGTTAAATTGAATAAACAAGGCGACATTGTAAAACAGATTAAACTCACTACTGCTCATGACAACCTAAGTCTTGTTTCGGGTACCATCACGCAGGACGGTAGTCTTGTGTTCGTCGGACATTATATAAATTGGGATATATCAAGGAATCAGGCGATTCTGGTAAAAGTGGATGCGGATCTGAACCTGCAATGGATGAAGGATTACAGCCATCCCCTCAACAGCAATATGTCTATTTTCGGCACATCGGTAGTAGAAACGGACGACCATCAGAACTATATTTTTAACACTGCTTCTTTCGGCGACAGTTACTTTTTGTGCCGGACAGACCTGAATGGAAATCTGTTGTCGACGCACCACCTTATAGATTCTCTTTATCCCAATCTTGAGTGTCCGATCATAAAAACAAATGACGGGAATCTTTTGATGTGCGGCAGTGCCTTTTTAGATAGTACGAATGTGTTTTCACATCCTGTTGTGAGGAAAATCGATCTGCAGGGCAACATTATATGGCATCAAACCATTCCCATTGGTACCCACTCAAATTATAAAGCACCACTTGCCACAGTCTTGCAAAACGGTGGATACGCTGTTGCCTGCACCATCGACAGCGTTCCAACAAGTATGTTCCCTCCGCAAAACCTGTACAATCCTATTTATATTTTAAATGAAAACGGCATCGTACAGCAGGAAGTGCGGTTGGAAGGCGGTTACCGCAGCAAGTTTACCACCGCTGTCATTACTGCATCCAACGGAGACATCATTGGGTGTGGTCGTGGATCTGCAAAAGGATGGCTTTACCGGGCGACTTCTGACGGCAACATTCTATGGCAACGTTATTTTTCCGATTCATTGCAACGCCCCTGGTCGCTGGTCGCCTTATCGGCTATTGCAGAAAATCCCGACGGGAGTATAGTTAGCGCGGGGTATGCATTGGATAGCATGCCCAATCTTAATCCTTATGACTCGGAGAATCAAAATACCAACATAGCACTTTTAGTGACTGATGCCGACGGATGCCTCGTGCCCGGCTGCCCCGGCGAGCAATTTATTACGGCAGCGCCCGAGGTGTCGGAAGCGAACACACATCTGCCTTGGTTGTCTGTAACTCCCAATCCGGCACAAACAGTATTATCTGTACGCATTCCTGACCGTATACAATACGCATCAACGGCCCTGCTACAACTTTTCAACGCCCTGGGTAGCCTCGTATTCGACCGCGACGTGGAAAGCGGCGTATCAGTGCAGGAGTTGAATGTGGAGGGAGTAGCACCGGGCTTTTACTACCTTGTTTTGAGGGAGTATGGAAGGACTTTGGCCCGGCAAAAGGTGATGGTGCAGCGATAACGGGGACTTCACAGGGGCCAACGCATCAAAATCGCATCTTTTACCGTGATTCGCCCCGTTTACATGTTCTAATTGACCGTCAAATAGGTTGTTTTAACCGCCTAATACGTTTTCCAGACCGCCGAACCCGTAGTACAGACCGTCTAATACGTTCATTTGACCGTCAGATACGTCTTTTATCTATCCAGATACGTTGCCGACCCATTCAGATGGGTAAAAGACCTATCTGACGGTCAAACGGACGTATTAGAATAGGTAGCCGACGTATCCAGACAGGTAGTACAACCTATCCGAAGACCTATCTGACGGTCAAACGGACGTATTAGAATAGGTAGCCGACGT
>JAKQJD010000011.1 GCA_029561355.1 Bacteroidota bacterium | reverse complement strand
CCGTTGAGCAGGTTGGATGTGCCTGCTACCCGCAATTCCTTGCTGCCGGCTATTGTACGGATGCCTGCGTTACCGGTGATATTGCCGGTAACCGTTATTGTTCCGCTGCCTGAAAAGGTGCTGCCCCCATTCCAGGCGAGGCCGGCAAAGACAGGGCTGCCGGTACCGGAATACGTAGCATTGGCAATGCTCACTGTAGCAGGCGCCAGCCCGCTGTTGTCCACTATAGTACAAGAGGACATATTAAGATTGGAACTTAGCACACTGCCTGTGTTAAAAGTGACGACAGATCCTCCCAACAGGTTCAGGGTGCCGCTCCCTGAAAAACCGCCGTCGATGCTTTTAGTACCCGAAATATTACAAATACCACCCAGCGTATAAACTTGTGTGAAATTCAACAGGCCACCGTTCAGGATAGTAAGTGTTCCGGAAATATCCGTAGGGCCCGACTGCGAAAGATTGCCTCCTGCATTGACCGTGAGAATCCCTTGTATGGTCAGATTTCCGCAGTCCTGCGCACTGTTTAACGTGACGGTATGGGTCGGCTTAATCACCACATCATCGGTAGGGGCAGGTACTACTCCGCCTACCCAGGTGCTAACATTTTCCCAGTTGCCGGTAAGAGCGCTTTCAATAGTGGCAGCATTTACCGGGATACAGAAAGCAGAAATGATAGATAACCATACCAGTCTTTTACGGATGGGCAATGTAACGTTCATAGGTTTGTGCTTTAGATAAACTAGGATATCCGGACGGTTGTGACGCCGCCGAAAAGATGGTTTTTTGGGGTCTGATATTCTGGTTTGAGGTAAATTAGCCGTTCTTAAGCATCGAATTTTTCAGGCGAACTTTATCTGGCGATGGGCGGTTTGGCAGGATTTCCTTCTTTTCCTACTTGTTCTCCTTCCGTAATCAAAAGGTTAACTGCCTTGTCATTTTTTTCAAAAAAAAATCCCGTCGTGCAACAGGTGCACGACGGGATTTTTCATTTCCTCCGGTGTTTCAACGCCACAAAGGGCGCATATCTCCCAGCGCCACAAAGGAGGCCCAGTAATAAGGGTGGGCCGCCGGGCTGAAATTTTTCAGGTAACTGCGTTTGGCTGCTGTAAGTGCCTGGTCCTTGGTCATACCTTTTTTCAGGTTGGCATAAAAAGATACCATCAGTTTTTGGGTACTGGCGTCATTGACGGCCCACAAGGAGGTAACGATGCTTTTGGAACCTGCCAGAATGAATGCGCGGGCCAGACTGATAATTCCTTCGCCACGGCGCATTTCACCGGCTCCGGTTTCGCAGGCCGAGAGGGTTATGAGTTCAGCGTTCAGGTGCATATTGTACAAATCGCGGGCGAGCAGCAAATCGCAGCGGGTAGTGTCAAGGGCGTTCAGAAAAGCCAGGTAAGATAAGTCGCCGGATCGGTCGTTCGCTTTTCCGTGCGTCGCCAGATGAAGTATGCGGTATTGTTCTGCGATGCTCTCGAATTGGGCCAGGGTAGCAGTCTTGCGGAAGAACACGTCTCCGTCAGTAATTTTCTGGATGCGGTATACTTCTTCACCCGAATATGGCAATGGATCAAAGGTTTGTCTTCTCAACGTATCGGCTTCCGGCAGATACGCAAGTTGAGACGGGTGGCCTTCATAAAATGGTGCAAAAGCCGCCAGCATGCGGGCCGGTTTTTTTGAGGGTTCCTTCCGGCACATCTCTTTCCAGATACTGGCCGATGGAGCATAGGAAAACGCATGTTCAAGCATCAAATACGGGAACGTATGGTACCTGTACGGATTATCAGGTTGCCGGCGCAGCAGCACTTCAAAAGGCAGGTAACTCAATACGCCGTCGGAAACGACAACCAATTTTGGTGTGAGTCGCGCGGCTACAGGTTTAATTAAAGCATCGTACAGGCTTCTGGAAGCAGATATTAATGTCTGGCTTTCTTTTTTGGCGACCCGAAGTTCCTGTAAAAGTTGCCGTGCGGCAGGCTCGATATCAGACCGGTCTGGAAGCCGTATCAAAAATGCGTCCTGTGATTGTATACCGATCAGGTAGATACCTTGTTCGCCCCAGAAATAGGATAGCAATGTCTGGTTTTTGGCAGACAAGTCGTGCTGGATATCTGTGATAGAGCTAGTGACAGTGCTGTAACATACCTGAAAATAGGCCGGATATTGCTGCCGGATAATAGTTTTAAGGGAGTCCATCGTTCGATTCAGTTCGAACAGGCGCCCATCCAGGGCCAGCACTTCCGGATCGTTCAAAGGTGTGCCCCCGAGCAGCAATTCCATACGCTCCTCTTCCACCCCGGTCAATTGGTGTTTGCAAATGGCTTCCTCATTCAAGAGCACTGTAGATACCTGGCTGGAAAATACAGCCTGCGTTTCGTTGGCGTTGAGCCGGAGGAGCGCACTTTTTGTTTGTTCCATAAACTGGAATCCAAGGTCGATAACGGACGAGTCATGTGTGATTTCGTATAATTCCGTGCAAATACCGAGTGCCTCTTCTGCGACGGGGTAGAGGAGGTTCGCTGCCGTCAGGCGGGAACCTGCGCGGCCGAAACGCAACTGTTGTGCCGCCTGGGAATCGAGTATTTTCCGTAGCAACGGGATGGCAGGCTGCAAGTCGGGTATATGACCCGATTGCCGGTACCTTGCCCGACAAATCCGCGCCCGCGTCAGTAAAATCTGCTGCTCCCGTACGAGATCTTCGCCGGAAGATTTGCCATTCAGGAGCATCGCTTCTTCCGTGAGTTGCCAGG
The DNA here is from genome assembly GCA_029561355.1 of Bacteroidota bacterium. Taxonomy (GTDB): domain Bacteria; phylum Bacteroidota; class Bacteroidia; order Chitinophagales; family Saprospiraceae; genus M3007. Next base: position 5,568 of record JAKQJD010000011.1, on the reverse strand, counting down.
CGCCCTGAAGTGCGCCCTGCCGGATCCGTATATCGGCTAAAGTGAGCCAGCCGTCCAGGCTGCTGGGTGGATAAAAATCCTTGTAGGACTGCTGCCATATTTCTTTAGCCTGTTCAGCATATTGGGCGGCAGAGTCCAACTTGCCAACGCCAACATACATCTGTGCCAATAAAACCATTGCGTCGGCGGCTCTTCCTGCCCCCAGCCAATCACATTTTTCGCGGATACGGAGGCATTGTTTCTGGTTCTGAATGGCTTCCGGGAAGTTCTTTTGTTTCGATAACAAAGTAGCCAGGTTCTCATAACAATTGGCTAATTCGGAAGAATCGACATTGGGAGCAAGGGCAGTGCAAATGCGCAGCGCTTCCCTGTAGGAGTTTTCCGCATTGGGCAAATCGCGTTTGTTTTCATAACTATTACCCATCAATGACAGGCAGGTGCCAATCCGCACATCCCCTGGAAGCATGTGGGTTTTTCGGATACCCAGCGACTTTCGGTAATATTCGATTGCACGGTCATAGTCGCCCCACTCGTCGTACACATTTGCCATATTCAGATATGCCACCGACAGTGATACCTGCGCTTTGGGGTTGGAGTAGCGGATATACAGGCTTTCCGCTTTCAGATAGTCTTCTAAAGCCTTTGAATAATTTCCGACTTCATACTCCAATGTTCCCAGATTGGCCCACGCCTGGCCGGTTTCATAGGCCTCGGGCATGTGGTGCAGGCGAATGCTGAGCGCTTCTTCGAGGTTTTCACGAGATCGTTTGAAATCCTGGGCCTGCTTGTAAAAAAAGGCTAAATTATTGAGAGGAGTAGTCAATTTGATGTCTCCCGGTGGAAATTGCCGTCGGGAAATAACCATGCTTTTTTCAAAAAATGCCAGTGCTTTCGTCAATTGCCCCCGAAGGTGCCAGCCATATCCCTGATACTGATACAAAAAAACATACATAGAGGTGTTTTGATCGGGGTAGGAATCCAGCATTTTGTCGGCCTGTTCGAGCAAAACAAAGGCCTCATCGATCTTTCTGTCTTCCAGCAGGGTTTTTGCACTGTCGATCACCGCTTTAATTGCCAAACTATCTTTGGCGTAAGGTGTTTGTCCACTTGCGGGTAACAGGAAATTGGCAAAAAACACAACGCAGAAAAAAAATGGGGCTCTCATCATTTATAGTTATTTTAAAAGATTCATTATTAAGTAGTTGGATACTAGTTCCTGTGTTTCTTTCATGTAGGTATGATGGTCAGGATCGGTCATGATCCGGGTTGCCACACGGCGTGCGGTTTTTACGTCTGGCGGCAATTCTGCCAGCGCGCTCAAAAGGACGTACCATTCTCCCGCGTCTTTGTAGGCCGGGTAGTTTTTTGACAGGTCCATAAAAGCCGCTTTGGCCTGGGTGTATTGCCCCTGTTCGAACAGTATACCTGCTTGTTGAAGCCGTTTTTCAGGTATTTGTAAATCCGTTGGTGTTTGCTGACTGGTATCCATAGCGGAGCGCTCGCCGCGAAGAAGCGACGCCGACCGGGCCGGGTATTTCCGGTAAAAATTCAGAGCAATCATTCGTGTCTCTGAAGTATTGTTATTCACCTGCGGGTGTGGAGTAAGGGTAGGTTTTTTTTCTGTTGCAGTATCCTGCGGCAACACTTTTGGCGACAATTGGCGGGAATCAGTATCTTGTACACCGGGCAGATAATAGTCGTTTTTGACGGCCGGAGGGCGATTCTTCCAATAGAGCAAAACGATGAAGATCATACCGATAATGCCTATGATAAGCAGTCGCTGCCGACGTCGCCTGCGTGCGCGTTGAGCGATGACTTCTTCTATTTTTTTTCCGATCCCTGCCCGGCGCAGTACGTGCCAAACAGGTTTCAGACGATCCAGTTCGTGCTGCATGGCGGGGTTTTTAGCCAGTTCCAGCCGAAACTGTTCCAGCGCTTCACCGCTCAATTCTCCATTCAGGTATGATTCGATATCAGGATGCATCATGCTGTTTTTTCCATTTTTCTGCAATGACAATGAGTTTGTCCATGCATTTGGACCGGGTAACTTTTAGAGAATTGACAGAAGAGTAATTCGTGCGTTTCATTTCTATTTGTTCCTGGTCCGAGTAGCCATCGAGATATTTCAACCGGATAAGATCGCTACAGGGTGAGCCGAGACGCGAGAGCCAGATTTCGATGATGTCTTCCAGTTCTTCCCTTCGGAAGATGTCCGTTTCAAACAGGTGCAGATTTTCCATGCCCGGCTCTAAAGGAGAGAACGGGTGCGCTTCTGCTTTCTCGCGTCGATTGAGCAACAGAAATTTACAGATACCGATGAGATAGGTTGGTGGCGCCGATAAGTCCGGATTGTATACTCCATCACTCATTTTTTCGATGAGCTTAATGATTCCGTCATGCAGTAATTCTGAAACGGCAGATTCCGGCAAACCGCTTTCCCGAACCATTTTACGGATCAGGTTTTCCGTTTTCGATATTATAAATTCTATTGCGCCCGTATCCCGACGGCGCAGGAGGTCTGCCAATTCCCGGGAATCGGTGTACCTGTGTTTATCTCTTAATAACCATTTTGTAATACGCTGCAAAGTTTTTTTGAAGGCTTTTTAGAGCATGTTGAGATTTTACTATTGAGGCGAAGACAGAAAAATTTCATTTTGTAACAAGGCAAATTTCGCAGTCGGATATGGCTAATCCGGCGAGAAATTTAACGCTGGTACAAATGAAATTTTCGGCTGTAGCCCAACAAGTAAAATCTCAACATGCTCTTAGAGACGGATAGTATAAATCTTCATAACTCAAATCAAATGTAGCGATCATTTCAGTTATTCCCATACAAGCACGAGCGTTCCGGCCACTACCAATCCGGCGCCGATGCCGGTTTTCCAGGTGAGCGAGTCGCCGATAATCTTATTTTACTTTTATCCCTTCCGATCTCATTCGTCGCTGCCCCACATTCACCATCCACACGCCCCCAATCGTAACCGCCATGCCCACCAGCGCGCCCGGCGTCAGCGACTCGCCCAGCACCGCCCATCCCAGCAAAATCGCTACAGTCGGATTGATGTAAGTGTACAGCGAAGAAACCGCTGCGCTGAGGTGCTTGAGCGTGTACATATACAGGGTGAAAGCCAGCGCCGATCCGATACAAATGAGATAGATCATGGAGGCCCAGCCCTGCCAGGTGTGGTGAATATCGTAGTGCGTGTCGAAAAGCAAACTCAGTACGAAACCGCCCATGCCGCCCGCGGAAATTTGCAGCCCGGCGTTCATCAGCGGCGACACGTCGGCCGAATTCCAGCGTTTGGCCAGCACGGTCCCCAGCGACCAGGTGCAGCACGACGCGAAACACCCGAGGATACCCATCGAATATTCGGGTTTCAGAAAATCCTTCCAGCCGTCGTGAAAAATGATGCCCAGCCCGCCGAAACCCAGCAGTACGCCCGCGATGATCATCACATTGACGCGCTCCTTGTTGCGCAAAGCCAGCGAAAAAAGTACCACCATCACAGGTGTCAGCGAACCGATGATGGAGGCCAGGCCGGAAGGCACGTATTGCATACCCCATGTGATGAACCCGTTGCCGCCGGTAATCGTCGCCACTCCTGTGAGCATTTGCCGCAGCACATATTTACGGTCGGGCAAAAAGGTTTTTCTGCTGAGCCATGCCAGACCGAGCAGAATCAGTCCGGCAGTTGTTTGCCGCATGCCTACCAGCAGAAAAGGCGGAAAATCGTGCACCGCAAATTTGATAGCAGTGTACGTGGTGCCCCAGATAATACAAATGGCGGCGAGTGCAAGATAGGCGCGGGTCATGGCAGTGCGAAGTGCGAAGTCGACAGTTGGAAGTCGACAGTCCGAAGTCGACAGTGCGAAGTCGCGGGTTAAGTTTAGAAGAAGGTGTTGTTATGGCAGTGCGAAGTTCGAAGTCGACAGTTCGAAGTCCCTTCGTGTTCCTTGTGGTAATACTACTTCGCCCGGTACAGCATCTGAAAATCGTCCATGATATACCCGGCGCCGAAAGGCGTATCCATGCAGTAGTCGATCACGAAGCCGACTTTGAAATAGAAATTGACGCTTTTGTAGTTGCGGCGGTTCACATTCAAACGCACCTCGTGCAGGTCGGGGTATTGTTCCAGTAAAGCCCCGAAAGCAGCCGCGCCCACGCCCCGGCCGCGCTGCGAATTGTCGAGGTAAAATTTATGGATGAAATAAGCGCCCGCCCCTTTGTCACTGATTGCCAGAAATCCTGCCGCTTGATCACCCGACATCACCAGCCAGAAAGTCTGATCGGGTGCCGAAATCTGTTGGGCCAGCGCCGTTTCGCTATAGCCCTGTTCGAGCATATAGGCGATTTGTTCGTCGCTGATAATTTCCGGATAGTGCGCCCACCAGATGCGGTGCGCCAGTTCGCGGATCAGCGGAATGTCTGTTAGGCCGGCCGGCCGGAGGGAGACGAGCATGTTGAATGGTGTTGGTGTGTCTGTGGGGGTTGGAGGTTTATAGGTTTATAGGTTTATAGGTTTATAGGTTTATAGGTTTATAGGTTTATAGGTTTATAATTGCGGCTCGGAGAAAGCAGATTTCTTTCCTTACAGAGTGGTTGAATATAAACCCATAAACCCATAAACCCATAAACCTATAAACACATAAACCTCATTCACCTACTTCTTCTCCTGTTCCTGCGCATTCAGCAGTTGCAGCACCTGTTTAGTGATATCGAGGCTGTCGTTGGCCAGCAGGATTTGTCCGCCGCGGGAGTACGAGAGGATGTAGTCGTAACCGATCTGGCTGGAGAGCGTTTTGAGTTGGGTTTCCATGTTGGCGTACAGGTCGTTGAAGGCTTTTTTCTGGTCTTCCGACAAGGATTTGCCGAGGCGGGCTTTTTCCTCTTCCAGGCGCTGGCTGCGCTGCATGAGTGCGTTTTGTTCTTTTTCCGCTTCGGCCTGCGTCATGTTGCCGCCCTGAAAACGCTGTTGCAGTGCCTGTGCATCTTTCATGAGCGACTGCTCTTTGGCTGCGAGGCTGCTCTCGGCCGTTTCCATCCGTTTTTGAATGTCTTCTTTTTGTTTTTTCAGCCAGATGTATTGTGCGTCGAGCGTGTCACCGTTGACGTAAGCGATTTTAACGCCGCCCGACTGGGAAGCCGGCATTGTCATGACCGAATCGGCCGCCATCGGTTTTTTGAAATGCAGGTAATACAAATGGGCCACCAGGGCAAACAAAACGATATTGAGGATCAGTGAGAGATTTTTCATTCTAAAATGAGTTGATGAGTATTTGAACGGCAAAAGTCGTAAAAAACGGATAACCGACCTCGTTTCCGCTAAAACTGTTTATCAAAACTCTTTTGCCGGGTGCTGCACCTGCTCCCATTTCAGGCCGATCATTTCCTCCACGCGGTATTTGGCGATCAGCACGTCCGTTTCGGCCCGGATGCGGGCTTCCGACGCGGCGAAATAGGCGGCCGAGGCGGTGGTATAATCTTCGAGCGTTTTTTCGTCGTTTTTGTACAGTTGCTGCACCAGGATGTAGGTAGAGTTCATGTCCTGTTCCACCAGCGTGCGCGCT
>JAKQJD010000009.1 GCA_029561355.1 Bacteroidota bacterium | reverse complement strand
TCATTCAAATTCTTTGCAAACTTAAATATTTGTTTTCACTCTTGGTCACGTGTACACCTTATCTTGTACCGACAATCCATGTAAAGGTGTTTAGAGGCAATTCCACATTGCGGTTCATATTATTTTTTGGCATCATGCTATCGCTGCGTCCGGCGGTGGCGCAGTTTCGCATACCCGCGCAGCAGGTTCATACGGAAGGTTATCTGCTGGATGCCGATACCATCTGGATGGGCACGGGCAATGGTATCGTCAAAATGCTGCGCAACGGCGACCTGCTGCAACGCTGGACCCGGGAGGAGTTTCCCTCCCTTTTAGGTAGCCCGAATGTGATTACCAAGGACAACCAGGGCCGCCTGCTGAGCTATTCCGATTTCTGGGGCATCCGGCGGTTCAACGGCTCCGACTGGGAAACGATTAGCGATCCCTTCACACCGGTCATCGGTCCGCTTTCCTTTATCGACATGATGGTCGACTCCCAAAACAGGATTGTATTGGGCGGTGGCGGCGCATTCCTGTACCGGCAAAACGGCACTGCCTGGGAACAAATCCCGGTGCCGTTCACCATCAATCGTATGAAACGAGGGCCCGCCGGCGATTTATGGAGCAACAGCGGCGGGTTCATCGCACACTACAACGGCATCGGCTGGACCACTTCCGAAGCGGCTCTGCCCGATAAACGCCTTTGTTTCGACTTTACCTGGGACTCGAACGGCGACCTGTTCGGCATTTTTTACCAGCAAAGTGCCAATATCCCGGAAATCTGGAAATTTCCGGATGGCAACCTCGACCAGCCTGAACTGGTCGTTGCCCTGCCCGAATATGCGTTGTCCGATAATCCGCCGGTTTTTTACACCGAATCCATCGCCATCGATGCCCAGGGCCGTATCTGGCTCGGAATCGCCGGTTTCGACTTCAACTTTATCCGCCGCGACGGTGATACCTGGACCGAACTGGGCGGCTATTTCAACAGTCCTTTTCCCCTGTTTGCCTACTCGGAAGCACGCATGACGCCCGACCCCGACGGTTCCATGTGGATCTGCAGCCGCATCAATGCCGATCCGCTGTACCGATATGCCGACGATACGGGCTGGCAGGTGTATGAAAACAGTTTTTCAGAAATGGGCTACGCCGGTGCTGCCGGACTGGACGGGAAGGTGTTTTTCGGCGGTTCCCGCTTTATGGGCAGTTATGACCCTGCCACGGATCAATACCGGCACAAATCGCTCGGCGCCAGCGGACCGGTGGTGCACGACATGGCAGTTTCGCCCTACGACAGTACGGTGTATGCCGCTACGGAAACCGGCATTTGGGAATTCGACGGGCAGGAATGGAGCGTGTCATTTCCAATAAACGACCCTACGGCGCATGGACTATGTGTCGCCGTAGCGCCCGATAACAACGTTTGGTCACTAATAGCCACCAGCAACGGCCAGACGATTCAAAACCACCTCACCGTTCGTGCGCCCGGCGGTGACTGGCAGGGCTTTCTGCTCCCCAGAACGGCTTCGGGGCTGGCCATCGCTCCGGATACTGCTGTGTGGCTGCCGGTTTTTGATCAGGTGTACCGCTACAAAAACGGCGCTTTAACGATATTCGATGCTACGACTGTTGGTTATCCTTTCACGGAACTAAACGGTGCGCTGCTGGAAATTCATCCGGACAAGCAGGGAACGATATGGTTGTTTGTGCCGGGCGCAGGCCTGGCACGCTACGACGGTACGGCATGGACGGTGCTGACGCCCGAAAACTCCGGTTTGTATGCTTCTTACAACCTCCGGAGCATGGCGTTCGATGCCGCCGGCGACCTGTGGCTGAGTTTTTCCAATGGCGGTGGCGCACAGCGGGCCTTGCAGGTCTTCGATGGCCAGAACTGGAAAAACTACACGCCCTACAACAGCAATATAGGCAGTCAGGCCATTGAAGAGATTGTACCGGCGCCCAACGGCCGGGTGTGGCTGCACGATTCGTATTCTTTTTACTATTTCGAGCCGTTTCCCAGGCACCTCAGGGGGCATGTGCTGCGCGATACCAATGAAAATTGTTTGCCCGAGCTCCCGGAACCGCCTTTACCGCAGTGGATTGCCCGCGCGACAGCCCCCGACGGGCAAAAGTGGTACACCATCACCGACCCGAACGGGTATTACGAATTACCCCTGGACAGCAGCCTGTATGACGTCGATATGCTGCCGCCGGCCATCGTCTGGGCAAATTGTGATGAAAACCAGAGCGTCGATCTGACACAGACGTTAACCGACACGCTCGATTTTTCAGGAGAAGTGCTGGCGGAATGCCCACTCATGCAGGTGGAAATCGACGTGCCTTTTTTGCGGCGCTGCTTCCCGAATATTTATCAAATCAGGTATTGCAATTTCGGAACTGCGCCGGCCGCCGTTGCCAGCATCGACCTGAGCCTTCCGGCGGGTCTTGTACTACAAAACCTGGGGCTGCCCTACACCGAGATATCGCCCGGCCACTTACGAGTGGCGCTGGGCCAGGTCGCCAATGGTTTTTGCGGCGATTTTTCCATGACGGTGGTGCCCGATTGCACCCTCGAACTGGGCGAAACGCTGTGCGTATCGGCGCAAATTTCCCCGGATACGCTTTGCCTGGGAAGCCCCGGCTGGTCGGGAGCCGACTTGCACGCCGAGGCTACCTGCACCACGGATACGGCTTACTTCGTACTCCGCAACCAGGGTTTCGGCGACATGATCGAGGCGCAGGATTACGTCATTATTGAAGATGAAGTGATCATGCTGGTTGTACCGGTGCAGATCCCAATGGGCGACTCCGTAAAAATTGCTTTCCCCGTCAGCAGCGGATACCAGCGCATCCAGGTGCCGCAGGAGCCCGGGCATCCTTTCCCCGGCCTGGTGAGCGCTTTTGTGGAAGGATGCAACGGCAGTCAGGGCAGTTCGTTCATCACACAGTACCCCTTCGACCAGCCGTCGCCTTTTTATGCCCAAACCTGCGCTGTGCTCAAAGGCGCTTTCGACCCAAATGACAAATCGGCCGCTCCGGAAGGTGTCAAAGACGAACACTACATCTGGCCGGGCACGGAACTGGATTACAAAATCCGTTTTCAGAACACCGGCACCGACACGGCTTTTACCGTGGCAATTCGCGATACCCTGCCGGAATGGCTCGATGTGGCGACGTTTCGTCCCGGCGCAGCTTCTCACGATTACAACTGGGACGTCAGCGGACCGGGTATCCTGACCTTTGTTTTTGAAAATATTCTGCTGCCCGATTCGAATGTGAACGAAGCCGCTTCACACGGTTTTGTCACCTTTAAAATAACTCCGGCCGACAGCACATCGTTGGGCACCGTGCTGGAAAACAGAGCGGGCATTTATTTCGACTTCAACGACCCCGTCATCACAAATACGGTATTTCACACGGTAGACACAGGTTTTTTGGCCTACAACATGGTGAATACCGTGCTGGAAAGCAAGCCGTCGTCTTCGCTGTTGATATCCCCGAATCCGGCGGGTGACTGGACGCGGGTTTCAATGCCCGGTCATTTTTTTAAAAACGGGAGCATCCGTTTGTCAGACGTTTACGGCCGAACGCTCGCGCAGCAAAAATTTCAGGGAGACCATGTGGTAATACGACGAAATGACTTGCCGGCCGGCGTGTATGTATTGGAAGTTTTTGACGGCCTTGGCTGGGTTGGAGCGGGGCGAATATGCTGGTATTGAATAAATTGGGTAGAACCCAATGGATAGGTACACGAGGCGGAACCTCGCGCAAGCAAATGGCGGAGCCTCGCGCAAGCAGAAAAAATGGATTAAATTTTCGCAAAACGTTGATTACCAATGACGAATAACCATCCTAATAACTCATAACCCTTTCGAAGATGAGCGTTTCCACAACCACCCTGATAACGGATAACTGATAACTGATAACTGATAACTAAAATGAGCATCTCCCCTACCACCCTGATAACTGATAACCGATAACGGATAACCACTCATGAAGAAACAACTACTTTTTGCCATTTTCGCCTTCTTTATCTCCCAAACAATCTACGCCCAGGACCTCGTCTGGGCAAAAGGGTTTGCCTGGTTTTCATCGAGTCTGGCGACAACTGTAGACGCCGAAGGCAATCTTTACCTGGCAGGTGTCGACATTGGCAACCACGACATCGATCCGGGGCCGGCCGTTTGGGCCATTCCGGGGCCTGCGAACAAGGCCGTCGGCTTTGTCGCCAAATTTGACCCGACAGGCCAGCCCCTTTGGCTGCGCAGCGTCGGAGCGCCCGATGCAGGGATGCTTTTCACCGGGCCTGCGGCTACGGGCAACCCTGGCAACCACAACATCAAAATCGCCCCCGACGGGCATGTACACGTGCTGTTCAGCGTACAAAACACCACCAGCGGAAAATTATTTATTTATCCCGGCCAAACGGATACCATCAATGCTTTTGTTGTATCCGATGTGCTGCTGACGTTTGAACCAACGGGCGATTTCGTTTTTGCGGAATTGATTTTTGGCAACAGTACATGCCGAAGCACCGATTTTTATGCGCATCCCGACGGGCGTGTGACGGTGGTCGGTTTTTTTGAAGGCAGCATTTTCCCCGGCAGCGCATCCAGGTTGCAAGTGAGCGCCGGGCAGACCGACGGTTTTGTTTACCAGTACAATCCGTTTAATTACAGTGTTATGGAGACGCGCAGCCGGCGCATTGGCGGTCCTCAAAAGGATTACTGCTACGGGATTGCGGGCGATCCGGCGGGCGATCTGTTTGTAGGGGGGATGTTTTTCGGCGACTGTGACGTCGATCCGGCGGACAACGAATCGTTTTGGCTCTTCCTCCAAAACGGGCAGATTCACAACGGGTATTTGATGAAATGCGACGATGAGCTGGATTTTCAATGGGCGCAACGCATCCAGACCGGTGGTAACCTGCCCCCTCGCATCGAAACGGACGCCGCAGGCAACGGTTATATCTCCATCCATGTTACGGGAGGTGTACAAGTGTATCGATACAGTCCGAACGGCAATTTGGACAATGGCTACGATCTCGGTGAAAATACCCTCGGCGCTTCGGCGCTGGAACACCTGCAATACCGGGTCGACCAGGCGGGCAACCTGCATTGCTGGCGGCCTGAACCGAGTGCAACGCACGACTTGTACGACGCCGTTTACAGAAAAATAGATGGAGAAACAAGTGAACTATTGTCGGAATTACGCTTCCCAGCCACCAAATGGTCGGCTGGTCTGTCGCTGGCGGTCGATGCGCTGGACAATGTCTTTTTGACGGGTAGTTTTGAAGGCATTATCGATTTGGATCCCGGCCCGGGCGAGCAACCTTATGCAGCAGTTGCCCCATATCCGCAGCGGCTGTTCTGGGTAAAACTGAATGAAAAATGCCCCACGCTCGGCCTGAAATTTCTGGACGTGGCGCCGGTAGGCTGCGACGCCAATGGCACGGCGCGTGCAGTTGGTTTCGGCGGAACCGCGCCCTACTTGTTCGAATGGCAGACGCAACCGGCGCAGATGGATTCGGTAGCACAGTTTACACAAAGCGGCTACTATACCATACAAATGACCGATTCTGCGGGTTGTGTTCGCCGCCGCCAGTTGTGGATAGACGGAGTGCCGGACAATACACCAACACTTTTTGATCTCGAAACCCGGCCCATTTTTGCGACCGAATTCCGCCCCGGTTTTTCAAACAGCATCTTTTTCAGCGCAGCCAACCTGGGCTGCAATCCGGTTGACGGAACCGTGAAAATGGCGCTCGACCCGGCGCTTCAGTTCTTGTCGGCACAACCGCAGCCCGATGTCATCGTGGGCGATACACTGATCTGGCTGCGGCCGCAGTGGAATTTTGACAGTCCTTTGCAGGTGGCTATTCAAACGTACCTTCCCACCATAGCCGTACTCGGCAATCTCATTCACCTGCGCGCATGGTCCGAAACGCCCGGCGAGCCCTCGCTTTCCAACAATGTTCAACTGTTCAGAGATACCATCATCGGCTCTTATGATCCCAATGATATCTCGGCTGCTCCAGCGGGCGCTTGTGATGAACAAGCCATTTTACCGACTCAAAAACTAACCTATTCCATTCGTTTTCAGAACACGGGCACGGCTTCGGCCATTAACGTCCGCATCCTCGATACCCTGCCTGCCGAACTCGACCTGAACACCCTGCGCGTACTTGCGGCCAGCCACGCCATGGCGGTTGAACGCCTGGATTCTGCGACCCTGGCTTTTGTATTTGACAACATTCACTTGCCCGACAGTAGTTCCAACGAGGCGGCCTCCCATGGTTTTGTGCAGTTTGAAATAGCGCTGAAGCCGGATGTTCCACTCGGCTCACAAATAAGCAACCGGGCGGCGATCTATTTCGACTTTAATGCGCCGGTAATTACGAATTCGGTTTTCAGGACATTGGCAGACCCTTTGCCGGAATGTCCGGAAGTCGTATCGACTTCAGTTCCCGGTCGTGCCATGGAATTTTCCGTGTCACCCAATCCAATTCATGCAGACGAGTCTTTGTTTGTTACACTGGAAAATGATTTTATCGGGCAGGTAAAAGTGGAGATTCTTAACATGGACGGGCGGGTGATCTACAGCCTCCTTACCCAAAAAACGGAACGACGGTTTCATCTGACAACCCCGCCCGTTCAGGAAATTTCCTCCGCATGGATCGTGCGAATCTCGGATGAGCAAAACGTGCTGTCAAAATTGATTTTGAAGCTATGAAAAGATTGAAAATCAGCCTGTTGTACGTGCTAATGCTTGCCGGTGGAAGTACAACCGGCCAGTGCCCCGATTTTTACTTCTTCTACAAACAGGTCCAGATAGACAACTTTGGGGCGCAATACCCGGATTGCCACACCATTTCCGCAAATATTCGAATTGAAACAAGCCAGGATATGAGCGATCCCATCCTGAACCTGAATGGATTTTCCGGCGTGGACAGCATTCTGGGGTATGTGGATGTTTTGAGATCCAGCCTGACCGACCTGCACGGTTTTGACAGCCTGCGGTACATCGGAGGCAGACTGAAGTTTGACCAAAATCCGCTTTTAACCAGTTTCACCGGTCTGGAGAACCTGCGCTACATCGGTGGCAGCCTGCAAATAGGACCGGAAAGTCCGCCGCAAAATATGCAGGGATTCAACGGACTGGAACGTGTGGAGCAACATTTGGAAATCAGCGCATCCAGCATGCATTCACTTGCGGGTTTGGAAAACCTGCGCTATGTGGGGCAGAATATGGTGCTGCGAGACATGCCGTTGTACAGCCTGGCCGGGCTCCCAAACCTCGATACCGTTCAGTATCAACTGGTGCTTGTTCGCCTCCACCGTTTAAAAAACCTCGAAGGCCTGGAAAACCTGCACGCGGCGGCGCCTGTCATCCTGGAATGCGATTCGCTGCTGAATCTGACGGGGCTGGAACACCTCGAAAGCGGCGTAACAATCACTTTGGCCTACAACCAGCAACTCCAAAGCCTGCAAGGGCTGGAACATTTCAGCGCATTCACGTACGACACATACCCCTGGGGGGCGCTGGTGCTGTTGGACAATCCGCGATTGCAGGACGTTTCGGCACTGCACCCCGGCCTACACATGAACGGCCTGCTGCTGTCGGGCAATACCACGCTGAGCACCTGTGCGGTAGATGCTATCTGCTCGTACCTCGCCGCGCCCGGCGACACGACCCTGATCGGGCAAAACGGCCCGGGATGCAATACGGGTGAGGAAATCCTGGAGGCTTGCAGCGTGGGTACAGGCGAAATTACCACAACAGATGAATGCAGCGTTTTCCCCAACCCGTTTTCTGCCGGCCAGGCGCTTGCCATCACGCTGGAAAACGACTTTATCGGACAGGTGAAAGTAGAAATTGTAAACCTCAACGGACGTGTTTTCAATACGTTTTTTATTGAAAAAAACGAACGGAAAGTTACCCGGGTATTGCCGGATTTTCCGTATCTTGATAACGCTTCCACAATGGGATGGATGGTGCGTATTTCAGATGAATTGCACGTCCAAACAAAACTTATCCTAAAACTATAACCCTGCAAGTCAATCACTTATGAAAGGTTTTGCATTAATTTTATTCGTTTGCCTGACGGCAAACGGGCTCGCGGCGCAGTCGCGTTTTCAGGATCCCGCCACCGGCAAATGGGGCTTCCGGGACAATGAATGGAACGTTCTGATTCCGGCCATTTACGACGAGGTGCAGCCACATTTCGATACCATTATTGCAGTAAAAAAAGACGGGAAAATGGCAGCGCTGGACATCAAAGGCAACTACAGGATTCCGCTGATTTATGAGCAAATCATGCCAAACCTGTCGCCCTTTCCCAGCCAGTACGGTTATGCGGCCGTGACCAAAAACAACGCGCAGCGCAATACCTGGGGCATGGTGGACGCATACGGCAAAGTTATTTTGCCCGAAAAATTTCAATACGTGCGCGCCATC
>JAKQJD010000661.1 GCA_029561355.1 Bacteroidota bacterium | reverse complement strand
GAACACCGCTTTCCGGAAGCCGTATTCGAGTTGATGCATGGTAACAGGAACGTCGCCGGGGAAATACGGAAAGTATTGAGGCGAGTTTTCAATAACCGTCGGGCTCACCGCATTGATACGAATACCGTTTTCAAGTTCGATGGCAGCGGCCCTCACGAACCCTTCCACGGCTCCGTTTGCGGCCGATGCATTGGCAAAGTTCAACTGCGGTTCATGGGTGAGGGCCCCGGAAATCAGGGTAAACGAACCTTTCGGATTGATGTAATGCTGGCCGATGAGCACCAGATTGATCTGGCCCATCATTTTGCCTTCCACACCTTTTCGGAATTCCGTGTCCGTCAGTTTTTTCCAGGGGCCTACAAACGTCGGCCCTGCGGTAGAAACAAGTGCGTCGAATGGTCCGATCGCCCGGAACATTTTTTCAATGGATTCAGTAGAAGTGATATCCACCTGCACGTCGCAACCCCGGGTAGCGGCAGTAATTACTTCATGGTCTTTTTTTAATGCGTTGGTCAGGTGCTTTCCCATAGTGCCCGATGCACCTACGATGATGATTTTCATTGTTGTAAATTTAAAACGTTAATTTACACAAAGTTACGAGCATCGAAAGGCGGCCTGACAGGACAAAAACGCAGTTGAAAAGTACTTATTTAAAGTTCTGCCGGAATGCTTCCGGGGAGTAGCCGGCGTGCTTTCTGAAAAAGCGGATGAAGTAGGAAACGTCTTCGTAGCCGAGGTGATCGGCAATATCTTTTACCTGATTGGGGGTTGCCAGCAGGTATCTTTTGGCTTCAAGAAGAATGTGTTCGGTGATCAGATCGGACGCCGTTTTGCCGATGCTCGCTTTGGTGATTTCATTGAGTTGGTAAGCGGAAAGGTTCATCATGTCCAGGTATTGGGATACCTGCTTATGGGTTGTAATGTGTTTATCGAGCAGATCCAGAAACTCCTCAAACCGTTCCTGCGTATAGGTGCCGGCAACGGATGAAGCGCCTTTCGGATTCGGGCTTTGACGTACAAATTCTATAAAGAAAATATCCAGGCTCGATTTGATGACGTCCAAATATCCTTCCTCCCTGGCGGTGGATTCCTGATACATAAAACCCAGCATCGCATGAAGTTTGTCGAACCGGCTTTCTTCAAACGCGCAATGATTTTTATTGCTCGCTTTCCTCAAACGCTGGATAGAAGATTTGCCCCCGGGATGATAAAATTCTGTGTTGAACTCAATCAGGTAGCCGGTGCAACCCGCACTCAATTCGAGTTGGTGTACCTGCCCGGGACGCAGGAAAAAAACGGTGTCGTCGAGCACCTCGTAAGCGGTAAAATCTATTTCATGTTTGCCTTTCCCTTTTTTGAGGGCAAGAATAAAGAAAAAATCATGCCTGTGCAGGTCATGGATTAAACCGTTTTCGCCTACGATATCTTCTACCCGGCGTATTTTGAACCGCTCGGAAGAGGGAAGTTCCTGCGGAGGAACAGTGAGTTGCCTGATTGGAATCGTTTTCATTCTTCATCTGGTTGGTTAATCGTTTATGCCAGGAGTCACCCCGAATGTTATCGGGATGACTCATATGCCGCCGGCTATTAAAACCGGTGATGAAGATAAGTATGTACCAGTGAAACGATCCGCTTATTTTCGAAAAAAATACCTTATTGTACAACCAGGCTACGCTTTTGCACCGTATAAGCGGCAAAATAGCCCAGACATGCCCCTCCGAAATTATTGTCCGGATTAGCCGGAACGCTGGCATTCGGACCGTTTCCATTGGAAGCATCCAGAGCGACGAAGTACTTGTAAGTAACCCGGTCGATGCTGCGCATTTCGACCGATACGCTGTCGCCCGGCATCGTTTCCAGATCGGAAGAAATCAGCAAGGTGCTGATCCGGGCGCCATCGTTATTCCGGTCGTCGGCTACGAAAATGAAAGGCTGGCGTTTGCCATTATTGCTTTGTATGAACTGATAATTGTTGCCCAAACCGGCAGGATCATTGAATATGGGCGTTATCACCACTTCATCCGGGCCGCCGAACGGCAGACGAATCGCTTTCAGGTCTTCAAAAGGCACCGAAGCCGGCATGGTGGAAGTTGCCGTAAAATGCCGGCCCTCCACCCACACTTGTAAGGTGTACGTATGCCCGGAAATGCCGGGAAGTGCACCGGCCGTTTCATAAAAACCCGGTTGTACTTCGGGCAGCGTATCCACCCGGCCCGCCGGGTCGCCGATAACGACCAGAGCGCCGCTGACGGCAGGAAAATCGTTCGGCTGATCGAAGTTTACGGAGCGGGAAATACGAACGGTAAAGGGCGCCGCTTCGTCCGACACGTTTCCTTCGATTACGAACTGAGCAGGCACGCCGTTCAGGTCCAGTTCGATGATTTTCTCGCGGTCGCAGGAAGAAAAAAGCAGCAGCGCGGAGGCAGCCAGGAACCAGTAGTATTTTGAAAAATATATCATGTTGAATATGAATTGGAGCGTTGAGAAAGAGGTTTTCGGACAGGCTTTTAAAATTTGAAATTCCACGACGCACTGGGAATAATGCCGAACAGTGAGGTTTTTAAGGCTTCCGTGGTGCCGGGTTTGCTTTCCGAATCGCGGAAAGTGATGGTGTAGGCATTTTTCCGGTTGTAGACGTTGTAGATGGAAAAGGCCCATTCGGACTCGAAACGTTTGGTCTTTTTCCCCTGGAAAACTGCGCCGAGATCGAGCCTGTGGAAGTCGGGCATGCGGGAGCCGTTGCGTTGCGTGTAGTAGTATGATGTAGCCCCGTCGACTTCATATTTTCCACTGGGAAATGTAACCGCGTTGCCCGTATAGTAAATCCAGTTGGCACTCAGTTGCCAGCGTGCCGTCAGTTGGTACATGCCGACCACGCTCAGGTCGTGTGTACGGTCCTGTTTGGCGGCGTAGTATTCCCCGTTGTTGATGCCCGGAATTTTCCGTTCCGTACGGGCAAGGGTGTAACTGATCCAGCCGTTGAGTCGTCCCGATTTTTTCTTCAACAGCACTTCGAAGCCATAAGCCCTGCCGGAACCGTACAGCAGGTCCGCTTCGGGGTTTTCATTTCCCTGAATTTCCGCACCGTTCCGGTAGTCGATCTGGTTGAGCATGTTTTTGTAATAGGTTTCGGCGGAAAACTCGAACTGCGATTCGCTGCCAAAATTCCGGAACCAGCCCACCGAAACCTGGTCGGCAATTTCCGCTTTCACATTGTTGGTGGTCGGCATCCACAAGTCGGTCGGATTGGAAGCCGTACTGTTCGAGAGCAGGTGCAGGTACTGGGAGTTCCGGGTATATCCCGCTTTGATGGAACTGCGTTCCGTCAACCGGTAACTGGCCGCCAGGCGCGGCTCGGGCACGATGTAGTTTTTCACAATTGCCCCTTTACCGTAGGTTTTGGTAGTCATGATTTTTCCATCCGCGTCGTAGGTGTAAAAATCACCGGCGCCGAGCACGGCAAAATCCGAAATCCGAATACCGTAAATAAGGTTCAGGCGACCGGTGGCCTGCCACTCGTGGCTCACGAATGCCGCGCTTTCCAGGCCATACCTTTTTTGCGCGGCACTGTTGCTGACCAGATCGGATGCTTCGCTTGCATCCACGCTGCTGGGTGTAATGGTGTGGTTGATGACCTGAAACCCGTATTTTACCGTGTTGTGGCTGTTCGGAAACCACTGAAAATCCTGTTTCAGGTTGTAATCCTTGATGCGCGAGGAAATTTGAAAGTCGTTGGCGCCGAATTGTATGGCGATATTATTGTCGTAATTGCTGTAAATCAGGGAAGTATTGGAAAACAGCCGGTCGCTGAACAAATGATTCCAGCGCAGCGTAGCGGTCGCATTGCCCCAGTTGACGCCGAACGAACCGCTGCCGAACCTCAAAACGTCGCGTCCGAAATAGCCGCTGGCAAAAAGGCGGTTGCGGCTGTCGATCTGATAATTCACCTTGGCGTTCAGGTCGTAGAAATACAACACGGTGGAATTCTTGACGGAATCCGAAGAAGTCAGCAGGAGCAGATCGAGGTACGTGCGACGTGCAGTGAGGAGGAACGAACTTTTACCTTTCTGGAGCGGGCCTTCGAGGTTGAGTTTGCTCGAAATAAGGCCGATGCCACCGCTCACATTGAAATCCTGGTTATTCCCGTCATTCATTTTAATGTCCAGCACGGAGGAGATACGTCCGCCGTATTGCGGCGGCATACTGCCTTTGTACAGCGTCGCATCCTTTACGGCATCGGCATTGAAGGTGCTGAAAAAGCCCAGTAAATGGCTCGCATTGTATACGGGCGCCTCGTCGAGCAGGATCAGGTTCTGGTCGGCCGCGCCGCCGCGGACGTAAAAGCCGGCATTC
>JAKQJD010000655.1 GCA_029561355.1 Bacteroidota bacterium | reverse complement strand
GAAATAAGAAGAGGGGCAGTGCAAAAATTGACTTTTTCATTGTTCGAAAAGATGACAGGGAATGAGTGATGTTGAGTGCGTGAATGGTTTTGTTTCGGTGGTTTGAATGAATGTGTTTCGAGGTGGGGAGGTGTACCCAGGCAGCGGGTGATTTTTTTTATTTTTTGGAAAATTTGTTTGTTTTCCTCCTGCGGCCTTCGGCCACCGTGAGATTAATCCATAAATCTGGATGTGATAATTTCATCCTTGGGGTTTGTTCGGCTACGCCCCTTGTAGAGTCAATGGAACCGCGGACGACGCGGACGACGCGGATTAAAGCGGATTTTTGATGGCCTGACGGCCACCATTTTTAGACTCGATGAGGTTTGGGGATGGTTTCTTAATGTGATGTGTATGACGGCTCTGCTTGTTCCTTATATTAATCATGACTATCATATGAATCTTGTTAAGTCATAGTCAAAAACCCAATGAAGGTGGCCGTCAGGCCACCAAAATCCGCTTTAATCCGCGTCGTCCGCGTCGTCCGCGGTTCCATTGACTCTACGAGCGGCGTAGCCGAACTTAAACGGCCGAAGGCCGGAGATCAAGCCTATTGCTTCACTTTCGCAGGCACTTGCTTGTTGGGCGCAGGCTTGGTTTGAGCCGGTTGGGTAGCCGGTTTGGCCGTATTCGGTTTACTCGAAGCCGGATGGGCGTTGATGTTCCGGTGGCTGGTGCTGTCCGATACCGTCGGGGCAGTAGGCGACCAGTCTTCGTACTGGAAAGAAGTATCGGCGGGGGCCGGCTCGTCGGGAGGCAGGTTGAACTGATCGTATCCGTAGGGGTCGGTGTTTTTGGTGGGGATCGACTGAATTGTGGTGTTCATTTTCTCCAACTGACGATCGAAGGCATCCTGCATACGCGTGTCGTTGAGGTCGGCGCCTGAACTCTTTTCGTATTTCTCGTAGGGTGAAGCGCTGCCCGACAGTTCTTCCCAGTAGCGCCAGCGGTAGGGCTGCACCAGGTTTTCGAGCAGGTATTTTTCGGTGTACTGCTTGGATTCACGTTTGATATCGGCGAAATAA
>JAKQJD010000652.1 GCA_029561355.1 Bacteroidota bacterium | reverse complement strand
CTGTTTCCAGACGTGTTCTTTTTCAAAATCCTGCGCATCGGGTACCGTTTTTCGCAGGCTTTCATTGACGATCTCGAACAGCCGCAGGGCATCGGGCTGGTCGTTGAGATAGGGGGACTGCAAATATTTCCGGAAACGGTTGAGTTCGGGCTTGGAAAAAGTCTGAAGCAGTGTAATCAGTTTTTCACTGAACATGGCGATGGCAAAATGTCATTTTATTGTAACACAAAACAATGACAGTCAAGTTTTTAATTAACCGATACAACATTTTTTTCTCCGACAAGTTATGCAAAATGTATTTGAATACTCCGTAAAAATAACGAACCTTTGTATTGTTAAGAAACCATGACAGGGAAATCCAACGCGAACGCACTGAATTCCCGTCTATCTTTCAAACAATCGCGCTGATGCACCATCCTACGTACCGTTTATTACTTTCCTGTTGCCTGATCCTGATGTTCCATGTGTGGGGCAGTGGGCATCTGCATGCGCAGTGCCAGCGGGTAGGTTGGGTGGCCAGTGTGACGCCGGGGTGCGGAGTAAAAATCATCGACCTCGACAACGGGCAAATCCTGCGGGCGTTTGATGGCGCGGAAACTTTGACCGGCGGACAAACAATCCGTTTCAGCAGCGCTCCCGCCGAACTGCCGATGGGATGCTTTTCGGAAGGTTACCAGGTCGTATCGCTCACCTGCGTTTCGGACACACTTCCCTGCGCTGCACAATTCGGCTATTTCGTGGCCAATGAAAGCGCTTTTCTGATAAATTTCGAGGCGAATGTGTACGATCCTTCCGTTCAAACCTGCTCCTGGAATTTCGGTGATGGACAAACAGGTTCCGGAAACAATTTACAGCACCTTTATTCTGCCCCGGGCGTTTACAGCGTTTGTATGACCGTAAGCGACCCGTTTGGTTGCAGCACACAAATTTGCAAGGAAGTGAGCGTGGGCACACAAAACCCGAACGATTGCGGCTATGAAACGGAGGTAACGGCAGTGGGTCTGCATTTGTATGGCAAACTGTCGCCCATTACTTTCAACCCGGACC
>JAKQJD010000651.1 GCA_029561355.1 Bacteroidota bacterium | reverse complement strand
TGGCGGCTTTTTGAGCGAAAAACAGGCCGGGAATGATGCAAAAGAGTGCAAAAAAGCCTGCACGGAGGTATTGAACAACCATGGATAAAATTTTTGGACGAAAACGGATGCGATTAAAAGGGATGCAAAAAAACGGCGTTTCCATGGAATAATTGCCATGGAAGTGTGTTTGGTGTTTCGTTTTTGGTGTTTGGGGGCGGGTAAGGGTTGAATAGTATCTGCCCCCAAACACAAAAAACAAAAAACGAAACACTAATCAATTTCTATTTCATCCGAAAATATCCAGCACGGATACCCGGCGCCTTTGTGCCAGTCGGGGCATTTACCCATCGGAACGGCCACCACACGCACGTAGCGCGCTTTTGTTTTCGGTACGGAGGCTTCGAAATCGGCCTGTTGCACATCCCCGGCCTTCTTGTTGTCGGGGCCGTCGGCTTCTGCGAGCAGCGTGAAGTTTTCGCCGTCTTTCGACACCTCGAAACGTACTTTGAGCGGAAAGAAAATCCAGGCATTCTGATCCTGCAAAAAGTGAGCGTTCAACCGTTTTACCGGCTGAATCTCCCCCAGATCGATCACCAGATCGATCGGAACGCCTTCGAAACCCTGCCAGTCGCCGGTACGGAAATCGAAACCTCCCCGGATACCGTCGATGAGTGCTTCTGTGCCGCCCCCGGTGTATTGGGTACTGAACGGCACATTGTAACGCAGCACTTTCCGCTTGTCGGGTATTTTCAAAAAACTTGCGCTTTGAAAAGCACTGATCAGGCCATTTTTCACAGCATGGAAGGAAATGCGGGTTGATTCTTTTATTTCAAAAGGCTTTCTGTATCTTTTTTTAATGGCTTGCTCACCGATTACGCTGTAATAAATGATCGCGTCCGGATCGATGGAAGCGAGGCTGATCGTCTGGCGCCCATGAAAAGTTTGTGCACCTTCGGCCACAAAAGGCGCCGTCACGAAAGACTGGTCGGTAATGGCGGAAACCGGGCGATCATTCATGCCATTTCCCCAAAGTGTGGGTTCGCTGCTCATTTCAAAACTGATTTCCCCACCGTTTACAAGACCCGTATGCGAGAACCAGGATTTTGAATACGTTTTTCCATTGAATGCAGCGCTTTTAATATATCGATGTTGAGCGGAAACGCCGGGAGCGCTGACCATGAACGTTTGGCCGTTATCGAGGTGCAGACGCACTTTCTCAAATAAAGGTGTTCCGATGATGTATGCATCACTACCGGGTTGCACAGCATAAAAACCCATGGCCGACAGCACATACCAGGCCGACATCTGGCCGCAATCTTCGTTGCCGCTTAGTCCGTCAGGCCGGGCGGTATACTGCGTATCCAGTATCTGGCGGATACGTTGCTGCGTTTTCCAGGGTTTGCCGATGTAATTATACAGATAGGCGATGTGGTGGCTTGGTTCGTTGCCCTGCACGTACTGACCGATCAGGCCTGTGATATCGGCCTGGTTGCGGCCGGTGGTTCTGGAGGAAGTGGTGAACAGGCTGTCCAGTTGGCTGTCAAAGGCTTCGGTGCCGCCCATCAGGTTGATGAGCCCGCTTACATCCTGTTGTGCCGAAAAGCGATACTGCCATGCATTCGCCTCGGTGTAGTTGAAATTGACTTCATATGGGTCGAACGGCTTGTACCACGCACTGTTTTTGCGCGCCCTGAAAAAACGGGTAACCGGATCAAATACGTTTTTGTATTGCTGTGCCTGCCGCAGATACAGGTGATAGGACTGGCTGTCGCCCACGGCCTTCGCCAATTGCGCAATACACCAGTCGTCGTAAGCGTATTCAAGCGTTTTGGAAACGGATTCAGGCGATTCCGACGACTGGATACTGCCCCAGGCTCGGTAGGCATTCAGGTCGGGGCTGTTTCGGCCCACTGTTTTTTCCATGGCCTCCAGCGCCAGCCGCAGGTCGAAACCACGGATGCCCTTGGCATATGCATCTGCAATCACCGCAATCGAATGATTCCCGATCATACATTCCGTTTCATTGGCAGCCAGCTCCCACACGGGCAGCCGGCCGCTTTGTTCGTACTGGCGCAGAAATGTCTGCACAAAATCATTGGTTCTTTTGGGCTCCAGGATCGTAAGCAGCGGGTGCAGCGCCCGGTGCGTATCCCACAAAGAAAAAACCGTGTACACGTCGTGGCCCGGGTTCGGGTGCACCTGGTTGTCGCGGCCACGGTAACTGCCGTCCACGTCGTTCCAGAGATTGGGCGCGATCATGGTGTGGTACAGCGCCGTGTAAAAGGTTGTTTTCTGATCTTTCGTGCCACCTTCCACTTCTATTTTGGAAAGTTGTTTGCGCCATTTTTCCTGGGTAGCGGCTTTTGTTTTTTCAAAATCAAAATCGGGGCATTCGGCGTCGAGGTTGCGGCGCGCACCTTCGATGCCGGTACCGGAAATGCCGACCGTGACTACCAGCGGTGTTTGTTCGTTGTAAAAAGTCAGCAAGCCGACAATGGCTTTGCTGTTGACCGTCGGGGCTGCTTCGCGCGGGTTTTTGGCCATATCAAGCACAATA
>JAKQJD010000648.1 GCA_029561355.1 Bacteroidota bacterium | reverse complement strand
CGCGCGCCGCGTATTCGCCTGAAAGCGGAATTGATACGTGATATGGTGTTGTCTACCAGCAACTTACTGAATCGCGAAATTGGGGGTCCCAGCGTAAAACCCTACCAGCCCGACGGTCTTTGGGAGGGCGCTACTTCCGGTCGCGGCGTATTAAAAACGTACGAACAAGACCACGATGGCGCTTTGTACCGCCGTGGCATGTACACATTCATCAAACTCACGTTGCCCCCGCCTTCCATGGCCGTTTTTGATGCCAGCAACCGCGACCAGTGCGAGGTAAAACGCTCCAGAACCAACACGCCCCTCCAGGCTTTTGTCATGATGAACGACCCGACGGTACTGGAAGCGTCCCGCGTGCTCGCCCAACATTTGCTGGCACAAAACAGGCCGGTGGAAAGCAGGATCGCTGCCGCTTTCCGAACCATTATTTGCCGGAAAGCAACGCCAAAAGAAATGGGCATTTTACAGGAATATTATGCGGAACAATTGCAGCAGTTCCGGAATAAAAAACTGAACGCTTTGAAAACCCTGGCTGTGGGAGAATCGAAAATCGACAAAACCCTCGATGCAGATGAGTCGGCAGCGTTGATGAAAGTGGTAAGCGCGATTTATAATCTCGAAGAAGCCATTACAAAGTCCTGATAGTCTGTTTGTTATTGCATTTTTAAGGTTAATATGGAAAAAGAAATACTCGAACACGGCCTGCACCTCAACCGCCGCAAATTTCTGTCGCAACTCAGCGTCGGCCTGGGCAGTATCGCCCTGGGTTCGTTGCTGATTCCTGACCTGTTTTCAGGTGGTGAAGAAGAGGCCATTATGGGCGGTTTGCCGCATTTTGCCCCGAAGGCGAAACGGGTGATCTATTTGTTTCAAAACGGTGCACCGTCGCAACTGGACCTGTTCGATTACAAGCCCAAATTGAAGGAAATGCACGGCAAGGAATTGCCTGAATCCGTGCGCAACGGCCAGCGCCTGACGGGTATGACCTCCCAACAAAAGTCGTTTCCGCTGGCCGGTTCCAAATTTAAGTTCAGCCAATACGGACGACACGACGCCTGGGTCAGCGAACTCATGCCCCATACCGCCAAAATCGCCGACGATTTGTGTTTCATCAAAACGATGTACACCGAAGCCATCAACCACGACCCGGCGCTCACTTTTTTTCAAACCGGCGCGCAGGTCGGCAACCGGCCGAGTATGGGCGCCTGGCTGAGTTACGGGCTGGGCAGTGAAAACAAAAACCTGCCTGCGTTCTGCGTTTTGCTGTCAAAAGGCAAAGGCAACAGCCAGGGCGTTTATTCCAAACTGTGGACCAACGGTTTTCTGGATTCCATGCACCAAGGCGTGCAGTTCAGCAACGGCGAAAACCCGGTGCTGTTCCTCAACAACCCGGAATCCATCGATCAGGCCGACCGGCGGCGTATGCTGGACCGCGTAGCCAGCCTGAATGAAGAGAATTTCAAAACCTTCGGCGACCCCGAGATCAAAACCAAAATACAGCAGTACGAAATGGCCTACCGCATGCAAACGGCCATTCCGGAAGTAACCGATGTGAGCCGTGAGCCGGAAAATATTGTCAAAATGTACGGCCCCGAATGTCTGATCCCGGGCACATTTGCTGCCAACTGCCTGCTGGCCAGAAAACTGTCGGAAAGCGGCGTGCGGTTCGTACAACTGTACCACCAGGGCTGGGATGCGCACGATAACTTGCCTACCCAAATCGTCGGGCAATGTAAGGACACCGACCAGGCATCTGCCGCGCTGATCACCGATTTGAAACAACGCGGACTGCTGGACGAAACCCTGGTGATCTGGGGCGGCGAATTCGGCCGTACCAACTACTGTCAGGGCACGTTGACAGCCGACAATTACGGTCGCGATCACCATCCGCGCTGCTTTACCATCTGGATGGCAGGCGGCGGCGTTCGCCCCGGCGTGTATGGAGAAACGGACGAATTCGGTTACAACATCGCTTCCGATCCGGTGCACGTGCACGATTTTCATGCGACTGCCCTGAACCTGCTCGGACTGGATCATGAAAAACTGGTATACAAACACCTCGGCCGCAGGTACCGACTCACGGACGTCGCGGGAAAGGTGGTACCGGGATTGATTGCTTGAAACCAGGATTCGAAGATATGGCTATTTGACTCTCGAATCCTCGAATCCTCAAATACCTGCTTATCAAATCAACTCATCTCAATACATGCGCAGAAGAGATTTCCTACTCAACACACCGCTCGGCCTCGCAGGCGCGCTCTACCTTCCTAAACTATTGATCCAGAACGACATAATTCTCGGCCACAATCAAAAACGCTACCGCCTTAACACGAAATGGAGCCAGGCGGACGTGAGCAAA
Organism: Bacteroidota bacterium; assembly: GCA_029561355.1. Taxonomy (GTDB): domain Bacteria; phylum Bacteroidota; class Bacteroidia; order Chitinophagales; family Saprospiraceae; genus M3007. Next base: position 5,586 of record JAKQJD010000648.1, on the reverse strand, counting down.
AATCCCGTGAATGATTGTCACGAAATGGTGCAGGACCAGAAAGGGCGAATTTTGCTGCTGACGAATGAAACGAAGAACAACGTCCTGATTTACGACAAAAACGGCAAGTTGCTCGACACCTGGGGAACGGAATATCCGGGAGGCCATGGTTTTACCCTGTTTAATGAAAACGGCACCGACGTGTTGTTCATTTGCGACAATACCCGACACCAGGTCATCAAAACGACCATCGACGGCAGGGTGCTCCTGACGCTCGATTACCCGAAGGAAACGGGCATGTACGAAAAGCCGGAAGAATACATTCCCACCGAAACGGCCATTGCACCCAACGGCGATATTTACGTTGCCGACGGGTACGGCAAGGATTTCATCATTCAATACGACGCGCAGGGGCGCTACATCCGTCATTTCGGCGGACGCGGCGACGGTCCGCAGCATTTGCTGAACGCACATGGCGTTTGCCTCGACACCCGGGACAAAAACAACCCGTGCCTGATCGTGTGCTCGCGCCAGCAAAATGCGTTCAAACGATTCGATTTTGAAGGCAACTACCTGAGTACCATCGAGTTGCCGGGCGCCTGGGTTTGCCGGCCGGTCATCAGGGGCGAATACCTGTATGCTGCGGTGTTGCAGTCCAACAGCCAGTTGTGGAAGCAGTCGGGGTTCGTCACCATTCTGGATCGCGAGAACAAAGTGGTTTCCAATCTGGCGGGCACCCAACCGACGTACACCGATGGCAAACTGAACGAAATGAGCCAGAGCATGCAGGTCTTCATATACCCGCACGACGTGTGCATCGACGATGAAGAAAACCTGTACGTGGCGCAATGGAATTCCGGGAAAAAATATCCCTACAAACTGGAACCTGTGGTTTGAAACCGATGCGCTGGAACAACACTTTTTACTATATCTGTCTGGCCTGCAACAGCATGTTGCTGTTTCTTGCCTTTTTCGGTACGCAGTTGCAAATCCCTTCGTGGCTACAGATAACGGGGCGTATGCACCCCCTGATGCTTCATTTTCCCATCGTGCTGTTGTTGCTTTCTATTGTTTGGGAAATGAGCACGCGAGGGAAAAGCAATCCAGAATACGCCGGCATCGGCAACGCACTGCTGTTGGCTTCCGCCGTCAGTGCTTCATTCACCGCATTATCGGGTCTGTTTTTATCCAACGAAGGCGGCTACGACGCCCCTACCCTGCTCTTGCATAAATGGAGCGGCATTGCCACTTCCCTTCTGGCATTTTCCTGGTATGTGCTGCGCGACCGGATCAGGCATACTTCCGTACATACTATTTCTATCGCAGCGCTCGGTGTGGTGCTGGTGACGCTGGCAGGGCACCAGGGCGCCACTCTTACGCACGGCGAAAACTACCTGCTGGCGCCCGTTTCTGACGGCAAAAACCAGCCTGCCGTTGCCATGGAGGACGCGCTGGTTTTCCGTGATCTGGTGCGGCCCATTTTGCAAGCGAAATGTATGTCGTGCCACAATGCCCGGAAATTAAAAGGCGACCTGAATATGGAAACCGAAGCCTCGCTTCTGAAAGGCGGGAAAAACGGCCTGTTGTGGGACAGTACTGCCGAACACTTTGGCCTGCTGCTGCAACGCATTCATCTGCCGGTCGCGGAAAAAGAGCACATGCCGCCGCAGGGCAAACCGCAATTGACGGAAAACGAGATCCGGATACTTTACTTGTGGATCAAAAACGGCTCCGATTTTACCGGAAAAGTGGTGGATTTACCTGAAAACGATTCCCTGAAACTCCTGGCAGCCGAATTCCTAAAATCGCAGGAAACCGAGCAATATACCTTTTCGGCGGCCGGAGAAGCAACCATTCGGAAACTCAACAACGATTTCAGAGTCGTGCACCCGCTGGCTGTGGGCGCTCCGGCGCTGGCGGTCGAATTTTTCGGCGTGGCGGCATTCAAAAGTGAATTTCTGCAAGATTTAAAGGAAATCAGGGAGCAAATGGTGGAACTCAACCTGAATAAAATGCCTGTTCAGGATGCCGATTTGAAAACCATCACCACGTTCACCAGTCTCCGCAAACTCAACCTGAGCGCTACCCAAATAACAGGCGCCACACTGAGCGAATTAAAAAACCTGAAAACCTTGCGCCAGTTGTCCCTCGCCGGCACTTCCGTAAAGGCTGCCGATCTCGAAGGATTAAGCGATTTACCCAACCTGAAGGTCCTGTATCTATGGAACACCGGCGTTACGGAACAGGAAATCGCAGATTTACAGCAACGCCTTCCACAAACCCGGCTCGAATACGGTTTTACGGGAAAAGATGTGGTGAGTAAACTGAACGCTGCGGTGATCATCGGCAAGGATGACGTGTTTAACAGCAGCACCAAAATCATGTTGAAAAATTTCATCAAGGGCGCCGAGGTGCGGTATACCCTCGACGGGAGTGTGCCGGATAGCCTTCATTCATCTCTGAGCACCGGCGACAGCATTTCTATCGATAAAACCTGCATCCTGAATACCAAAACCTTTTTGCCCGGCTGGATCAGCAGCGACCTGGCGACCCGAAGTTTTTTCAAGGCCGGTATTACACCCGATTCCGTTTCGCTGACGTTCCTTCCCGATCCGAAATATAGGGGAACAGGGCCTAACACGTTGATCAACAACAAAATAGGTGACACGGAATTTAAAACCAACAAATGGCTCGGCTTCCGCGAAACCAATCTGGAGTGCTTGCTGTATTTTGACCAGCCCACCCAGATTTCGTCGGTATACGTGAGCGCGCTTGCCAACATCGGCAGTTTCATTATGCCGCCGGCGGAAATTGAAATTTGGGGCGGAACAAACAAAAACAAGCTCGTTTTACTCAAAACGATCCGTCCCGAACAATCCGCCAAACTGGCGGTATCGCGGGTCGGGTATCCATGCGACTTCAAATCACAAAAATTGAAATTCCTGAAAATCGTGGTAAAGCCCGTCAAAAAACTCCCGATGTGGCACCCTCAAAAAGGCGAACGCGGATGGGTATTTGTAGATGAGATTTTTGTGAATTGAAACCGAGCAACCTGAAGGCTAAACGAACTGCTTAAAAAATGCCCGGATTCGCCTTCGATTCAGGTAAACACATAGCAGCGCGACAATGCCCAAAAGAATACAGGTCACCTGAAAAATGGATAGCATATCCACATCTGTAATCTTTCGGTCGGCACCCACTTCCACCAGTCCCGCCCAAAAATAAGGCGATTGCTGGGTGGCCGAAATATCATCGTTTTCGAGGTAACGGAGTTTGGCCAGTCGCAGGGCGGTGCCGGTGGTTTCACCATCTCCGATCAGTTGATAAAAGTCCCGGAAAATCAGGCTGGTGGTACGATCGTTCACCGTCCACAAACTGGAAATAATCCCCGCTGCGCCCGCCTGTGCGAACGCCCGGGAGAGACTCATCACACCTTCGCCTTTTTGTTCGGCTCCGATGCCCGTTTCGCAGGCGCTTAACACCACCAGATCGGATTGCAAAGACAAAGCATAAATATCGGGCAACAGCAGCGCCTGATCGAACAATTCGATGCGTGGCGGCGACGCCGGGTCGGTTCCGGCAAATGCATGCGTCGACAAATGCAGGATGCGGTAATTGCCGGCTCTGGATAGAAAACTGGCTGCAACCGCCTGATTCCCAATCAATTGATCGGAATTTTGCCCCAGGCGGATCCACTCTTCCCGACTCGCCGGAAGCGGAGACAAGCCACGTTCCCTGTTTTCAAACAAAGGGGCCACACCCAGAAAAAAGCCTGTTGCCTGTGACTGCATTGCAGCCTGTTCCTGAAGAGAACGCAGCGACCAGGCATACCGAATTTGCCTTTTTCGGATCAAATACGAGGCATTGCGCAAAGAAATCCGGTTGGAAGTCATTTCCGTCACCAGCGCCTCGAAGGGAATAAAATGGGTAAACCCGTCCGGGATGATGAGTAGTTGCGTCGATGCAGGAATAGCATCCGGAAGCAGTTTTTGATGCAGCAAAAAGGCTGTTTGAAGGTAGCCGGCCGGATCATTGAGAATGGCACTGGCATTGGAGAAAAAGGACTGGAATTTCTGTACCTGCACTTGCAATACCTCATCATTCGGCAGGCGATTCCAGGCACTGGCTGTAGTTCCTTTGCCCGAAAATATTTCCACAAACTGCGCTCCCACGAAATATTCCACCCAGTTTTCCCCGCTGGAAAAGGTTCCGGGTGGCGTACCGGGATGTTTCGAGGCAGCTGCTTCCAGCCTGTTCAGTTCCGGAATGCTGTTCCTGAGCGTATTAATCCGGCCGGTGAGTTCGTCCAGATCGGAGCGCCATTGGCCGGCCATTTCATTTTGCGGCTCCAGGATGAGTTGCTTTCGGTACCAGGCGGCCGTTTGGCGAAGTGTGGAAAGCATTTTATACTGCGGGTTGTTGCGCAATTTTTGCCCGATCAGGTTGTCGCGCAAGGCTTCGAGCAACACAGCGGCTTTGGTGCGTTCAGCAATTTCAAATCCTTTTTCCAGGTAGATAGTCAGACCGGTTCGTTCGTACAACTGCCGGCAAATCTGCATGGCCGCTTCTTCCCGCTGCCGGGCGCCGGACTGAAGTCCCAGTTTGGAAGATTCGTATTGAAAAACGGCACGCAGGCGAGCTTCGACGGCATGGGCCAGGTCGTGGCATTCGAGCGCCAGTTGCAGCCAGCGAATCTCGCCGGTTTGACCGAACATAGCATTGGCGGCCGCCGCTTTGGCTATCAACGACTCGGAAATCGTGTTTTCCTCATAAAAATCAGCGGGATCCGGGTTGGCTTCTATCCGCTTTGGATGAAAGGCGGGCAATACAGCCTCTAAAGCGCCATTTGACGCTTCGAGCGCCTTAAGCGGCTGATTTTGAAGCAGATATATTTCAGAAAACGCCAGTTGTATTTTTCCTATATCACGGTTTCCGCTGTTTCCGGAAGCGCGAAGTGCATCGGACAAGGCGCCTTCCAGCAAGCGGCGCGCCTCTGCAAAACGCCCGCTCCGTGCACAGGCCAAACCCGCCGTGCGCCGGATACGCGCCCGTTCTACCCAGCGCTGATCATCATCCGAAACGGGCGATGGCAACAATTGAAGCGCCTTTGCAGCGGTTTGTCTGGCAGGTTCGGGGCGGCCGGTGTCCAGTTCGACCAATGCAAGTACACTCTGTAACAAAGCCTGTTTGGCTTTCGAAATGCCGGACAATGCAAGGCCTTTCCTGCAATTTTCTTCCGCTGCCGGCATATTGCCTTCGTTCCAGTACGCGATGCCGATGTTGCCATAAAGGCCGGCCAGCATTTCCGGTTCACCGCCCAGCGCCAGTGCTTTTTGAAAAACGGCCAGCGCTTTTTCGTTGTCGCCCAGGCGCGTGTAATGATTTCCCAGGGGTTTGTACAACGCATTGACGACATTAAAATCGGGGAAGTGATAGCGCTCGTACAGCACATTGGCCGTTTCGTAAGCCTGCACGGAAGCCCATACCTGACTCCGTTGCGACAGATGATAACCGCGCAGGGCATGGATGTAAAAAACCTGCTCGAACTCGGCGGGACTGGCAGGTTCGCGCCATTTTGCGGACAAAGCCCCGTCCAGGTATTTTATG
>JAKQJD010000639.1 GCA_029561355.1 Bacteroidota bacterium | reverse complement strand
GATTTTCTGGATTAACAATGGTAGAAATTCAAGTTCAGTGCAAATGCAAATGTATTTTTCACTTCCCATCACACGTAACTTTACCTTTTGCGGTTCCTCGCAGACCAGGAAAGCCAAGCCGCCTTTCATTCCAACCTCTTTTAAAAAGTTTTCCTGGTGGTAATTCCCGTCTTTGTCCAGCTTGTCGCCCTTCGCTTTGATCTCGATAGCGACAAACCGTCCGGTAGGGGTGTATCCTAGAATGTCGGACGCGCCTTTCTGTTCGTGCGAACGGCGGTAGCAATTAGACAAGACTTGCTTAATCTCCTTCGTCGTTACCCGCATTCCCTGAACGAGGTTCCAAATCTTGTTGACTGCTAACGTCATGTCGAACACGCCCATGACGTTGTTGCGGAAAACATTACACCCCTGCGAACTACACATCCGAATAACGTTTGTGGTGATCTGGTTAGCGCGGCTCATTCCGGTCGTTTTTCGAGGGTGTCCCGCCAATTGGGGTTTACGCTATTGAACCAATTTGCTTTTCTGGATATTACATCTAACCGATAGCCAAACGTATATCCTTTGCTCGTAGTGGTCGGTCTATGTGAAAACCAATACCAATCACCCTCTTTTTGTTGACCCCTGTACTTTGCCCACGGTGGAGCCTCCGACCAGGGCGGGGGCTGGTTATTGTTGCCCGTCATCGTCTTTGATTTTTGCGACGCTGATAATGTCGGTAGCGCCCTGGATTATGACTTCATTGCCGTCCGAAAACATGATTAGAAAAGCGGGAACATTGTATCGTTCGCTCCAATGCCACCTACGAAACCCTTCGCAAGTCATATACACCCGCTTCGTTATTTCCTGGCCTGACACGTGCAAGTATTTGATTTCATACCAGCACGAATCTTTTGGAGGTTCGGGAATTGCGACATAAGATTTCACACCCCATATGATTCCAGAAATAACTAAGGCAACACACACAATTACGGTAAGCTCTAAAAATTTATCTTTCATTCGGCTCTGCTTTTTGAAGTTCTTCAATCCACTGGCTCACCAGCAACTCAATACGCCCTGTTATCGGCTTCCGCTTTGCCGCACTCAGTGAGCTAGGCCGGATGCCCGCCCAGCGGCAAAATGCGCCCTGGCTGCGGTAGGGGTTGGTTGGGTCAAAGTGGGCGACGTAATCAGCCCATGACGGGTGAATGTTGTGTGTGCGGCTGCGGCCTGGTCGTGCTGCGTGCTTCTTGTTCATCGCCATGCAGGTATCGTAGGCTGCTTCGTCTCCGTGAAGCCAGCCGGCGTTT
>JAKQJD010000638.1 GCA_029561355.1 Bacteroidota bacterium | reverse complement strand
CCTGCTGCCACCAGCGCAAGGCCTGTGAGGTACACCAGCACAGTCAGGTTTTGGGTGGCTTCCGGCGGAACAGGCAGCAGTACGGGCCGAAACCAGGGGAAAATGAATTGCAGGCCGCCGATTCCTGCCATGCCCAGGCCGTAAAAGAGTTTTCCGAATTGTTTTGAGTTTTGCATGTGGTGGGTTATAATATTACTGTAAAAACCGCTCGATCTGCCTTCTGTGCCGGAGGATATGCACAATGGCATGCTCGAACAATTGTTCCACGTCATACGTCTGCCCCCAACGCACGTTCACTTTTTTGGCGGTATCAAACTCTTCCAACGGTATGTTGGGGTAATCCTCAAACAACTGCACGTTGTAGGCAAACATACCGTCCAATGCTGTCTGAAAAGATTCGACGGACGGGAGCCGTATTTTTTCTTTGTATTCCAATTGCTCGCCCGACCATTTTCTGATCGCAATGGCATAGTTATACCCCGCAGAAACCACATGTGCCAGAACGGTTTGAATGGACACACAATCGGGATCTTCCGTTGCAGTATTGCGGATTTGGGTCAGTTCCGCTTCCGAAAGGCCGTGAATGGTTTCTTTCAGTTCGGAAAGCGCCTTTTCATATTCGTCCAGGATGGCGCCGATAGCGCCGTTGTTTCTGTACTCTTTCATTTCAGGAGAAAAACATCTTGTTTACCTGCTTCATAAAAAAACGGTAGCCGAATAAGTTCCGGATGCGGTACATCATTTTCGCACCTTTTCCGGCGATGTACCGCAGTTGCGGTTTGCCGTCGGTTGCTGCCGTGTAAATCACTTCGGCGATGGCTTCCGGTGAAGCATAATTGGCGAGGCGTTTCGGGGCTCGCATGACTTTTTCCGCCCCTTCCATCAGTTCATCGTAGGCAGGATGGCTGGTGAGGGTGAGCGAGCGCCCGCCGAAATCGGATCTGATACCGCCCGGCGCCACGGTTTTTACCTGAATGCCGAAGCGCGACAACTCGTACCACAGGCTTTCGCTCCAGCCTTCCAGCGCCCATTTGGTAGCGTGGTAAGGCGCAAAAATCGGGAACGCGACGTGGCCGCCGATAGAAGTAATGGTAATAAACACGCCGCTTTTCCGGTTTCTGAAATGCGCGATAAACGCCTGGGTCACCCGGAAAACCCCCATCAGATTGGTGTCGATCTGGCGCTGCAACTGCTCCTCGGTAGCGCCTTCGAACGGGCCACCCAAGCCGTAACCCGCATTGTTCACTACCACGTCGACAGGTGTCGTCCGGAGCAGGCTGGCGATGGTTTCGTTAACTTGTGCCGCGTCGGTTACATCCAAAGCGAGGACTTGAATACCCGGAATTGTATTCAATTCGGTTTCCTTCGAAGGATCACGCATTGTGGCAATCACGTTCCAACCGCGCCGGGCGAACAGAATAGCGGTTCCCTTTCCCAATCCCGAAGAAGTGCCGGTGATAAAAATCGTTTTTGTCATTGTTATTGGGTTATTTCTGTTCCAAATGGAGTTGTCAACTTTTTGTCACCACTCATTCTGAGCCTTTTCTTCTTTACTTCCGCTCCTTTGCACAAGAGCAGCCGACATTCGGAAGAATCAAAACTGCCGGGTATTTTCATTTTCACCGTGTAAACCTAATCTTTTTTTCATGGAACCTCTTTCCATACTTTCAAACATTAATACCATACTTTCATTTGTAAACGGCGGATTCTCCCTCGCCAAAAACCTGAATCCGGACAACACGGCTCAGCTATATTTAAGCAAACTGGAGAAAATACAGACCGATATTGCCGAATTAAAGGACGGGTTGGAGGCTTTGAATATCAAAATCGACCTGAACCAACTGGCTGCGGAAACGGGGCAGGCTGAAGCGAGTATCAACACCTGGTATAATTTGAGCGTTGCTCCCTGGCTGCAGGGCAATGGGCCCGACCCGAAAACAGCCGACGGGTATATCGCCGGCAGTGTCGGCGCCGAAATAAATGCCAAATGTATCGACCACCTCCAGAAAATAAACGAGGCTATTTGCGGCGAACTCACCGACAACCATTTCGTATGGCTTGATTTGATTATCAAACAGATGATGGAAGCGCCTTTGGCAGGCAGAGATTCTTACCCTACTTCCGTCTGCGAAATGGCATACCAGTATATGTTGTACCTGTACAATCTTCAACTTCGGGGTATCATATGCCTGTACGCGGCAAAAAACGACGGCCTGCATGGGTACGCCCATGAAATGTTGACCGACTGGTTCCCCCGGCAGGCGGAAAAATACCAGGAAATTATCGGGAAATGGAGTAAGGACGAAAATTTTGTATGGATCCAAACCAACTCGAACACCGTAGATAATGGCCGTTATCTTACCATTACCGATAGTGACACCGGCCATTTGCGGAATTTCTGTATGCTTCCGACCAAACTGCCCGACGGGAAAGTTACAACCGGAGCCTGTATTTCTATGGAAATCTGGCAAACGGGTATCGCTCTTTCCTACGATGATTTTAAGCACGCAGATCCTCCTACTACCTACGTGCCGCTGAATCCGTCTTTTGGCGCCAATGTTGACGTGCTAACCGATGGTGGCGATGGCTTCCATGATCCGGAAGTGCATTTCGATTTACACCGGTTTGAGGCCGACGGCGAAAACGTTATTTCCTCCGTTCAGATATGGTGCATTTTTACCCAACTTTTTGGGGGAGAGGAATACAACCTCGGAGTAGGTGGGTATTTTAAAAAAAACGATGATCGGAAAAGAAGTTATTTCACCCTGTCCGTCGATCAGGTGACACCGCAGGCCGACGGGACGGTCACTGCCGCCGGAACACTTCGCGGGGAGCCCTGGTACAAGGAAAAAGGCCAGGCGTATTACGATGCCCGGTACTTCACAACGCGTTACGTCGATACCTCTTGTATCGGCGGCATCGCCAGAACCGATTCCGGATTCGTTTCCGTAAAGGGCGGCCTTCCGGTCAACGGCATCGCTTTTCGCCCCATGGGCAACCGGGGCGGCATTATGCTCAAAAACTCCCTGCGCCTGCACAGTTTCGGCATCGGGGGCCACGTCAAAATCGGCGCCGACCATTACCTCCGCTCCGAATTTTATAGCTCCTACATCACCAACCACGGTGAGCACGAGCCCTGCACATTGGATGCTACCGGTTCGCCGTTCCGGACGCTTTATTCCTACGGATCCATTGATTTCAGTAAATGGACTATTGCAGACAATTTTAAGGACAACCTCGGCGACGGCAAGGACCTTCTGTTTCACGATTGGGTCAAATTAAGGGTGCATACGTTTAGAAGCGGCGACCATGGGCCGTTGTTTCTGAGCACGTTGAACTACACGGACACCGGAACGGCATCCAATTCCGGAATGACCGATTTTATCGTGATCAACCCGGATGACCCGACCAGCAAAGCACCCGTCATGATGGGCCATCCCTGTATCCTGGCCCGTATATGGGAGTACCCGCAGGGTAAATTCTTCGCTTACCCGTTGAGGGCAAACGGTGACGTTTACGTAGCCTACTATAAGGAAGTTACGTTCGATCCGAAAAATATCTCTGCGGATGTGATCAAGAAAATTGCAGCAGACAAAAGTTATTTGTGGCAATTCAGGTAGGAACATGGTGGTATGGATGTATAAGTCATCCCGGGTCATACATATAGCCCGGGATGACTCATGCAAAGAGCCGGTTGTTACCTACTGTTTCCAAATCTTCTGCGTACCCACCAATCCCGCAGGAGAGTAGAAGTTTACATAGTACACTCCTCCTGCCAGATTGGTTAATTCCACGCGTTCCAGAGCAGCCGTAATCTGACCACTTCGCACCGTTTTGCCCAGCGCGTCGAATATGTTGTAATGAAGGCCTTTTTGAAGTGTTGTCGCTGTCGGGTCGTCTACCGCTATGGAAATCGCGTCGCTCGCCAGGGTAGGGTAGATGCGTACGCCGTTGTGCGATGCCTGCGGAGAATCCGTACCGCTCACGCCCGGACTAAACCGGTACACCAGGCCGTCGCCCGGAGCATTTTGCAAAGTAGAGAACAGCGTATCGACATTGGCCATGGTAGCCGTTTTCAGGGTCGGATGTTCAGCCGGTCCCGCCAGGTAATACAGGTTCTGGAAATTGTCATTACTCAGGTTGTATTCATCCATAAAGCCGATCAAGGGCCCCGAAAATTCAAAAATAAATGGGTCGTTTACTTCCGTAGGGCCGAAGCGCAGTTCGATGTTGTTGCTGCCTTCATACAGCCACACCTGGAGGTTTGTAAATGCGGTATTTGAATCGTCGTTAAAAAAACCGGCGTTGGCCCATTGCATTTTAAAAATCCGGCTGCCGGGCTCGCCTTCCGTTTTATACGAAACGGGCGATTGCGATATACCCGAATCGAAACCCCTGTCGATTAAATCGGATCCATAAGCAATCAAAAACGGCGTATTGGATGCTCCCGGCAAACCTGCAACGTTAAATGCCGTGAGTTCGCCATACCAGTAAAGCGTGGGCGTACTCTGTCCCCACAACTGGAACGGAAATCCCAGCGGGGTTGGAATATCCAGGTCGTCCCACACACCATCGGTGGCGCCGTTCGCCTCGGTTAGCGGTACATACTCGGCCTGATCGACGGTAAAGGTGTAGGGAAACGTTTGTGCCCCGATACCTTGCAAAAACAGGATGGATAAAAGCAGGATAAAGCATTGTTTCATGGTAAGCAAGTTGTTAAAAGGGTGAAAGACGTTCTAAAAATAGAGGCCTCTTTTCACTCTTATCAACTCCTGCCGCATGACTAACAAAACTTTAACGGCAAAACTTAATGTTGTATTACGATCTGTTGGGTCTGTATCTGATTATGGGTTCTCAATGTGTCATAATACAACCCGTCGGCCAGAGAACCCGTTTGAATTGAATTTTAATTTTATAATTCCGGTATAATTTCCTTTTATTATATTGTTATTTAGCAATATTGCCGCACTTTTAAAGCGCTTTGAATCTTTATCTGAAATTTACCTATGAATTTTATAACACAAATCAACGCAGACCACACCTACGATGCTATCGTCATCGGTTCGGGTATCAGCGGCGGCTGGGCAGCCAAGGAATTGTGCGAAAAAGGCCTTAAAACGCTGGTGCTGGAACGCGGCCGGATGGTACGTCACGTGACCGACTATCCCACCATGAACAATGAACACTGGGATTTTGAACACCGCGGTCGCCTGTCGTACGAGGATACGCAGAAATACCATGTGCAACTGCGCAGCGGTTTCATCAACGAGGCCAACAAACATTTTCACGCCAACGACCTCGACCACCCGTACACCGAAGTGAAACGTTTCGACTGGATCCGCGGCGACCAGGTCGGCGGCCGCTCCCTCCTTTGGGGCAAACAGTGCTACCGCTGGAGCGACCTCGATTTTGAAGCCAACGCCAAAGAAGGCATCGCAATCGACTGGCCCATCCGGTACAAGGATATCGAAAACTGGTACACCTACGTGGAAAAATACGTGGGCATCAGCGGGGAAAAAATGGGGTTGCCACACCTCCCCGACGGGCACTTTCTGCCGCCTATGGACTTGAACTGCCTTGAAAAACACGTCAAAGCCCGTATCGAAAAGGAATTCAAGGGTCGGTACATGACCATCGGCCGCGTCGCGCACCTCACCGAGCCTATCAACGGCCGAGGCAAATGCCAGTACCGCAACCGCTGCGCCCGCGGCTGTCCGTTCGGCGCGTATTTCAGCAGCAACGCCGTTACCCTGCCGGCCGCCGATGCGACGGGTAATCTGACCATGCGCCCCGATTCAGCCGTGCATTCCATTATTTACGACGCTAAAACGAACAAGGCTACCGGCGTACGGATCATCGACACCGTTACGCATGAAACGACCGAGTTTTACGCCCGTGTCATTTTCCTGAATGCCTCTACGCTCGGCTCGACTTCCATTTTGCTTAATTCCACCTCCGAACGTTTCCCGAACGGTATGGGCAACGACAGCGGCGAACTGGGCCACAACCTCATGGACCACCACTACCGCCTCGGCGCCATGGGCAGTTACGACGGTTTTGAAGACCAGTATTACAAAGGTCGCCGGCCGAACGGCATTTACATTCCCCGTTTTCGCAACCTGGATGAACAGACGCGGCGGCCCGAATTCCTGCGCGGCTACGGCTACCAGGGCAGTGGCGGTCGCGGCAACTGGGGCGGCGGCGTGAACAGCGAAGGTATTGGCGCCGAGTTCAAGGAAAACCTGTTCAAGCCCGGCGGTTGGGGTATGACTTTGGTCGGTTTCGGCGAATGCCTTCCTTACCACGAAAACAAGGTAACGCTCAACCAAAACCTGAAAGACAAGGCCGGTTTGCCCACTTTGACCTTCGATGCCGAGTTTAAAACCAACGAAATGACGATGCGGAATTACATGAAAGCCGATGCCGCCGAAATGCTGGAAAAAGCCGGCTTCAAAAACGTCAGCACTTTCGACCATATGGGCGGGATAGGCGTAGGTATACATGAAATGGGCACCGCGCGTATGGGCAGGGATCCTAAAACATCGGTTTTGAACGCCAACAACCAGGTTCATGCCGTTTCCAACGTATTCGTTACCGACGGCGCGTGTATGACCTCGTCTTCCTGCGTCAATCCTTCTATCACCTACATGGCACTCACGGCCCGGGCGGCTGATTTTGCTGTGCAGGAAATGAAGAATAAGCGGTTGTAGGTAGTTATTGGTTATCAGTTATTGGTTATCAGTGTTGATAATCAATGATTTGTAACTGATTTGGTAAGGGTGTTTGGCTGTAGTTCGTGCAAAATGCTTATGAACAAGAAAGTATTCTTCATTGACTACCAACGCCTCTCAACATTCTCAACCCTCAACATTCTCAACAATCTCAACCGCTCAACTTTTATATGGATCGGAGAAAAGCAATAAAAACAACAGCGCTGTTCCTGGGATATGCCGTTTCGGCTTCGGCTTTGTCCGAACTGTTCGTCAGTTGCAGCGCGGGTAACCACCTGCACTGGAAACCTGAATTCCTGACGGCCGACCAGGCGCGCACCATTGGCGACATGACCGAGCGCATTCTGCCGCGCACCAAAACGCCCGGCGCGAAAGACCTCCACATCGATAAATTTATCGATAAGATGCTGAAAGACCTGCTCTCGCCGGAAGAACAGAAAGACTTCATCGCCGGGTTAACGGCCTTCGAAGAAACCTGCGTGAAACAATACGGAAAAAAATTTGCCGCCTGTAGCGCCGCGCAGCAAACCGATCTGCTCCTGAAAATGGATCAGGCATCCGCCAAAATGCCACCTTCCCTGTGGGGTATCAAGTTGTCGGCGTCTTCACCCAACGATTTTTTCCGCCGCATCAAGGAACTGACGCTGCTGGGATATTACACTTCCGAGGCCATCGGCCGGGAGGTGCTAAGTTATGATCCTATGCCGGGCGTGTATGTGGGGTGTATGCCGGTGTCGGAGGTGGGAAATGCGTGGAACGAGTGAGATTTTTTAACCACAATTTTTTTTATTTAACCACGAGGCACAAAGAACACAACGCGTAGAGTACACGCATCATGCATACGGCATATAAATGATGTCGCGCGTAATGCGAAAATCACCATGCCTACAGTTAAAAGTTGTGTACTCTACGCGTTGTGTTCTTTGTGCCTTTGTGGTTAAATAAAAAACCTCGCGTTAAAAAACAAAAAAGCCCGATAACGCAACAGCGCTACCGGGCTTTATATCATCAGGTTGAAAATCAACCTGTTATCTCAAACTTACGCTTTCGCGCCTTTCGCTTTTTCAATGACCGCTTTCGACACGCTTTCAGGCGGCGGAGCGTAGTGGCTGAATTCCATGGTAGAAGAAGCGCGACCGGAAGTCAGGGTACGCAACGCAGTTACGTAACCGAACATTTCAGCCAGCGGAACTTCCGCCTGGATCGCAACAGCGCCACCCATACGGGTTTCCTGTCCTTTCGGCAGGCCGCGGCGGCGGTTCAGGTCACCGATAACCGGACCGACGTATTCTTCCGGAGTGATTACCTCCAGTTTCATCATCGGCTCCATGATCTGCGGTTTGGTAGCAGGAGCAGCAGCGCGGAAACCCTCTTTCGCACAAAGTTCGAAAGCGATTGGTTTCGAGTCCACGGAGTGCATACCACCGTCCAGCACGCGTACTTTCATCGAATCGATGTTGTAGCCGGCCAGGATACCGTTGCTCATCATTTGGGTGAAACCGTCGGCGATAGGCTTCTGATAGTTTTTATCAATAGCACCACCCACGATAGCCCAGATGAACTGGAGTTTTTTCTTGCCGCTTTTGAAGTCGTCGCTGTTGAGGAATTCCTCGTCGGCCGGGCCGAGTTCGAATTCCATATCGGCGAAGAGACCCGAACCACCGGATTGTTTTTTCAAACGTTCGCGGTGCGTTGTCGTTTTGGTCAGAGCCTCTTTATAGTTTACCTGCGGAGCGCCCTGGTTGCATTCTACCTTGAACTCGCGACGCAGACGGTCGACGATGATCTCGAGGTGCAACTCACCCATACCGGAAATAACGGTCTGGTTGGTGTCTTCGTCGTATTTCACGCGGAACGTGGGATCTTCCTCAGCCAGTTTGTTGAGGGACATACCCAGTTTGTCCAGGTCCTTTTGCGTTTTCGGCTCGATAGCCAGACCGATAACCGGCTCCGGGAACACCATCGATTCGAGTACGATCGGGTGTGCCACGTCGCACAGCGTATCGCCGGTGCGGATATCCTTGAAACCGACGGCAGCGCAGATATCGCCTGCTTCTACCTTGTCGATCGGGTTCTGCTTGTTCGCGTGCATCTGGTACAGACGGCTGATACGCTCTTTGTCGCCCGTACGGGTGTTCAGAACGTAAGAACCGGCATCCAGTTGACCGGAATAAACGCGTATGAAGCACAGACGGCCTACAAACGGGTCGGTAGCGATTTTGAACGCCAGGGCAGTAAACGGATCGCTTACATTCGGGTGGCGCAGAATCTCTTTTTCCGTTTTCGGATCGGTGCCTTTGATGCTTTCTTTATCCAGCGGCGAAGGCAGGAAGTAACAAACTGCATCCAGGCAAGCCTGTACACCTTTGTTTTTGAAAGCGGAACCGCACATAACCGGCGTCATTTTCATGTCGATAACGGCGGCACGGATAGCGGCGCGCATTTCGTCGATCGTGATGCTTTCCGGGTCTTCGAAGAATTTTTCCAGCAGCGAATCGTCGTAACCGGCTACTTCTTCGATGAGTTTCTGGCGGTATTCGAACACGGTTTCAACCAGATCTTCCGGAACCGGAATTTCTGTGAAAGACATACCGTGGTCTTCTTCGTTCCACACGATGGCTTTGCCGCTTACGAGGTCGACAACGCCTCTGAAGTTGTGCTCGGCGCCGATTGGCACCTGTAGCGGAATAGCGTTGGAGCCCAGTTTCGCTTTCATGTCATTGACACACATGAAAAAGTCGGAACCGGCGCGGTCCATTTTATTGATGAACGCGATACGCGGCACCTTATAGTTATCAGCCAGGCGCCAGTTGGTTTCCGATTGCGGCTCTACGCCGTCTACTGCGGAAAACAGGAACACCAGACCGTCCAACACGCGCAGGGAGCGGTTTACCTCCACGGTAAAGTCCACGTGACCCGGCGTATCGATGATATTGAAATCATACAGTTGGTCGACAACTTTCCACTGACATTTGGTAGCGGCGGAAGTGATCGTGATACCACGCTCTTGCTCCTGCTCCATCCAGTCCATGGTAGCGGCGCCTTCGTGTACCTCGCCAATTTTGTGGTTTACACCGGTGTAGTAGAGAATACGCTCAGTTGTGGTTGTTTTACCTGCGTCAATGTGAGCGGCAATACCGATATTTCGGGTGAACCGGAGGTCGTTTGCCATGACTTGTTATAATATTGAATGATTGAATGAAATAAAATGAGTGCAGTTCGGATCTCTTGGCTCCCTTGTTTTCAAAACAAAGTATTGTGCCGAAAGATGAAATGTATTCCTGTCAAAAGTTATTTTGGCAATATGGCGTATGGCAGTTTAAAAGTTCCGAAGAATAAAATGGTTATTTCATTATCCAGTCCTCTTAAAAAACCAATACCGCCGAAAATTGGCCCTGCCAATAAAACTTGACAGGGGCAACCTCGACGGTAGGGTAGCACGGCGTTTAGGCGCGGGTTACGTTCTGAAATGCGCGAAGGCGCGGTTCGCCTCAGCCATTTTGTGGGTATCCTCACGTTTTTTAACGGCGCTGCCTTCACCCTTGGATGCTGCGATGACTTCGGCGGCCAGTTTTTCGGCCATACCTTTACCACTGCGGGCGCGTGCATATTTGATCAGCCATTTCATGCCGATCGAAATCTTGCGGTTGGCAGGGAGTTCGGTCGGGATCTGGAAAGTTGCACCACCGATACGGCGGCTGCGAACTTCTACCTGTGGCATAACGTTGTTCAACGCTTTTTTCCAGATTTGCAACTCGTCCTCGTTGGTGCGGGTTTTCACGAGGTCCAATGCATCGTAAAAAATCCCAAATGCAACGCTCTTCTTGCCCTCCCACATCAGGTTATTCACGAAACGTGTTACCATCGTATCGTTATAACGCGGGTCGGCGGCCAATACTCGAGGTTTCGGTTTGTGCTTACGCATTTTGTAATAGTTATGAGTTATGAGTGATGAGTTATGAGCGTCGAGTTACAAGTGTGATCACTCATCACTCATAACTTATAACTCATAACTGAAAAATCTTATTTCTTCGGACGCTTCGAACCGTATTTCGAGCGGCTTTTCTTGCGGTTGTTCACACCGGCCGTATCGAGCGCACCGCGCACGATGGTGTAACGTACACCGGGGAGGTCTTTTACACGACCGCCGCGTACGAGTACGATGGAGTGCTCCTGCAGGTTGTGGCCTTCACCCGGAATGTAGGCGATCACCTCGATGCTGTTGGTAAGACGCACTTTGGCAACTTTACGCAGCGCAGAGTTTGGTTTCTTTGGTGTAGTGGTGTACACACGGGTGCAAACACCACGACGTTGCGGACAAGAGTTCAACGCGCGGCTTTTGCTGGCGTATTCCACTTTTTCGCGGCTGTTGCGTACAAGCTGATTAATAGTAGGCATACCGTTATTTTACTGAAAATTATTGTAACTCGTTCAAAATCAATGGAAAAACGGCACAGATAGACATGCCTTTTCCAAAAGCGAACGCAAAGGTAAGTCAAGTTGCGGGAATTTTCCAAGTTGAGGTTAAAAAAAAGTCCGAAGTTCGAAGTCGGCAGTGCGAAGTCCGTTTCGGGTGAAGCGGAGTTTAAAAGTTTATGGGTTTATGATGTTTCGCCTGTGCATTCGAAATGATGAGTGGAAACGGCCTTTGTGCACCTTGTGAAAACCCGTTGTGTCTTTTGTGTTTAAAAATTTTACCACAAGGGACACGAAGGTTTTTTCACAAGGTGCACAAAATAAACCAACAATACCCGGGGCTGGAACGACTTCGCACTGTCGACTTCGCACTTCGGACTTTACCACAAGGGACACAAAGGTTTTTTCACAAAGTGCACAAAATAAACCACCAATATCCGGGGCTGGAACGACTTCGCACTGCCGACTTCGCACTTCGCACTTTACCACAAGGGACACAAAGGTTTTTTCACAAAGTGCACAAAATAAACCACCAATATCCGGGGCTGGAACGACTTCGCACTGCCGACTTCGCACTTCGCACTTTTTGCTATTTCAGCAAAACCACATTCACCCCGAAAATGCCGCGCCGAACGGGCAGCATGATCACTTCTCCCGGATTTGTGAGCGGATAATACGCCTGCTTCTTATACTTGAAACGGTGCTCCCGGCCTTTTTCCCTTACCGTCAGGATGTATCCCGTGGGCTGAATTTTTTCTCCTTTCAAAACCCCGTAGCCTGAAGCGAAGTAAGGCCGCTCCGATACGAACTCGAACGACTGGTATTCCTTCAGACTGAACCACCTGTTAATGAGGCTGCCGAACAGCGGCGCGAACAATACGCTGAACACCAGAATGAGCAGTACTTCCGGCACGTGCCGTTTCCAGGGTGTGAACCGGTCGCGGCCGAGCCACAGCCCCGTACATACCGCCGCCAGCATGAACAACATGGAACCTGCCACCAGCCAGCCCGCACCGATGGAATTGAACAGGAAATTCAGTTCATGGGCGTACAACCCGGCAAGCAGGAACAGGGTGATAACGGAGAGGATGGCGTAGAGCTTGGGTCGGGACATGGATGTTGTTCAGTTTCAGGTATTGGAAAATTCAAGGCATTTGATGAAAGGCCGGATTCGGTGCAAAGGTTCAATGGATTGATTGAAAAGTGTTCCCGGATCCGGATTTTTTCAGGAAAGGTGGTTGGATACTGCTTTCATTGCAATTTGTTTTGGGTCTGTACTGCTACGCCCTCCGTAGGAATAATGGCAACGCGGATGACGCGGATTTTTGATGGCCTTGCGGCCATTTTATTATAAACCACGGAGGCACAAAGGACACAACGCGTAGATTACACTTTCTCCCATTTAGAGATGACGATTGTGTAATCTACGCGTTGTGTCCTTTGTGCCTCCGTGGTTAAAAACAAAACCTGAATGGCCGCAAGGCCATCAAAAATCCGCGTTTATCCGCAAAAATCCGCGTCGTCCGCGTAGCCATTATTCCTACGAGGGGCGTAGCCGCACACTCCCAAAAGGTTTTACCGCACAACACACTCTTAAAACAAATTATCGGAAAAAATAAAAACAAATTGTAGTTTTTTTCGTTAAACGACTATGAACTACGATCGCATTACCCAGAAACTTTCCATCCTTGCCGACGCGGCCAAATACGACGTTTCCTGCGCCTCCAGCGGTAGCAAAAGGGACAATAAAGAGAAAAAACTGGGCAATACGACCGGCATGGGCATCTGCCATTCCTACACGGAAGACGGGCGTTGCGTGTCGCTGCTGAAAATCCTGCTCACCAATTACTGTATTTTCGACTGCGCTTACTGCGTGTCCCGGCGCAGCAACGATATCCAGCGGGCCGCTTTCACCGTAGAAGAGGTTGTGGATCTGACCATCAATTTTTACCGGCGCAACTACATCGAAGGCCTGTTCCTGAGTTCCGGGATTTTTAAAAATGCCGATTACACCATGGAACGCCTCATACGCATTGCCAAAACCCTGCGAGAGGAGCACCGTTTCAACGGATACATCCACCTGAAAACCATCCCCGGCGCCAGCCCGGAACTGATCCGGGAAGCAGGCCTGTACGCCGACCGCCTGAGTGTCAATATCGAAATTCCCACCGAAGAAGGACTGAAAAAACTCGCGCCCGAAAAAAAGCGTGTCGACATGACCACGCCCATGCGCCACATCAGCACCGGCATCGTGGCCAGCAAG
The DNA here is from genome assembly GCA_029561355.1 of Bacteroidota bacterium. GTDB lineage: Bacteria > Bacteroidota > Bacteroidia > Chitinophagales > Saprospiraceae > M3007. Next base: position 705 of record JAKQJD010000638.1, on the reverse strand, counting down.
GAAGAACGCAAAACGCTTAAAAGCGCGCCCGTTTTTTCGCCCGCCGGACTGAGCAGCCAGATGGTGATCGGCGCTACCGGCGAATCCGACTGGGACATTATGCAAACGGCCGATGCGCTGTACAAACATTTCCACCTGAAACGCGTGCATTATTCCGGCTACGTGCCCATCAGCAACGACAGCCGCCTGCCCGGAATCGGCGCGCCGGTACCCATGCTGCGCGAACACCGCCTGTACCAGACCGACTGGCTGATCCGCGTGTACGGTTTCGATATGAAGGAGATCCTGAACGCCGGCAACAAACACCTCGACCTTGATCTGGACCCGAAAGCGGGCTGGGCGCTGCGCAACCTGCACCTCTTCCCCGTCGATGTGAACAAAGCCGACCGCGAAATGCTCCTGCGCGTGCCCGGCATGGGCCACAAATCGGTGGACAAAATCGTGGAAGCCCGGCGGTTCCGGCTGCTCACGTTTGATCACCTGAAACAAATGGGCGTCATTCTCTCCCGCGCCCGTTATTTTCTGACCTGCCACGAAAAAAATACCGCGCTCAAACAAACGCAGTCCGGCAGCGCACAACTGCGCAAAATCCTGCTCCAACAAACCCACAGCAAATACCAGGCGGTGTGGACACCGCAATTGTCGCTGTTTCAGGACGCCCCTGTAGTGGCTGCTCCACCCGCAAACGCCGCCGATCTGCAAACC